>CAMVGM010000008.1 GCA_947167015.1 uncultured Bacteroidales bacterium
ACAAGTACCTCCAGGAGATCGGCCGCGAGGAGCTGGTGTCCCCGGAAGAGGAAGTCGAACTCGCCCAGCGCATCCGCAAGGGCGACCAGGAGGCGCTCGAGAAACTCACCCGCGCCAACCTCCGCTTCGTCGTTTCCGTGGCCAAGCAATACCAGAACCAGGGCCTGAGCCTGCCCGACCTGATCAACGAGGGCAACCTCGGCCTGATCAAGGCCGCCGAGAAGTTCGACGAGACCCGCGGCTTCAAGTTCATCTCCTACGCCGTGTGGTGGATCCGCCAGTCCATCCTGCAGGCCCTCGCCGAGCAGAGCCGCATCGTGCGCCTGCCGCTCAACCAGGTGGGCTCCCTGAACAAGATCAACAAGGCCCTCGGCAAGTTCGAGCAGGAGAACGAGCGCCAGCCGTCCACCGACGAACTGGCCGAGATGATCGATATCCCCAAGGACAAGATCGCCGACACCCTGCGCGTGTCCGGCCGTCACGTCAGCGTGGACGCTCCCTTCGTGGAGGGCGAGGACAACAGCCTGCTGGACGTGCTGCCCAACGACGATTCCCCGAGTGCCGACAAGGGCCTGACCAACGAGTCCCTCAGCACCGAGATCGAGCGTGCGCTGCAGATCCTCACGCCGCGCGAGCGTGAGATCATCAAGAGCTTTTTCGGCATCGGCTGCCAGGAGATGACCCTCGAGGAGATCGGCGAGCGTCTCGACCTTACGCGTGAGCGCGTCCGCCAGATCAAGGAAAAAGCCATCCGCAAGCTCAAGAAGCCGTCCGCCAGCAAACTCCTCAAGACCTACCTCGGCTGATGACTCCGGAGACATTCCTTGCCGCGAAGGCCTCAGAGGCCATCAAGGCCGTCTACGGCGCCGAGGTCGACCCCGCCACCCTGCAGGTCCAGGTGACCCGCAAGGAGTTCGAAGGGGACTTTACCCTGGTCGTCTTCCCGCTGCTGCGCATCACGCGCCAGAGTCCGGATGCCACCGGCACCGCCCTGGGCGACTGGCTGGTCGCCAACTGCCCGGAGGTCGCCGCCTACAACTCCGTGAAGGGCTTCCTCAACCTCAGCCTGTCCAACATCTACTGGCGCGAGGCCCTCGCCGCCATCGTCGGTGACGACGCCTACGGGCAGCTGCCCGCCACGGGCCGCCGCGTGATGGTCGAGTTCTCCTCGCCCAACACCAACAAGCCGCTGCACCTGGGGCACATCCGCAACAACCTGCTCGGCGCCTCCGTCTCCGACCTGCTCAAGGCCGCCGGAGACGAGGTCGTCAAGGCCACGCTGGTGAACGACCGCGGCGTGCACATCTGCAAGTCGATGTACGCCTGGCAGCAGCGCTTCGACGGCGCCACGCCCGAGAGTACCGGCAAGAAGGGCGACCACCTCGTGGGCGACTGCTACGTCGAGTTTGCCAAGATGGAGAAGGAGGACCCGTCCGTGATGGACAAGGTTCACGAGATGCTGGTGAAGTGGGAGGAGGGCGACCCGGCCGTCCGCAAGCTCTGGGAGACGATGAACGGATGGGTGTTCGACGGTTTCGAGCAGACCTACAAGGCCCTCGGCATCACCTTCGACCGCACCTACTACGAGCACGATACCTATCTGCTCGGCAAGGAACTGGTGCAGCGCGGCCTGCAGATGGGCGTGTTCGTGAAGGATCCCGACGGTTCGGTGTGGTGCGACCTCACCGCCGACGGGCTGGACCGCAAGCTCCTGCTCCGCTCCGACGGCACCTCCGTCTATATCACGCAGGACCTCGGCACCGCCGAGCGCCGCTTCAGCGAGTACAAGCTCGACTCGCACATCTACGTGGTGGGCGACGAGCAGAACTACCATTTCCAGGTCCTCAAGCTCATCCTGAAGAAGCTGGGCTTCGACTGGGCGGACCAGATCTTCCACCTGTCCTACGGCATGGTGGAGCTGCCGGAAGGCAAGATGAAGTCCCGCGAGGGCACCGTGGTGGACGCCGACGACCTCATCGAGAAGATGTACCAGGAGGCGAAGGCCACCTCGGAGGAGAGCGGCAAGCTCGAGGGCATCAGCGACGAGGAGAAGGAGCGCCTCTACCGGATGATCGGCCTGGGTGCGCTCAAGTACTTCATCCTCAAGGTCGATCCCAAGAAGAAGATGCTCTTCAATCCCAAGGAGTCCATTGACTTCAACGGCAACACCGGCCCCTTTATCCAGTACACCCACGCCCGCATCTGCTCGATCCTGCGCAAGGCTGCGGAGCAGCAGCTGGCGGCCGCGCTGGATCCCGGGGTGGAACTGAGCCCCAAGGAGATCCGCCTCGTGAAGATCCTCGGCGCTTATCCGCAGAAGGTGGGGGAGGCCGCCGCGGCCTTCTCGCCCGCGCTCATCGCGAACTACTGCTACGACCTGGCGAAGGAGTTCAACCAGTATTACCACGACACCCCGATCCTCAAGGAACCGGACCGGGAGGTCCTTCAGATGCGTCTGGAGCTGATCTCCACGCTCGCTTCCGTGTTGCGCCGGGGCATGAAGATCCTGGGCATTGACTTACCGGACAGAATGTAATATCCCCACTTCCGTCAAGGAAGTGCAGCAGCTGGGCTGGGACTGGATCGACGTCATCCTCTTCACCGGAGACGCTTTCGTGGACCATCCCAGTTTCGGAACGGCCTGCATCGCGCGGTACCTGGAGAAAGCCGGGTACCGCGTGGCGGTCGTACCGCAGCCGAACTGGCGCGACGACCTGCGGGATTTCCGCAAGCTGGGTGCGCCGCGGCTGTATTTCGCGGTGAACGCCGGGGCGATGGATTCGATGGTCAACCACTACACGGCCGCGAAGCGCCTGCGTCACGACGACGCCTATACCCCCGAAGGGAAGTTCGGCCAGCGGCCGGACCGCGCCGTGACCGTCTATACGAAGATCCTCAAGCAGTTGTGGCCGGACGTGCCGGTGGTGATCGGCGGCGTGGAGGCGTCCCTGCGGCGCCTGACGCACTACGACTACTGGGACGACCGCCTGATGCCGTCCATCCTGGTGGACAGCGGGGCCGACTGGCTCTGTTACGGGATGGGGGAGCGCCCGATGCTCGAACTCACCCGCGCCATCGAGGCCGGCCGCAACCGCCGCCAGATCGAACAAATCCCCCAACTCGCTTTTCTGCGGACCGGCAGGCCTGCGACCTTGCAGGCAGAAAAGCGTCCTCGCTCCGCTGCGGAAATGCCTGCCCGGCCGCAGCCTGCCGGATCCGCTGGTGAGCCGCTGGTGCTGAATTCGTTCGAGCGGTGCTGCAAGGACAAGCGGGCGTTCGCAGAAAACTTCCACCAGATCGAGATCCAGGCGAACGTCCTGAACGCCCAGACCCTGATCGAACCCGTCGGCGACGGCTACGTACAGGTAAATCCGCCCTATCCGCCCGCCACGACCGAAGAAATGGACGCCTGCTGGGACCTCCCGTTCACCAAACTCCCGCACCCCCGCTACAAAGGCAAACGCATCCCGGCCTACGACATGATCAAAGACTCGATCATCACCCACCGGGGCTGCTTCGGCGGCTGCAATTTCTGCACGATCGCCGCCCACCAGGGTAAATTCATCCAATCCCGCTCGGAAAAATCCATCCTGGACGAAGTACGCAGGCTGGCGGCCATGCCGGAATTTCACGGCAACATCTCCGACCTCGGCGCCCCGACGGCCAACATGTACGGGATGCACGGCAAGAACCGGGAACTCTGCGCGAAATGCCGCCGGCAGTCCTGCCTCTTCCCGGGACCCTGCCCCAACCTGGACCGCTCGCACAAACGCGTGCTGGAACTCTACCGGCAGGTGGACGCCGTGAAGGGCGTACGCCACTCCTACATCGGCAGCGGCGTGCGCTACGACCTCTTCCTGGACGAAAAAGGCTTCATCGACGAAACCGGCAAGCCCTACCTGCGGGAACTGATGCTCAAGCACACCTCCGGGCGGCTCAAGGTGGCGCCCGAGCACACGGAAGACAAGGTCCTGCACTACATGGGCAAGCCGTCCTTCCGCCTCTTCGAGCGGCTGAGGCGGGAATTCGACGTGATCAACCGTGAAAACGGCACCCACACCGAACTGGTGCCCTATTTCATCTCCTCGCATCCGGGCTGTACCCTCGAAGATATGCGGCGCCTTGCCGCAAATCCCTGTCTGAAAGGAATTTGGATGGAACAGGTTCAGGATTTCATGCCCACCCCGATGACGACCTCCTCGGTGATGTTCTGGTCCGGGCTGGACCCGCGGACGATGAAGCCCGTCTGGACGGAGCGCGATATGTTGAAAAAAAAGCAGCAGAAAGCGCTTTTTTTTAAGAAAAAGTAATTATACTTGCAGCACTTTTGATAACTACTAACCCTATTCCTATGCCACAGGACAACAGAAAGCGCCACATCGTAAGCTACGAAAACATGTCACCTGAACTGGCTGCCGCCTTTGCTGCGAAGTATCCGAAAGGCTTCAGCGACTATCTTCCTGACCTCACCCGATATACCAAACCCGACGGAACTCCTTTCTATGCCGTCCTGGTAGAGATTCCGGATGCCATCTACCTGGTCAAGATCAAGGTTCAGATAGACAATCCCGACGATATCGAGCGCTGGCTCGAAGGAGAGGAAGAGGCCGAGACCGAGTCCATGGCCGGCACCTCCGGCGCTTCCGACTCCGAGGGCGAGACCTTGCCTGACGACAACATCTCCCAGTACGGCGGGGATGACGACGGTGCGGACGCCTAGTGAAATTCTTGTTCAGACATATTCCTGAACGCAGCAGGCTCCTCCTGCTCAGCCTGATGGTCGGCGTGCTCTCCGGGTGCGCCGCCGTCTTTTTGGATTGGGCGATCCACTTCATCAAGCAGCTGCTGAACCAGGGCTTCCACGCCAGCTATGACTGGCAGTTCCTCGTCCTGCCGGGCATCGGCATGCTGATCTCGCTGCTGCTGGTCCGCTACGTGATCAAGGACAACATCGGCCACGGCGTGACCAAGGCCCTGCTGGCCGTTTCCCGCAACGACTCCAAGATCAAGCCGCACAACACCTGGTCGTCAATCCTGACCTCCAGCATCACCATCGGCTTCGGCGGTTCGGTCGGTGCCGAGGCTCCCATCGTCTATACTGGCGCCGCCATCGGCTCCAACCTGGGCCGCGCCGCCGGCCTGTCCTACCGGAACGTCACGCTGCTGCTGGGCTGCGGCGCGGCCGGCGCGGTGGCGGGCATCTTCAAGGCGCCGCTGGCCGGGGTGCTTTTCACGCTGGAGATCCTGCTTTTCAACGTGTCGATGAAAGCCCTGCTGCCGCTGCTGATCTCTACGGTCTCGGCGACGGTGGTGTCCTATGTCTTCCGCGGCCAGACCCCGGTTTTCGCCTGCACGCTGACCCCTTTCTCGATGGGGAACATCCCGTTCTATATCGTCCTGGGCGTGCTCGGCGGCCTGGGTTCGCTCTACTTCATGCGCACGACGCTCTTCCTGGAAGACTGGATCGGACGCTTGAAGAACCCCTATGTCCGCTGGGCTCTCTGTGCCGTGGCGCTCGGCGCGCTGATCTTCCTCTTTCCGCCGCTTTACGGCGAGGGCTACGACTCCCTGGGGACGCTGCTCAACGGGCGTGAACTGGACCTGGAGGGACGCACGCTGCTGTCTTTCCTGCTGGACTGGAAGTGGGGCGTTCCGGTGTTCTTCCTGCTGATTTTCCTGCTCAAGGTGGTGGCGATGACGGCTACCAATGCCGGCGGGGGCGTGGGCGGCACCTTCGGTCCGACGCTGTTCGCCGGGGCCATCCTGGGCTTCTTCTTCGCGCGCTTCTGCAATCTGCTGGGTTTCAGCGTGCCGGAACAGAATTTCGCCCTCGTGGGCATGGCCGCGCTGATGGCCGGCGTGATGCAGGCGCCGATGACGGCGATCTTCCTCATCGCGGAGATTTCGGGCGGTTACGAATTGCTGATCCCGCTGATCTTGACCGCGACCGTGGCGTTCGGCACGCTGCGGGTCTTCGAGAAATATTCGATCTATACCAAGCGCATCGCGCAGAGCGGCGACCTGCTCACGCACGACAGCGACCAGGCGGTGCTGACGCTGATGCATATCGACGACCTGATCCGGGACAAATACCCGCGCGTGCAGATCGACGCCACGCTGCGGGAGGTGGCCTCCGTGGTCGCCGGGACCGATGCCGCCGTTCTGGCCGTCATCGACGGGCAGGGCCGTTTCCAGGGGATGATTGACCTGGCGACGGCGCGGAAGCCCCTGCTGGATCCGTCCACCTACGATTCCTGGCACGTCTATAATATCATGGAATCGGCGCCGGAGTATATCTACGCCGGGGAGAAGATGGAGTCTGTGATGGCGAAATTCGACCGCACCGGCGCCTGGCGCCTCCCGGTCGTCGATGCCGACCGCAAGTACTTGGGTTTCATCTCCAAGTCCCGCCTGCTGATGGCCTATCGCGCCGAGCTCAAGGAAATTGCCTCGGAGGACTAGCGTATGAGAGTGGTAATCCAAAGAGTGTCTTCAGCGTCGGTTACGATCGGCGGGCAGGTCCGGTCTTCCATCGGGCCGGGGCTGCTGATCCTGCTGGGGATCGGCCCGGATGACGGGGCGGAGGATCTCGACTGGCTGGTGCGCAAGGTCGCCGGCCTGCGGATCTTCGACGACGAGGCCGGGGTGATGAACCGGAGTGTCGTGGATGTCGGCGGCGAGGCGCTGGTCGTCAGCCAGTTCACCCTGATGGCCTCCACCAGGAAAGGGAACCGGCCGTCCTATATCGGAGCGGCCGGTCACGAACTGGCGATTCCCTTGTATGAGTCTTTCTGTCAGGCGCTTTCCGCCGCCATCGGGCGTCCGGTAGGGACCGGTGAATTCGGCGCCGACATGCAGGTGGCCCTCGTCAACGACGGTCCGGTGACCATCTGCATCGACTCCAAGAACCGGGTCTGATCACTTCTTCTTGGTCTTGATCAGGATGACGCCGTTTTTGGCTTCTTCGCCATACTTTTCGATGGCGGCGGCGTCTTTGAGGACTTCCATCGACTGGATGGTGGAAACATCGATGTCGCTGATATTGCCGCTGTATTTCTCGCCGTTCAGATAAATGATCGGATCTCCCTCGGCTCCGGCGGCTTTCCGTATTCTGATGGAATGGGTCTCGCTGTTCTCAGAAGTTCCTTGGGAATCGCCGTAGGAAACCACCACGACATCGTCCATCTCATTGCGGGCCTCCGGGTCCCGAGGCTCCCCGACGGCGGACTTGATGGTCTGCTCACCATCTCGTATCAGGAAAATGACCGGGAAAGTGTAGGAGACCTTGACGGGCTTTCCGCCCTGTTCGCCGGGCTCCCATTTCGGAGAGGAGGAAATGACGCGGACCGCCTCGGCGTCCAGCTTTTCGTGAACGCTGCGAAGCACCCTGACGTTGCGGACGGCACCGTCCTTGCAGATGTCGAAACTGACCATCACGCGGCCTTGGATGCCATCTGCTTTGGCTTCTTCAGGATAGTTCAGACGCTGGGCGACCCATCTGCCAAAGGTGCTGGCATCTTCACCCTGGAAGGTCGGTTTCTTCTCAATCTGGGAATAGGGTACGGGCGGATCGTCATCCTGGATGACGGCGGTCTCGCCGGGAGTGGCGGGGCGGATTTCCGCCCGGGCGGGGTTGCACAGGAACATCGTTCCCGCGAGGAAGGGGAGGAGTGCGACATAGGCGAGACGCATCCATCCGGAAGTGGGTTTGTGCTGCATCATCGTGATTCTTTGTTTGAGTTTGGCGTGGTTGAAGCCGTTGGCCAGGGAGAAGCGCTGCTCTCCCACGGCTTTCCGTACCAGGAGTAATTGATATGAGGTAACATCGATGCCTTGTCGGATGAGGCTTTCGTCGGCCTCGTATTCGTGCAGGAGCTTCAGTTCCGCGCGGGCGATCCATACCACCGGGTTGAACCAGTGCAGGGCGCTCACGGCCGTCATCAGCAGGACATCCAGTGAATGACGGCAGCGGATGTGCTGCTGTTCGTGGGTGAGGATCGCGGGGTATTTCTCATAATCGCTGCGGCTCATCACCACCCGGCGGCCCCAGCTGAACGAGGGCAGGTCACGCTCCACCAGCGTCAGGCGGCAGCCTTCGCAAGGCTGTTGCACGCCGCTGCGGATGATACGGCGCGTGCGGACGGCGGACAGCAGGCAGAGCACCAGGATGGTCAGCACGCCCCCCGCGTAAAGCACGGGCAGCCAGGGGAAAGGGGGCGCGGATGCCCCGACGGGCTCGCCGACCGCTTCCAGGGTCTCGGGGGAAACGGGGATCGCCACCTGCGGCAGGATGACGGTGCGCAGCCGCAGGAGCGGAAGCAGGTGGCATACGACCGTGCCGAGCAGCAGGGCGATGCGGTTGAAACGGAACAGGGAGGTCCGCCGCATCACCAGCAGGTAGAAGGCGTAGAATAGGGCCAGATACAGGCTCGCCCGCGCGATGTATAAGAGGAACGGTGTCATTTGCGTTTGCTTTCAATGTCGGCGATGAGGGCTTTCAGTTCCTCGAGGTCCATCTTGTCGTCTTCGACAAACTGGGACACGAGCATCGAGTAGGAGTTGCCGTAGTAGCGGGCGACGAGGTCGCCGACGCTGTTCCCGCGGTACTCCTTTTCGCTGATGGCGGGGGAGTAGCAGAAACTGTTGGCCATCGGCTTGCGCGTCAGGAAGCCTTTGTCTTCCAGGAACTTGACCTGGGTGGCCACGGTGTTGTACGAAGGTTTCGGGTCCGGGATGCGGGCCACGATGTCGCGGATGAACAGGTCGCCGCTACGCCAGACGATCTGCATGATTTCTTCTTCTTTTGCGGTCAGTCTCTGTCTCATATTTACAGTGTTTCCACGGCAAATATAGGAATAATATTTAAAACTCCTAATCTTTTTCGGAGTTTTCTTAACTTTTTTAGGACTATGGCCTTTCCAAGAAAAAGCGTATCTTTGCGTTCCATTAACGATTTGAGATGAAGGTACTGTTTGTATGTAACAATGCATACAATCCCGGAAACGGTCTGAGCGTTTCCATCCACAATACGATCCGCAAGCTTCGGGAGCACGGCGTGGACGCCCGTCTGATGGCGGTCCGCAACCCCGACCCCGACGGCTCCCAGCCCGATTTCCCGCTGGGGCACTTCAAGTTCCCGGTCTTCGAACCCATCATCTATGCCAACGGTTTTGCGTATGCCAAGATCGAACGGGATAAGATTGCCGAAGCCCTCCGCTGGGCTGACGTCGTCCATGTCCAGGAGGCGATGCCTCTGGAAAACGTGGTTGTCCGGATGGCCCTGAAGATGGGGAAGACCCTCACGGGGACATTCCACCTGTATCCCCAGAACGTCCTCGCCAACCTCGGTTTTCCCAAGCGGAACTTTGTTAACCCCTTCCTGCTTGACAACTGGAGAGGCCTTGTCTTCAATCCCTGTTCCGACATCCAGTGCCCTACGGAAGTCGTCCGGGACTACTTGACGCAGAAGCACTTCAAGGCGCGCCTGCACGTGATCCACAACGGGATAGACCTCCCGGCGGAGCCGGTGAAGGCCACCGCCGTCGATCCGTCCGGGACGGTGGACGTGCTGTGCGTCGGACGCCTCGCTTCCGAGAAATCGCAGGATACGCTGCTGCAGGCGATGCGCCATAGCCGTTATGCAGACCGGATCCATCTCATCTTTGCCGGCAACGGCCCCAAGGAGCGGCATTACCGGAAGATGGCCGACAAACTATACACCGAGGGCGTGCTGAAGATTCCGGCCACGTTCGGTTTCTACACGCACGAGGAACTGCGGGACCTCGCCCGCAAATCCTACCTCTACATCCATTGCGCTTGGGTGGAAGTGGAAGGGCTTTCCTGCCTGGAGGCCACCCGCGAGGGGCTCGTGCCCGTCATCGCACAGGGGGATATGATCGGTACTTCCTGCTTCGCCCTCTGTCCGGAAAGCCTGTATCCGGTCCGTGACAGCCAGGCGCTGGCCGGACGGATCGACTGGTGGATCGAGCACCCGGAAGAGCGCAACCGCTTTGCGCAGCGTTATGCCGACGCCGCCCGGGATTATGATATCAACAAAAGTGCGGAAGCGCTGATCGGGATGTTCCATACGGCGCTGGAGGTGTCCGGACGATGAGACGCATTCTTTTCATCCTATTGCTTGCCGCCGGGCTTTGTTCCTGTGCTACAGGCCGTTATGGTCGCGGCCCGGAGAGCCGGGACATCGAACGGCTGCCCGGCTTCGAGGGAATCATCGAAGCGGTCGACTACCCCAGCAGCGAGCCGCAGCTGACCGGGCGGCGCATGGTCGTGTATCTGCCTGCGGAGTACTATCAGGATACGCTCCGGCGCTATCCCGTGCTCTATCTCTTCCACGGGGCCCGGGGCAACGAAAAGACCTGGATCGACAGCGCCGATGTCTTCCACCGGCTGGATTCGCTGCGGCACGGCGGCCAGGCGAAGGATTTCATCCTCGTGATGCCGAACATGAACCGCTACTACGGCGACCGGGAATACAACAACGGCCACTGCCTGCCGGCCCTGCGCGCCTTCTGGCTGCAGGACGGGGAACCGGAACGGTATTTCCTGCACGACGTGGTCGCTTTTACGGACCGGCGTTACCGGACCGTCGCATCGAAGTCCGGCCGCGCGGTCGCGGGCATGTCCAACGGAGCGCTGCAGGCCCTCTATCTGTCTGCGAATCACCCCGATACCTTTGATTATGTCGGGCTTTTCTCTCCCTATACCTATGCGACTTTTGCCGCCAAGTATCATCAGGACGTTTACGGCGGGCTCGCCTGGAAACTGAAAGAGCAGTTCTCAGACCCGCCGGCCTATTACGGGATCTATATCGGAAAGACGGATTTCTTCTATCCGCATATCCTGCTGTACGACAAGAAGTTGACGCGCAAGGGCTATCCGCACCGCCTGGTGCTGGCCGAGGGCGGTCACGAGTGGTACAACTGGATCGATTTCTACACCGACTTCTGCCAGCGGATTTTCCGCTAGGCTATTTCAGCAGGCGCAGGGAGATGCGGCCGCGGTCGAGATCGACGGCGGTCACCGACACGCGGACCTGCTGGTGCAGTTTCACGACCTTCGTGGGGTCGGTGCCGCGGGGGCCCATCTGCGATACGTGCACCAGCCCGTCGTCGTGGATGCCGATGTCCACGAACGCGCCGAAATTGGTGATGTTCGTGACGATCCCCGGCAGTTCCATCCCGACCTTCAGGTCGTCGATGCCGTGGATGTCCGCTGCGAAAGAGAATTCGGAGGCCTGTTCCCGCGGATCGAGCCCGGGCTTGGCCAACTCTTTCAGGATGTCGTTGACGGTCGGCAGGCCGGCGGTCTCCGTGACGAAATCCTTGGCCTGGATATTCGAGCATAGTCCGGCGTTTCCGACAAGTTCTTTCGTGCTGACCCCCAGCGACTTCGCCATCCGGTCCACGATGCCGTAGGACTCGGGATGCACGGCGGAGTCGTCCAGCGGATTCTTGGCACCGCGGATGCGCAGGAAACCCGCGCACTGTTCGAAAGCCTTCGGCCCGAGGCGGGGGACTTTCACCAGTTCCGCGCGGCTTTGGAAAGCGCCGTTCTCCGTGCGCCAGGCCACGATGTTCTCCGCCAGCGCGGGTCCGATGCCGGACACGTAGGCCAGCAGGTAGGGGGAGGCCGTGTTAAGATTAACGCCCACGGCGTTCACGCAGCTCTCCACCGTATTGTCGAGCTGCTCTTTCAGCAGCGCCTGGTCCACGTCGTGCTGGTACTGCCCGATGCCCAGGTTCTTGGGATCGATCTTGACGAGCTCGGCGAGCGGATCCATCAGCCGGCGGCCGATGGATACGGCGCCGCGCACGGTCACGTCCTGGTCCGGGAACTCCCGGCGGGCGATCTCGGACGCGCTGTAGATGGAGGCGCCGTCTTCGCTGACCGTCCAGATCTTGCAGCCCTCCGGCAGGCGGATGCGTCGCATGAATTCCTCCGTCTCGCGCGAGGCGGTGCCGTCGCCGATGGCCACGGCCTGTATGCCGTAGCGCTCCAGCATCTGCTGGACGGCCATGATGGACTTGACCTTCTCGTTCTGCGGCGGATGCGGATAGATGATGGTGTGGTACAGGAGCGCGCCCTGCTCGTCCAGGCAGGCGATCTTGCAGCCGTTGCGGAAGCCCGGGTCGATGGCCATCGTGCGTTTCTGCCCCACGGGGGCGCCCAGCAGCAGCTGGCGGAGGTTCTCGCCGAATACGCGGATGCTCTCCCGGTCGGCCTTTTCCTTGGCCTCGCGCAGCACCTCGCCGCTGATGGACGGCTCCAGCAGGCGCTTGAAGGCGTCGGCGACGGCCTCCTTCACCTGGGCGGCGAGCGGACCGGCGGGATAGCCGTGCTCCTGGCAGAAATCGTAGTAGATCTTCGCGTCGCACTTCTCGGGATCGACGTCGATGCCGACGCGCAGGAATCCCTCGTTCTCCGCCCGCAGGATGGCGAGCAGGTTGTGGGACGGGATGCGGTCCAGCGGCATCTTGAAGTCGAAATAGCTGCGGTACTTGGCGGCGTCGGGATTGTCCCGGCCGGCCTTGGTGACGGCGGCCGTCACGCGCCTGCGGCGGAAGATACCGCGCTGGTTCTCGCGGATGACGGCCGTTTCGCTGAGCCGCTCCGCGACGATGTCGCGCGCCCCGGCCAGCGCCGCCTCCACGTCGGGCACCTGGTCGCCCACGAACTTGCGGGCGTCGGCCTCGGGGTGCTGCGTCTTGACGTTCCACATCAGGTCCGCAAGCGGCTCCAGGCCCAGTTCGCGGGCCACCGTGGCACGGGTGCGCCGCTTGGGCCGCCAGGGAAGGTACAGGTCTTCCAACTCCGTCGCGGACACGCAGCGGTCGATCTTCACGCGCAATTCGTCCGTGAGGGCGCCCGCCTCGCCGATGGTCTTCAGGATCGTCTCCTTGCGTTTTTCCATCTCGGCGAAGACGTCCACCCAGTGGCGCACCTCGGCCACCGTGGCGTCGTCCATGCCGCCCGTCTTTTCCTTTCGGTAGCGGCTGATGAAGGGGATGGTGTCGCCGTCCGCGAACAGGTCGGCGCAATTCTCTACCTGCCAGTCCTTCAGTCCGAGGAGGCCGGCGATGTGCTGGATATAGATTTCTTTCATTTCGCGGGGTGCAGTTTGCGGAAGCGCAGGCCCAATACGCCCCAGAACGCCTCGCCGAAGATGCTGCCGGACATCTTGGAGGTGCCTTCCTTGCGGTTGACGAAGATCACGGGCACCTCGGCGATCTTGAAGCCGAGTTTGTAGGCGGTGTATTTCATCTCGATCTGGAAGCCGTAGCCTTTCATCTTCACGGCGTCGAGGTCGATGGTCTCGAGGACCTTGCGGGAATAGCAGACGAAGCCGGCCGTGCTGTCATAGATCCTGGCGCCCAGGACGGTGCGGACATAGATGGACGCACTGTACGACATCATGATGCGTCCCATCGGCCAGTTGACGACGTTGATGCCGTCGCAATAGCGGGAACCGACGGCGAGGTCGGCGCCGCCCTGCGTGCAGGCGTCCAGCAGGCGGGGGAGGTCGGCGGGGTTGTGGGAAAAGTCGGCGTCCATCTCGAAAATATAGTCGTAGTCCCGCTCCAGGGCCCATCTGAAGCCCGCCACATAGGCAGTGCCGAGCCCCAACTTGCCGCTGCGCTCCACTAGGTGGAGCCGGTCCGGATACACCTGCTGCAGGCTCTTCACGACGCCGGCGGTCCCGTCCGGGGAGCCGTCGTCGATGACGAGGACCTGGTAGCCGCCCTCGAGGTCGAAGACCGCCTGGATGATCTTGGAAATGTTCTCGATCTCGTTGTATGTCGGGATGATGACTAGTTTCTTTTCCATATTGACAAATATACGCAAATAATGCAAAAGTTGTTTATACAAATTGTATTCCGTATATTTGTTTGCCATCAAATCTTTAAAGTCATGTCAAACAACAGAATCAAACTGGTTTTCATACTCAGTATCGTTTTCATTATCGCTTCTTCCTGCTCTCTCATGTGTAAGAATCCTGTATTGAAAGGGACCAAGTGGACGGCGGTCCAGGAGTTGTTCGTCGCAGACGTCGGTACCCAGACCATCCACCACTCGCTGGAGTTCACCTCGGACAAGGACGTGCTGGTCGGCTTTTCGAGCCATACGCCGGCGTATCCCGCGATGTATGTGAATCCCGACGGGACGATCGACACCATGCCCGCCCGCTCTTACGAGAATACCAGCCCTGCCACGTATGTCTTCAAGAACGGGAAACTGACCGTCACTTCGAAGGACGGCGGTACTACGGAGTACGTCTATCAGGAGGATGGGACGTTCATCCTCGAAGAGTCCTGGGGCGAGAAAGTCGTGTTCTCCCGCTTCAAAGAAGAGAAGTAGTTTCCGTGGTACGTGAGCACGGGACCTGTTTCTTCGAGCAGTATGCGCAGATCCTGCTCTCCTCGCTGCTGGGCAGCGAGTTCGACGCGCTGGTGAACCGCGACCGGCCGGACCTGCAGTCGCTGGACGGACGCAGCGTCGGCATCGAGGTCACGCGGGCGATGGAGGAAAGCAAGTCCGCCGGTCTGGCAATGCTGGAAGACGTGGCCGGAATGACCCGGGGCGAGGACGCCGAAGCGCTCGCATCCGCCCTGGAGTCCGGCTACACCTTCGGCTTGTGGGAAGGCAAGTATGTGGGTGCCAACGAGTTGCCTTATTGGAGCATCGCGCTCCCGATGCGGAGGATCCTGGAAACCAAAGTGGCCAAGGTGGCGAACGGATTCTATGGTCAGTTCGACCGGATGGGGCTGTTCGTGTTCAGCAAGGACGACCTCGGAGCCGCCGACGCCCTGAAGGCGATGAACTATACCCTCGGCCTGCAGAAATGCCTGGACAACCGCTATGACCGCCTGTACCTTGCCGATGTGAACGACCTCTTCGCGTGCAACCTGGACGACGGGATTTCGGCCGGTTCCCGGATGGTCCGATACAAGATTTCCCAGGAGCAGCGCAGGCAATTCTATCTGGAAGCGGTCAGACGACAGCGCTGAATCCTTTCCACAGGAAATCGATGAGGTCCCGGCTGCTGTACGCTTCCGCCGTGCGGGCCTCCGTCAGCGCGTCGCCGGCATAGCCGTGGATCCATACCCCCGCGGCCGCGGCGTCCGGCGGGGTCATTCCCTTGGCGAGCAGTCCGCCGATCAGGCCGGTGAGCACGTCGCCGCTGCCGCCTTTCGCCATGCCGGGGTTTCCCGTAGTGTTTTCCAGGCACACCCCTTCCGGGGTGTAAATGCGGCTGTGCCAGCCTTTTACGACAACGGTGCAGCCGGTCCGGCGGCACAGGCCCAGGACGGCCTCCTCTTTTTCTTCCTCCGTCTCCCAGGAGATCAGCCGCCGGAGTTCGCCCGGGTGCGGTGTCATCACGGAGCCCGCGGGGATTCCGTCCAGCAGTTTTTTCCGGAGGGAGAGGATGTTGAGCGCATCCGCATCCAGGACCATCGGGATCCGGAGTCGCCGGGCCTCCTGCAGCAGTTCCCGGAGCATCTCCTGCGTCCCGCTTTCCGTGCCTAGTCCGGGACCGGCGGCGATGGCGCTGTAGCGCTCCAACCGGTCGGGGAGGGTTTCGACGGATTCGCCCGGGCTTTCGGAGAGCATGGCGGACGGGAAGGCGCCGACGGCCGCCTGGAGGGCGCGGTCCACGGAATGGAGCGTAACCAGGCCGCAGCCGGACTGCAGCGCGGCGCCCGTGGCGAGCACGGCCGCACCGGGCATCCGCCGGCATCCGGCGACGATGAGCAGGTGCCCGTAGTCGCCTTTGTGGGAGTCGTCCTTGCGGACGGGGAGGCGCGGATGAAGATACTCCCGGTCGATGAATGTCCTTTCTTGCATTTCTGTCAGTCGATGATACTCAGTTCTTTACCCGCCAGATAGCGGTCCAGCAGGTCACGTGTCCTGATCTTGACGAAACAGGTGGCGGTGCCGTCCGTGCAGGCGTACCATTCGCTTTCCGCGACGCTGCGGTCCATCACCAGGTGGACGCCGGCCGCTTGCGGCAGGATGGCGCTGAGGACGGTCGTCGCGCCGACCTGCACGCCGGTCAGTTCCCAAAGCTTTTCCGCGGATGCGAACGAGACGCGGGGGATGCCCAGCGCACCGCAGAACTCCCGGGTGACGAAGGGCCGGTCGTCGGTGGTGACGTAGAGATAGAATTCCGTCTGCTGCCGGTTGCAGAGGAAGATGGTCTTGACGATGCGGACGCCGATCTTCTCGTCGATGTGCCGGCAGTCTTCCATCGTAAGGCCCGGGTCCGTGTCCACGCGTCCGTAAGGGATGTCCAGTGCCGAGAAGGTCTCATAGACTTTCCGCTGGAGTTCCGAGGAGAATTCCGGCGGCGGGGTGTGGAGGATTTCGCTGACCTTGAACATGACGCAAAAATACGAAATAAAAGGAAAAACGCCGCACGGACCGTGCAGCGTTTCATCGTGCGGAGAGACTGGGATTCGAACCCAGGAACCGTTTTTGACGGTCACACGCTTTCCAGACGTGCCTCTTCAGCCACTCGAGCATCTCTCCAAAAGGGACTGCAAATATAGGATAATTTTTTGAAATCCTCTACTTTTCGTGATTATTTCGTCGAAAAACCCGTATCTTTGAGAAAACCAGGACAATTAACCAGCTATGCGATTCCCTTCCCGACTGGCGGCCCTTGCCGCAATCCTCTTTTCCCTGAATTCCGCGGCGCAGCCCGGAACGATCCAGCCCGAACAGCGGGACTGGCTGCGTCGGCAGGCCGCGTCCGCTCCTGCGCCCCAGGCGCCGCGCCGCGACCTGCTGCGTGAGACCGACCCTGCCTTTTTCCGGACGGATGAGGCCCTGCGCATCGGCGACCAGGTGCTGGCCTACCAGCGCGTGACGGGCGGCTGGCCCAAGAACATCGACATGGCGCGCCGGCTGACCGACGCGGAACTCGCACAGGTGCAGGCAGCGAAGTCGCGCACGGACGATTCGACCATAGACAACGGCGCCACCACGATGCAGATGGCCTATCTTGCGCGCCTGTGGCAGGCCACGCGGGAGGAGCGTTTCCGGGACGGATTCCGTGCGGCGGTGGAATACCTGCTGTCCGGGCAGTATGACAACGGCGGATGGCCGCAGTTCTGGCCGGAAATGACCGGCTACCAGGTGCACATCACCTTCAATGACGACGCCATCGTGAACACGCTCGCGCTGTTCCGGGAAATCTACTCCGAGCATGAACCTTATGGCAACGGCCTGGCTGACAGCGCCTTGCAGGACCGCCTGCGGAAGTCTTTCGATAAGGGTATCGAGATCATCCTCGCCACGCAGATCCTCAAGGACGGCAAGCCCTCCGTCTGGTGCCAGCAGCACGACCGGGAGACTCTCGCGCCCGCTTCGGCGCGCGCATATGAACTGCCTTCGTACTGCTCTGCCGAGAGCGCCGGTATCGTGCGGCTGCTGATGAGCCTGCCCGAGCCCGACGCACGTGTGAAACGGGCCGTGCACGGGGCGATGCGCTGGTTCGACGATTACAAGCTGACGGGGCTGCGTGTCGAGCGGACCGCCGTGAACGGCGTGCGTGATACCCGGCTGGTGGAAGACCCTGCCGCGCCGCCGCTCTGGGGCCGTTTCTATGACCTGAAGTGGTGCGAACCCTATGTGTGCGACCGCGACGGCATCGCCCGCCGGCGCCTTGACCAGATCGGTCCCGAGCGCCGCAACGGTTACAGCTGGTACAACAGCCGCCCGGCGGACCTCTATCCGCTTTACGAAGCCTGGGCGGAGCGCTGGGATCCGCGCCACAAGCAGAAGATCAGCCTTTCCACGCCCGGCGCCAATCAAAACGGCAAGGTCGAAATGTTCCGCCGCCCGGTCATCGACCGCAAGGCCTTCGACGTGGTGGTGAAGCCGGGGGAAAGCATCCAGGCCGCCGTCGAAAAGGCGCCGGAGCGTCCCTCTGCGCCGTTCAAGATCTTGATCCTCAAAGGGGAATATAACGAGAAGGTCATCATCGACCGGCCGAACATCGTGCTGGTGGGAGAGGACCGGGACGCGACCGTCCTCACCTTCGCGGATCTGTCTTCCAAGCGGACCGTCCGGGAGTATAAGGGCAAGGAAGTGGGGAACGGCGTGATCGTCCTCCAGGAAGGCGCGGACGACTGTGTCATCAGCGGACTGACCGTGTACAACAATTACGGCACCACCGTCGAGGAGACGACCGCGCACCAGATGGCCATCTTCGGCCGCGGAACGCGCACGATCGTGATCAACTGCCGCGTGTGGGCCGACGGCAACGACGCCCTGTCGCTCTGGGCGCCGGGCAGCGCGGGGATGTATTACCACGCCGACCTGGACCTGCGCTGCCGCGGGGTGGACTTCCTCTGTCCGCGCGGCTGGTGCTATGCCACCCGCTGTTCCTTCTACGGCGACGGAAAGGCGATGATCTGGCACGACGGCCGGGGCGATCCGGACAAGAAACTGGTGATCACGAATTCCCGCTTCGACGCCGCGTCACCCACGCTGCTGGGGCGCTATCATCACGACGCCCAGTTCTATCTGGTGCACTGTTCGATGAGCGCGAACGTGATCAATGGCAACATCCACTACGCCTACTCCGACCAGGTGCTGGATCCCTGCCCCTGGGGTCTGCGGACCTATTACTCCAATTGCACCCGCGAAGGCGGGCACAGCGGCTGGCTGCGCAACAACCTGTCCGAAGCGCCCGGCTCGCCGGAGCCCTATGGCATCACGGCAGCCTGGACATTTGCATATCAATGGGACCCGGAGCAGCGCATCCGGGACCTCTGGGATGTCCTTGCGTATTGATTATTTGGAAATTACATCTAATCTCCAGGTAATTCCTATGTCGAAATTATCGACGCCGATGCTGCTGCTCTTGAAATAGACGGCGTGCAGGCGGAGGCGGTCCCGGTTGGGGAGCGGGAAGAACTCCACCCCGCAGCCGGCATAGACGTTCCGCGTACCGGGCGCCACGGCCACGTCGAGCGGCCGTCCGAGGGCATCCACGTTGGCGATGTCGTTGCTCTCATAGCCTCCCTTGGCGCAGAGGTTCCATTTCCCGACGGTCCAGATGATCTTCGAGATGACGGTGTAGTCCGAGAAGAAGCGCTTCTGTCCGCGTCCCGCCCGGTTCATCCATTCCACGTCGATGGCCAGGTTGCCGAAAATGAAGCGGTTACCCGCGGCGAGATAATTGATGGTGCGGTGGAATTCGTCCTCCACGAAATTGACGCTCCAGAGCGTGTTCCACCACGGGGCGAAACTGCCGAACCACGCGAAATTGTAGGCGTACAGGTTCTGGAATCCCAGCGAAAGGGGAGAATTGCAGAACTGGAAGGCGAGGGTCTGCCCGGGCAGGAATTCATAACCGGCATCGACGCCGAAGGAAAAGCCCTGATAGAGGTTGTTGCAGAAATTGCTGTAATAATAGACGTCGATCGGAACGGCGTCGAATTCATAGCCGCCGATGAACAGGGCGTTCTTGCCGACCGTGAGCGACAGTTTGGGTGTCGCGTGCCATTTCAGATATAGGAAGTCCGTGGCGTTGAACATGTTGCGCTCGTCGAAAACCTTTTTGTTGAGGCGCTGGCGGACACGGAAATCTAACTTTTCTCCCAGCGAACCGCGGATGTTGAGGTTGAAATGGTCACCGGTAAACTGGCTGTGGTAGTTCCCGTCGGCCACTTCCTGGTGGAAGGAGGCGCGGGTGTCGAAATACAACTGGCTGATTTGCACTTGCGCCAGGGCGCCCGTAGAAAGCAGCAGGGCGGCGGCGCCGGAAAGAAGTCGGAAATAGTTCTTGTTCATCATCATTCGCTTGGAATAGTAAAATTAATAAATAATGGCAAGAAAAGCGTATATTTGATAAAAATAATCTCTCCGATGAAACGCTCCGCTTTGCCCCTGTTGCTGTTTTTCTCCCTGTTGGCCTGTACTCCTTCGGAGCGTCCGATGGACCTGGTCCTGCATTATGACCAGCCGGCCAAATGCCTGGAAGAGGCGTTGCCCATCGGCAACGGCCGCCTGGGAGCGCTGATTTACGGAGGCGTTGAAGAAGAACGTATCTCCTTGAATGATATTACCTTGTGGACGGGAGAACCCGACCGCGGCGAGGAGCATCCCGACCTGCTGGGCGGCATCGGTTCCCACGCGGCGGAGACGGTCCCGCTGATCCGGGAGGCCCTGGACCGCGGGGATTACCGGACGGCGGAACGCCTGCAGCGTCAGGTGCAGGGGCATTTCAGCGAATCGTACATGCCGCTCGGCACGCTCTGGATCAGCCACACCGACACCGGGGCGGTCACGGATTACCGTCGGGAACTGGACCTGGCGACGGCCTGTGCGCGGATATCCTATTCCCGGGGCGGCGGCTCTTATGAGGCGGAGTATTACGCATCGGCGCCGGATTCCGTCATCGTGGTGCATCTCGCCGCGGAAAGTGGCCTGCACGCCCGTCTGCGGCTGGATTCGCCCCTTCCGCATGCGGTCGAGGCTCGTGGAACATCCCTGGTCTCGGACGGGTACGCCGCCTGGCACACCCTTCCCGGGTATTATGTCCCGGGCGAAGAGAAGATGCGGTACGATTCGCAGCGGGGCATCCATTTCCGCACGGTACTGTCCGTCCGGCATACCGGCGGGGAGGTACGGACGGAAGGCACTGAAATCGTGCTGGATGGTTGCCGGGAGGCGACCTTGCTGCTGGTCAACGCGACCAGTTTCAACGGCTTCGACAAGGATCCCGTGCGGGAAGGGAAAGCGTACCGGGAACTGGCGGATGCGCAGGCAGCCCGGGTGCTGGCGCTTTCCGACGAGTCGCTCCGGCAGCGCCAGCTGGCGGATTACCGGGCGCTTTTCGACCGGGTCGTGCTGGACCTGGGGCGGACGGATCCCGCATTGAAGGCATTGCCGACGGACGTCCAGCTGAAACGCTTCGCGCAGGAGGGAAGCGCCAATCCCGAGCTGGAGGTCCTCTACTTCCAATACGGCCGCTACCTGCTGATCGCTTCGTCCCGCACCCCGGGGATTCCGGCGAACCTGCAGGGGCTCTGGAACGAGAGCGTCGATCCGCCGTGGAGCTGCAATTACACGATCAACATCAACCTGGAAGAGAACTACTGGCCGGCCGAGGTGACGGGCTTGGGCGAACTGCACGAAACCCTGCTGGATTACACCCACGGACTCGCGCGGAACGGCCGCGACGCCGCTTGGCATTACTATGGGGTGGACCGAGGCTGGAACGCCGGGCACAACAGCGACATCTGGGCGATGGCCTGCCCGGTGGGCCTGGGGACGGGCAGCCCGAGCTGGGCGAACTGGACGATGGGCGGTGCCTGGCTGTCCACCCACATCTGGGAGCACTGGCTGTTCAGCCGTGACCGGGCGCGCCTGGAAGAAGACTGGCCCGTGCTGCGCGGTGCGGCGGAGTTCTGCCTGGCCTGGCTGGTGGAGAAGGACGGGGAACTTGTGACCTCGCCCGGAACCTCGCCGGAGAACATCTATGTGACGGATACGGGTTTGCGGGGCGCTACCCTGTACGGGGCGACGGCCGACCTGGCCATCGTCCGGGAGTGCCTGACGGATGCCATGGCAGCGGCGCGCGAACTGGGCGTGGACGATGCCTTCGCGGCCGAGGTGGAAGCAGCGCTGGCCCGTCTGCATCCCTATCAAGTGGGGGCGGCCGGAAACCTGCAGGAATGGTATTATGACTGGGCGGACCAGGAGCCGGAGCACCGCCACCAGTCGCATCTGATCGGCGTGTATCCGGGGCATCAGATCATAGAAGGGAAGTTGGCGGACGCCGCCAAGAAGACATTGGAAATCAAGGGTTTCGAAACGACCGGCTGGAGCTGCGGCTGGCGGATCGGCCTCTACGCCCGCTTGGGAGACGCGGAGAACGCCTACCGGATGTACCGGCGCATCCTGCGCTACGTGAGCCCCGACTCCCGGCGCGACGAGCCGGACTACCAGGGCGGGGGAGGAACCTATCCCAACCTGCTGGACGCGCATCCGCCGTTCCAGATCGACGGCAATTTCGGAGCTTGCGCCGGCGTGGCGGAGATGCTGCTGCGGTCGGACGCCGACGGCAGCGTGACGCCGTTGCCCGCTCTGCCGGCCGCCTGGCCGGACGGTCGCGTGACGGGGCTGCGTACCCGCGGCGGGAAGACGGTGGACATCGTCTGGCGCCGCGGCAAGGTCCGCCGCTTCCGGGTCTATTGATTATTTGGCAGCCTGCCTGACAAATAAAAAAGAACGGCCATGTCTGACCGTTCTGGTGGGAGATACTGGGTTCGAACCAGTGACCCCATGCTTGTAAGGCATGTGCTCTGAACCAACTGAGCTAATCTCCCTGTTCTTGTTGTTCGTTGAGGGTTGCAAAGATAGGACTTTTTCGTTTCTCAGCCAAATTATTCGATTTTTTAAAAATATTATGCAATCTTTGCAGTCCGTTTTGCATCTAACGGGTGTATGAAAAGAATCCTTGGAAGGTTAATGGTGGCTGTCGCCGCCCTGCTGGCCGTGTCGGCGTGCTCGAAAGAGATGCTCGTCCCGCGTGCCGAGTATGACGCGGAATGGGCTGCCGCCTACTTCCTGGGGACGGACGGACCCGGCTCGGTGGGCTACTACCGCTTGTCGCTGGCGCAGGGGAGGACGGACGAAGACCTCGCTCTCGTGTCTTCCGGCGCGGTGCTCAACCTGCAGCTGAACGCCCCCGCTGCGGAAGGCCTCGGCCTCCCGGACGGGACCTACCGGGGAAGTACGGGGAGCGAGACCACCTTTACATACAACTACGGCGAGATGCAGCCGGACAACAGCATCGCGGGTTCGTATGTCGGGATCCGTCCCGACGTTTCGAAGCCGATGCAGTATTATCCGGTGGGAGACGGGGAGGCGAGCATCGTCTTTGGCAAGGACGGCGGATATGAGATCCACGTCCGCGTCAGGTCCGAAAGCCGCACCTTCGTTTTCAAGTACGGGGGTCCCGTGGAGACCTACGACTGCACCGAACCGGGACTTTGAAAGACTTCAACGATCATTCGGGGATGTTCTGGTTTTGACAGCACTGATTTCGGATGGTAAGCACGTCGGGCGTAGGAGACTGGCCCGTTAATCCCAGCCTTCAAGCCATAACTGGCAACTACAACTATTCATACGCTTGCTAATCTCTCAGAGATTGAGCATTAATCGATTCCGCCTAGGCTGCGGAACGACGTATATCCCTCCAGCTTTAGGCCGGTTCAGTCTGGATCCAGGGGTATCATCAAAACCGGATGCGCGGGGCAGACGCCTCTAGGACCCGCTAAGATTTCAGAGGATAAGCCCCCGGTGGCCTGCCTTCCGGCAGCCGCGGGCCGACAATCAAAGAAAGGATAAGCGTGTAGAAAGCTACCTGGGACTTTGTTTGGACGGCGGTTCGACTCCGCCCATCTCCACAAAAATGCCGACCTAAATGGTCGGCATTTTTGTTCCGATACCGCTACTGCTATGACTGGGGGGCGTTCCCCCCAGCCCCCTGCGTCGCATCGCTCCGAACTGCCCCGGCAACCTGCTTCCGGCTGTTAAACTAGCGAGGGGAAAGGGCCGCAGCGATAAGCGGAAGGAGCTGTTCGTCGGCGGGGAGCCAGCGGACGGAGGAGAGTTCGCCGGCGGAGAGCCAGCGGGCGGCTTCGTGCTCCAGCAGATGCAGTTCGTCCGAGGCGGGGGAGCACCAGTAGCAGTGCAGCGTGAGGTGGAAGGCGGGATAGTCCCATTCGACCGTCTTCAGCAGTCCGCCCACGCGGATTTCCGCATCCAGTTCTTCGCGGATTTCTCGCTCCAGGGCCGCCTGCGGCGTCTCGCCGGGTTCCATCTTACCGCCCGGAAACTCCCACCAGTCCTTCCAGTCGCCATAGCCGCGCTGCGTCGCGAAGATCCTGTCCCCGCGCCGGATCACGGCCGCCACCACTTCGATGCATTTCCTGCCTTCCATACTGCAAAGATAGCATGAAAATGATTACCTTTGCATCCGCTAAAACGAGTTTGAAATGAACCTGAATCTGGAAAACAAGGACCTGCCGGTCCTGTTGCTCACCGGCTACCTCGGAAGCGGGAAAACCACACTCCTGAACCGCATACTTTCCAACCGCCGCGGCATCAAGTTCGCGGTGATCGTCAACGACCTGGGCGAGGTCAACATCGACGCCGACCTCATCGAGAAGGGCGGCGTCGTGGGCCAGACCGACGACAGCCTCATCGCCCTGCAGAATGGCTGCATCTGCTGCACCCTCAAGATGGACCTCATCGCCCAGCTGGAGGAAATCTCGCGGATGAAGCGCTTCGACTACATCGCCATCGAGGCGAGCGGCATCTGCGAGCCGGCGCCCATCGCGCAGACCATCAACTCCTATCCGCAGCTCTCCCGTCCGTCTTATCCGGGCGTGGCCGTGCCGAAACTGGACTGCATCGTCACGGTGGTGGACGCCCTGCGGATGAAGGACGAGTTCGCCTGCGGCGAGGCCCTGCAGCGTGAAGACATCGACGAAGAGGATCTGGAGAACCTCGTGATCGAGCAGATCGAGTTCTGCAACATCGTGCTGATCAACAAGGCCTCCGAGGTTACGCCCGAGGAACTCGGCCGCGTGCGGAGCATCGTCCGCGCCCTGCAGCCAAAGGCGGAGATCCTGACCTGCGACTACGGCGACATCGATCTGGACAAGATCCTCCACACCGGCCTGTTCGACTTCGACCGGACGGCCACTTCCGCCGCCTGGATCGCCGAGATCGAAGGGGACGATCACCACCACGATCACGATCACGAAGAGGGGGAGGCCGAGGAATACGGCATCGGGACCTATGTTTACTACGCCCGTCCCGCGCTGGATATCAACAAGTTCGACTATATGGTGGCGAGGAAGTGGCCCAAGGAGATCATCCGTGCGAAGGGCCTCTGCTACTTCAGTGCCGACCCGGACAAGTGCTTCCTCTTCGAGACTTCCGGCAAACAGAAGAACCTCAAGGACGCCGGGCTCTGGTTCGCGACCATGCCCCAGGACGAGCTCCGTGAACTGATGGCGCGCGACGCCAAGCTCCGCCGCGACTGGGACCCGGAATTCGGCGACCGGATGAACAAGATCGTCTTCATCGGCCAGCACCTGGACAAGGACCTGATCGAGTCGCTGATGGACGGCTGCCTGGATAACTGATGTATACCGAAGGCGTATCCGTCCTGGCCATCCTGCTGGTTGCGGCCCTGGCCCTGCTGGTACTGAACGCCCTCGTGGCCGGGGTGCTCGCCCTGCTGTTCCGCCTGACTTTCTGGCGCTGCTTCCGCTGGGGCCTGCTGTCGCTGATCCTCCCGCCGATGCTGCTGCTTTACGGCGTGCTGATCGAGCGCAACTGCTACCGGGTGCGGACGGTAGAAATCGCCTCCGAGACGCTTCCGGCGGCATTTGACGGCTACACGCTCGTACAGTTGTCCGACATCCATTCCCGCTCGTTCCGCTACCGCGTGCGCTCGCTGGAGCGTGCCGTGGACAAGGTGAACGCCCTCGGGGCGGACCTGATCGTTTTCACCGGCGACCTGGTTACGATCGGTCCGGTCGAGTTGCTGAAAACCGGTCCCGCGCTGTCACGCCTCCACGCGCCGGACGGGGTGCTTGCCATACTGGGCAACCACGACTACTGTCCCTATATGCCCGGCGCCCGGCGGCATGCGAACCTCGATTCCCTCGCGCTGGTGGAAGACCGTGAACGCGCGTTGGGCTGGGACCTGCTGCTGAACGAGAACCGGAAAATCGCCCGGGGCGGCGACACCTTGGCCGTCGTGGGCGTGGAGAACATCAGCACCTCGCCGGCGTTTCCCTCGACGGGCGACCTGGCCGGGGCGATGGCGGGGACGGAAGGCTTCTGGCGCATCCTGCTGAGCCACGACCCGACGCACTGGGAGCGCGACGTGGTGGGGAAGGAGGACATCCCGCTGACGCTCAGCGGCCACACCCACGCCGCTCAGGTGTCCCTCTTCGGCCTTTGGACGCCGAGCAGCCTGATCTACCCGCACAACCGCGGCCTGTACAGGGAGCAGGAACAGTATCTTTACGTGAACATCGGCCTGGGCGAGACCATCTTCCCGGCCCGCCTCTGCGCGGTCCCGGAGATTACCCGGATCGTGCTGCGACGCCGCTAGAAGTGAACGCCTATGCCGAGGGACTTCGGCGGTGTCGCTATGCTTGCGATAGTCCGTGGCCCATATTAATTGGTGCGACAAGAGTCAACCAAGTATTCTAGGCTCGATTCCGTGTCTGTCTTCTTAATCGCCAAAAAAGGAAGGGCCAGTGCAGCCTGCAAGGTAGACCTGTCAGAGCTCTATATCTCCGCCATTTCCTGCCCCAGGGTACGGATGGCGGAGATAATTTGTTCCCGGCGTTGCGGGGAAGGGCGCTTGACGCCGTAGATGTAGCGTGCCAGCAGGCTTTTGTTGATGCCGATGTATCGGGCCATTTCCGAAACGTTGAGTTGCGGAAAGCGTTTGAAGATGGCCGCGATCTCATTGCCCGGATCCGGCTCTGCTGTTTCGTAAAAGCTGCTGATATGGATATCCTCGTCAAGTTCCTCCCAGCGGATATCGTCTCCTTCAAGGCCGATCTCATAGAGCGCCCGCTGCTCCGGAGTGGCATCCAGCAGAAGGGGAAATGCCTGAAGCGGCCGGCTGAATTTCTTTCCGGAGTCAGTCCCGATATAAATCCTCTCGGATTCAAACCAAACCTTTATTATTCGATCCATATTACTCGTCAAAGTATTCATTCCAGGCATTGATGATTTCTTCCTTGTATAAAAGAACAGCATCTGTCGCCCTTTTCAAGTCTTTTGGTTTTATCCCTCTATTCTCCAAAACCATGCAGGTTTCAACGTCTATTTTTGCTTTCCCATCCCCATTCTGTACGTGGATGTGAATGGGCAAATGCTCTTCTGAATAGAAATAAAACCGCAGTCCGAAAATAAACAATAAAGTTGGCATAGTATTAAGTTTAACAGTTCAGTGCTACAAATATAGGGATAATATTTTATCCCCACAAGGGTCGGGATACACTATTCAGTTTTCTTGAAATTCTTAGCCGAAAAGCCGACTCAGAAGGTTCAACAACCAATTCGTTTTGACAATCCTGCCGCATTTGGGGCAGTGGATGGGCAGTTCGGCGACGGTGGCGTTGTCTTCTATGTCGGCCGCCAGGAAGCTGTGCCCGCAGTAGGGGCAGGTCACTCTTTTAAATCCTCTTAACATATTCATTCTCAGTTAATAATCTTCTTCCTGAAGCGGATTGGGGAAGCAGTAGAACGGGTCGTAGCCCGAATGGAATCGGCAGCGAAACAGAAGGTTCGACTTCTTCAGCAGCAGGTAATTGGAATATAGGCCAAGGATGGTGGCGTCCATCGACGGGGTCGGGGAAGACTTGCCGTCGCGGAGCCGCCGGAGGGTGAAGCGGGAGCAATCCAGGATTTTTGCGAGCAGGGTCTCGGATACCCCCGCCTGTTCAAAGGCCTGCAGCGCTTCCGAATAAATAACAACTTAAGTTTCATGACATTGATTGTTTTGGTCACGCTGCAAAGATATCGCTTCTCGATGCCAGAATATGGCAGTTTCCCCCGATCTTTCTTTTTTGCATTTGCCGAGGGCAAAAGGGCCGGTATTCGCCCCTGGCAGCAGGAAAATACAGTTGCCCGGGGCGAAATAGCCGGCAGTGGCCCCTGGCGCCGATGACCGGATGCAATGAGGCGGGCGGTTGCCCCGACAAGTCGTAGCCGCCCGCGAACGCGCAGGGACAGACGGCGGGAAAAACCGGGCGCAGTGAAACAGACCAGCACCCGCAGGAACGGTCTACAGCAGGAAGAACAGGGCCACGCCGGTCATCGATACGCACACGCCGAGGATTTCCTTCGGCGTGATTTTTTGCTTGTAGATCAGCGCGTAAGGGAGGATGATGAGCACCGGGGTGAGAGCCATCAGGGTGGAGGCGATGCCGGCGCGGGCGTACTGGACGGCCATCAGCGAGAGGGAAACGCCGACGAAGGGGCCGAACAGGGTGGTGAGGGCGGTGAATTTCATGCCGCCCCGGTCGTGCACCGCGGCGCGCAGTTGCGGGAGCTGGCCGAGCAGCGCCATCCACACGAAGAATCCGGCCATCCCCGTCAGCGAACGGATCATCGTGGCGGCGAAGGGCATCGCCCAACTGAAGGCGGCGGGGGCGTCTGCCGGGAGCGCTGCTGCATAGTGCTGCAGGCCGATCTTGCTGAGCACGAGGCCCACGCCCTGTCCCATCCCGGCGCCGATGCCGAGCAGCACGCCCTTGAGGGGCAGTTTCAGCGCGAGTTTGTGTCCGTCGCCCGAGCGGCTCAGGATGGAGATGGCGATACCGGAGAGGGTGACGGCCATCGCCAGCCAGGAGCGCCAGGAAAGCGTCTCGCCGAGCAGCGCCCAGCCCGCGAATGCGGCGAACACGGGCGCCAGCGTCATGAAAAGCTGCCCGAAGCGGGCGCCGATCACGACGTAGGAATTGAATAGGCAGAAATCTCCGAAAACGTAACCCACCAGGGCGGAGAGGGCCATCCAGAACCAGGTCCTGCCGTCTGCAAAGGCCGGATAGGGATACCCGATGACGATCCACAGCAGACCGGCGAGCAGGATGGTGGAAAGGACCATGCGGAAAAGATTGGTGCTCATCGCACCGATCCGCCGGCTCGCTTCGTTGGCAAACAAGGCGGTCGCCGTCCAGAGCACGGCGACGAATAAAGAGATGATTTCTCCTAAATATTGCATGCAGTCCTAACTAACGCGGCGCAAAAATACGAATAAAACCATTATCTTTGCAATAAGTAAGGATAATACTGAAACTACATAAACCATGTCCCTTGTAATGATCATCGAGTTGCTGATCGTGCTGGCCGCTCTTTACGTCGGCTCACGGTACGGCAGCCTGGCGCTCGGCGCCATTTCCGGTATCGGCCTTGCCATCCTGGTCTTCGGCTTCGGGCTCAAGCCCGGAACGCCCCCCACGGACGTCATCTACATCATCATCGCCGCCGTGACCTGCGCGGGTACCCTCCAGGCATCGGGCGGTATGGACTGGATGATCCAGGTGGCGGAACGGATGCTCAGGAAGCATCCCGACCACATCACCTTCCTGGGTCCGCTGGTGACTTTCTTCCTGACGGTCCTGGTGGGTACCGGCCACGTGGTCTATACGATCATGCCGATCATCTGCGACATCGCGCTCAAGAAGAACATCCGTCCCGAGCGGCCCTGTGGCGTGGCTTCCATCGCCTCGCAGGTGGGAATCACCTGCTCGCCGATCGCCGCCGCCGTGGTGGCTTTCGTGACGATTTCCAACGCCAATGGCTACATGGTTTCCATCCCGCAGGTGCTCATGGTCACGATCCCGGCCTGTCTCTGCGGCCTGATGTGCGCCGCCGCGGCCTCCTTCAAGCGGGGCAAGGACCTGGACAAGGATCCGGAGTTCCAGAAGCGCAAGGCGGACCCCGAACTCTATCAGTATATGTACGGCAACAGCGCCACCACGCTGGATCGGGCCATCACCCGGGAAGCCAAGGCTTCGGTGTTCATCTTCCTGTTCGCGCTGCTCGTCATCGTGCTCTTCGCCTTCTGCCAGATGATCCACGTGCAGGACGGCCGTACGCTTGCTGAGGCCATCAGCCTGCCGAAGATGAACATCATCATCCAGATCATCATGCTTACGGCGGCCGCCTGCAACATCATGTTCTGCAAGGCGAAACCCAAGAAGGCCGTGGGCGGCGCCGTATGGCAGTCCGGCATGGTGGCCGTCGTGGCCATCTACGGCATCGCCTGGCTGGCCGACACCTATTTCGGCAACTACCTCGACGAGATGAAGGTGATGCTGGCCGACCTCGTGACGAACTATCCCTGGTCCATCGCGTTCGTGTTCTTCCTGGTTTCCGTGCTGATCAACAGCCAGGGCGCCGTGGTCGTGGCGATGCTGCCGCTGGCCTATGAACTGGGTATCGCGGGTCCGGTGCTGCTGGGCGTGCTCCCGAGCGTCTATGGCTATTTCTTCATCCCGAACTATCCTTCGGATATCGCGACGGTGAACTTCGACCGTTCCGGAACGACGGTGATCGGCAAGTACCTGCTGAACCACAGTTTCATGATGCCGGGCCTGATCAGCGTGACGGTGTCCACGGTGATCGGCTACCTGATCACGAACGTCTTCTTCCCCGGGTACTTCTCCGCGTTTATCCAGTAAACGATTCTGACAGAAGGATTTGTCCGACCAGGTCGGCGATGCGATTCCGGGCCCGCTCCGGCTGCATTGCGACCTGGTCGGGCACGTTTTCGTCCGCGAGGGCGAAGCAGCCGGCAAAGGGGAGGGCTCCCGCATCCGCGGTGACGCGTCCGCCGATGGCGATGACGGGAACACCGGCACGCCGCGCCCTTTGCAGGACGCCCCAGACCGCCTTCCCGGCACCGGACTGGGCGTCGATGCGGCCTTCTCCGGTCAGGACGAGGTCGGCGTTTTGCAGTAGGGCGTCGAATCCCGCGGCGTCCAGCACCAGGTCGACGCCGCTCACCAGCCTGGCCCCCAGCAGGGCGGCCAGCGCTCCGCCGATTCCGCCGGCGGCGCCCGAACCCGGAAGGGTGCGGAGGTCGATGCCGCTTTCCGCCAGGATCAGGGCGGCGAAGCGGGCGGTCCCTTCATCCAATTGGTGCACGGTTCCGGGATCCGCCCCTTTTTGCGGCGCGAAGACTTCCGCAGCACCGCCCGGGCCGCAAATAACCGTCTGCACGTCGCAGGCGGCGGTGAAGCGGACCTCTTTCAAAGCGGGGAGGACGGCACTGCGGTCGATCCGCCGGATGCGGTCCAGGTTGGCGCCGCAGCCTTTCAGGGCCCGTCCATCCACATCCAGGAAGCGGAAGCCGAGGGCGGACAGCAGGCCTGTGCCGGCATCGTGCGTGGCGCTCCCGCCCAGGCCGACCAGAATGTTCCGGCAGCCGTCTCCGATGGCGTCCCGGATCAGTTCACCCGTTCCGAAACTACTGGTAATCAAGGGGTCGCGTTCATCTTTCGAAAGCAGGGGGAGTCCGCTGGCCGCCGCCGTCCCGATGACGGCCGTCCCGTCCGTCAAGATGCAGTAAGCGGCTTCGACCGGCCGCCCGAGCGGGTCGGATACGGTCCGCAGGAAGCGCTTTCCGCCGCAGGAAGCAAGCAGTGCGTCCGGGAATCCTTCGCCCCCGTCCGCGACGGGCAGTTCCACCGCCTCGCAATGCGGCAGGGCGCGGCGGACGGCCCGGGCCATGGCTCCGGCGACTTCTGCTGCGCTGAGGCATCCTTTGTACGAATCGGGTGCGATGAGGATGCGGCGGGGTGGTTTAAGGGACATTTATACGAGCTTTTGCTTCGCAAAGATAGGGATTTTAATTTTTTTGATTATCTTTCGTGCAATAAACCTGTATTGCCGTGAAGTCTATAATCCGATTTGTTTTTCTTTTGTTCCTGCTGGCCGGTCCTGTCGCTTTCGCGCAGACTGATTCGCTGCGTTTCTCCATACGGGGGAGCGTGCGGGATGCCGCCAACGGGAAGGCCCTGCCATATGTTTCCGTGACCCTGCCCGGGACCAATTTCGCCACCGTCACCAACCAGGACGGAACCTTCGTGATCAAGTCCGACGTCGTGCCGCGTTTCGTCGCCTTTTCCCTGTTGGGTTACAAGGTGCTGACGGTCCCCGCCGACCGGGAGCGCGAGATGCGCGTCAGCCTGACGCGCGGTGAATACACCCTGGAAGCCGCCCAGGTGGTTTCGGGAGATCCGCTGACCCTCCTGCGCGAGGCGATCTATAAGATCCAGGACAACTGTCCGTCGGAACCGGAACTCTTCGAGTGTTTCTACCGTGAGACGGCCCAGAAGCGCAACCGTTTCATCTATGTCTCCGAGGCGGTTACCAAGATGTACAAGACCTCCTTCCGCACGCTCTGGGGCCGTGACCGGACGGCCGTGGAGAAGAGTCGCCTGCTCACCAGTCCCCGCCGTTCCGACACCCTGGCGGTGAAGGTGGTCGGCGGTCCCACGCAGTCCGTGGAACTCGACCTGGTCAAGAACCGCGTCCTCATCCTGAACGAGGAAGACCTGGAGAATTACCGTCTGGAGATGGGCGATCCCGTGATGCTCGACGACCGCCGGCAGTTCGTCATCCGCCTGATTCCGGCGAAGACCCTGGATTATGCCCTGCATAACGGCACGATCTATATCGACCAGGAGACGATGGCTTTTTCGCGCATCGAACTCTCCCTGGACATGTCCGACCCCGACAAGGCTACGCGCGTGATGCTGGTCAAGAAACCCTCCGACATCCGCTTCCGTCCCAAGGAGATGTCCTTGCTGCTCAATTATAAGCGGGAGGGAGACAAGTCGCGTCTGAGCTATGTGCGCACCGTGTTCCGCTTTAACTGCGATGCGCGGCGCCGGCTGCTCAACACCGAATTTACCGCCATCGCCGAAATGGTGGTCACGAACCGCTTCGACCGGGCCGACGTGGCCCCCATCGAGCGCTCCGAAAGTTTCCGCACCAATGACGCGCTGGCCGACAAGACGCAGGTCTATGCCGATCCCGATTTCTGGAAAGACTACAATATCATCGAACCGACCGAGAGCCTGGAACATGCCATCGGCCGCCTGAAAAAAGAATAATGAAAACTCCTGATTCTTCTTCTCCCTACTTCCAGCCCGAACTGGAGACACTTTCCGTCGAGGGCCTTCGCGCCCTCCAGTCCGAACGTTTACAGCAGACGGTGCGCCGTTGTGCGCAGGTCCCGTTCTATCGCGATAAATTCGCGGAACTTGGCATAAGGCCCGAGGATATCAAGTCGGTGGACGATGTGACCAAGCTCCCTTTCACGACGAAAGACGACCTGCGCGATCATTATCCTTTCGGCTTCGCGAGCGTCCCTCTGCGTGACTGCGTGCGGCTGCATTCCTCCTCCGGTACGACGGGCAATCCGACCGTGGTCCTGCACACGCAGTCCGACCTGGACGCCTGGGCGGAAGCCGTGGCGAGATGCCTCTGGATGGTAGGTGCGCGTCCGGACGACGTGTTCCAGAATTCCGCCGGATACGGTATGTTCACCGCCGGACTGGGTTTCCAGTACGGTGCGGAGCGCGTCGGCATGCTTACGGTTCCTGCCGCCGCCGGCAATACGCTCCGGCAGATCAAGTTTATCCGGGATTTCGGCACGAGCGTGCTCCACGCGATTCCCAGTTATGCCTCCCGGATTTTCGAGGTGATGAACGAGCAGGGGGTGGACCCGCGCCGCGACACGAAACTGCGCGTGCTGTGCATCGGCGCGGAACCGCACAGCGAGGAGCAGCGCCGCCGCATCGAGGAGAACCTGGGCGTCAAGGCCTACAATTCCTACGGTATCTCCGAGATGATGGGCCCGGGCGTCGCTTTCGAGTGCCAGGAACAGAACGGCCTCCACATCTGGGAGGACTACTTCATCGTGGAGATCGTGGATCCGGTCACCTTGGAGCGGGTGCCCGACGGGCAGCTGGGCGAACTGGTCCTCACGACGCTGCGCCGCGAGGCGATGCCCCTGCTGCGCTACCGTACGCGTGACCTGACCCGGATCCTGCCCGGCGACTGCCCCTGCGGCCGCCACCACGTGCGTCTGGCCCGCCTGCAGGGCCGCAGCGACGACATGATCATCCTGAAGGGCGTCAACATCTTCCCCATCCAGATCGAGAAGATCCTGCTTCAGTTCAAGGAGATCGGCACCGACTACCTCATCACCCTCGAGACCCGCGAGGGTGAGGGCGACATCATGAGCGTCGATGTCGAGGTCAACAACGTCTTTACCGATGATTATGCCACCCTGAAGCGGCTGGAGCATGAAATCACGCGCCAGCTCCGGGACGAGATCCTGGTTACCCCGAGGGTCCGTCTCGTGCCCAAGGGTACCTTGCCCGTCAGCGACGAGAAGAAGGCCGTCCGCGTGCGGGATCTGCGAAAGTTATTCTGATTTGACACGACTGTTTCCGAATTGATATGACCATCAGACAAGTTTCCATCTTTATCGAGAACCAGTCCGGCACGCTGCAGAAGGTGCTGGAACTGATCAAGCGCTCCCGGATCCAGATCATTGCCAGCACCCTCGCCGATACGGCGGACTATGGCATCTACCGCATCATCTGCAACGAGCCCGAACGCGCCTGCCTGGAACTCAAGGAGGCGGGCGTGGCCGTGACCATTTCCCACGTCTTCGCCGTCGAGCTGGACAACCGGCCCGGCGGCGCCGCCGACGTGGTCGCCCGCTTCAGCGAAGCGGGGGTGGGGATTAGCTATATGTATGCCTTCGTCATCGAGGGACGGGGAATCCTCATCTTCCGTACGGACCAGACCGAGGAGGCGGAGAAGGTCATCGCTTCCAACGGTTTGCACGCCCTGTCCGAGAGCGAGCTGCCCATGCAGTACTAAGTCCCTTCAGAGGGAATCCTCGTCCGGAGCATACATGTCCGGCTGATCGGCCAGGTGCCGTTCGGCGGTTTCTTCGATGACGCCCTCGAAGCCCGTGAGGGCGGCGAAGGGGGCGAACTGGGCCGCCCGTTCGGCGCGAGGCATCCGGGGATGCCGTTGCGGGTCGGGATGGGGGAGAGCGATGATGTCGTCGTATCTGTGGTCGAATCCGTTCATGCCTTGTGTCCTCCGATCTGTTCGTTTCGTTGACGTCCGGTGGCGCCTTCGTCAAAGTTCGTCCCCGTCAGGATGGCGTTTTTGCCGAATTTGCGGCGGATCTCCAGGATGGCTTCTTGCCGGTTCCGTTCGCGCGTATCATTCTCGAAATCAGGCTCTTCGAAGAGGTCCAACTGGACCGCGCGCGCCCGGGATTCATCTACGACCCGGGCGGCCACGACGTACATCCTGCGGACGAGCAGCGCCGGGTCCACGATGCGGTCGAACAGTTCCGTCACCGCCTCCGAGATGATGCGGGTGGATGAGGTCTGGCGGGGAAGGTTTATGGAGCCGTGGGCGGGCTTCGGGACGGCGCGGCCGTACCAGTCGCGGGCGACGTTTCCCCGGAACTCCGGCCCGTCGAGCGAAGCCGCGTCATAGCCGACACTCAGGACGATCTGGTCCGTGAGCAGATGCTTGTCCACCAGGTCCAGCACCAGTTGCTGGGCCATCTCCAGCACGACGACCCGGGCCTTGGCGAAACTGTACGGCTCCATCAGCACCTGTCCGCTCGAGAGGCTGTTGCTCGCCGGCTTGTAGGCCTTGATGTCCGCCATCGTGCAGGATTCCCAGCCCCAGGCGTGGTCGATGAGCAGTTCGGCGTTGACCCCGAAGATCTTGTAGAGCACGTCCTCGTTGTAGCGTTCCCAGGGCTTTCCGATGGAGCAGCGGGCGATGTCGCCCATCGTGTACAGTCCCGCCGCCTCCAGCCGGGCGGCGATGCCGTGTCCGACCCGCCAGAAGTCCGTGAGCGGCCGGTGCGTCCAGTATTTCCGCCGGTAGCTCATCTCGTCCAGTTCCGCGATGCGCACCCCGTCGGCATCGGCCGGGCTGTGCTTCGCTTCGATGTCCATCGCAATCTTGCACAGGTACAGGTTGGGGCCGATCCCCGCCGTGGCCGTGATGCCCGTCTCGGCGAGCACCTCCCGGATGAGCTTGCGCGCGAAGTCGTGCGCGGAGAGTTTGTAGGCCTTGAGGTAGTCGGTGGCGTCGATGAACACCTCGTCGATGGAATAGACGTGGATGTCCTCCGGGGCGATATAACGCAAGTAGATACCGTAGATGCGGCCGCTGACCTCCATATAATGCGCCATCTGCGGCGGGGCGACGATGTAGTCCAGTTCGAGGGACGGGTCCGCCTGCAGCGCCCGGCTGTCGTAGGATTTGCCCCGGAAACGCCTTCCGGGGGCGCTGCGGCGGCGTTGGGCGTTGATCTTCGAGACGGCCTGCACGACTTCGAACAGCCGGGCGCGGCCGGGGATGCCGTATGCCTTCAGGGAAGGGGAGACGGCCAGGCAGATGGTCTTCTGCGTGCGGGACGGGTCGGCCACCACCAGATGGACCGAGAGGGCGTCCAGCCCCCGTTCCACGCATTCCACGGATGCGTAGAAGGACTTCAGGTCGATGGCGATGTAGGTCCTCATAACGCCTCCGTTTTCTTCTTCCGTTCATACGCCAGCAGGCGGGCGTCTTCCGCCCGGGCGCGCCGTTCGTCATACTGCCGGTCCCATTCGCGGTAGTACTCCATCTTCGGGTCCTCGAATAGCGACATCTGCTCGGCCGATTCGTGGGTGAGTTTCGAAACGCCCAGTCCCACCTGCCGGAGCGGCGTCACGCCGTCCCAGACCTCGGCGAGCATGTGCCGGGCTTCGTTCAGGATGACGGCGGTCACGTCCGTGGGCTGCTCGACCTGGCGCTGCTTCTGCACCACGGAGAAGTCCTTGTATTTGATGAACATCGACACGGAAGAGGCCCGGAAGGCGTCCCGCCGGATGCGGTGCGCCACGATGCAGGCCACGTTGAACAAAGCACGGTCGATGTCCTTGGGATCCACGAGGTCCTCCTTGAAAGTCCGTTCCGCGCTGTAGCTCTTGGCCTCCGCCACCTCGGTCTCCACCGGCGAGGCGTCCCGGCCGTTGGCGTTTTCGTGCAGTTGCAGCGCGAACTTCCGGCCGACCATCTGCGTGAGCGCTTCCGTACCCACCCGGGCCAGGTCGCCGATGGTCCGGATGCCGCAGGCGGTCAGCCTTTCCTCGGTCCTCTTTCCTACCCAGAGCAGGTCGCGTACCGGCAGCGGCCACATCTTCGCCTGCACCTCGCTTTCCCAGAGGGTGTGCACCTTGTCCGGCTTCTCGAAGTCGGAAGCCATCTTGGCCAGCAGCTTGTTGGAACCCACGCCCACGTTTACGGTGAAGCCCAGCCGGTCGCGGATCTCGTCCTTCAGCCGGGCGGCCGTCTCCACGGCGTTGTCCGGGCTGCAGCGCAGGCTCATGTCGATGAAGCACTCGTCGATGGAAAACTGCTGAAGGACAGGCGAATAGGACCTGCAGATGGCGATGAAGCCCTCGGAGCACTGCTTGTACCACGGCCAGTCGCCGCGAACGATGACCAGTTGCGGGCAGGTGCGGAGCGCCATCGAAACCGGCGCGGCCACCTTGATGCCCATCTTCTTGGCGGGGATGGACGCGGCCGTGACGATGCTCCGGCGGTCGGACGGGTCGCCGGAGACCACCGACGGGACCAGGCGGATGTCGGGCTGACCTTCGCGCACCATCTTCACCGCCGTCCAGCTGAGGAAGGCGGAATTCACGTCGATATGGAAGATGATGCGGGGGCCCGTGAGCATCTTATCCCTCCAGGATCTGCGTGGCTGCGTTCTTGGTGTCCACCTTTTCGATGATGCGCTCCAGGATGCCGTCCTCGTCGAAGATGAAGGTGCGGCGGAGCGTGCCCATCGTGCTTTTCCCGTACATTTTCTTCTCGCCCCAGGCGCCGAAGTCCTGCAGCATCTGCGTGCTGGTGTCCGCCAGCAGGCGGAAGGGGAGTTCGTACTTCGCCCGGAAGCCGGTGTGCGACTTGGCGCTGTCCTTGCTCACGCCCACCACGTTGTAGCCGGCGGCGCTCAGTTCCGCGTAATTGTCCCGGAACGAGCAGGCCTCCGCCGTGCAGCCGGAGGTGTTGTCCTTGGGGTAGAAGTAGATGATGGTCTTGCGGCCCTTGCCGATGAAGTCCTCCGACTTCACCGGATTCCCGTCCTGGTCGATGACCTCGAAAGACGGCATTCTGTCTCCGATTTTCAGCATATTTTTAGCGGATTTCTTTGCCGAAGGGGAAGATGGCCGAAAGCGCCATCTTGAAGTGCTGCAGGCCCCACGGGATGCCGATGACGGTGATGCAGAGGATGAGTCCGCAGATCAGGTGGATGGCGGCGATCTCCCACCAGCCCAGCAGGATCCAAAGCAGGTTCATGACCGTGGAGAGGCAGCCCGGCTGGCCGGGACCGTTCACCAGTTCGTGTCCGAACGGCCACAGGGCGTAGGTGCCCAGTTTGAACAACTGGACGCCGAAGGGGATGCCGACGATGGTGATGCACATCAGCAACCCGACGAGCCAGTAGATGACGGCGACGAGCAGGCCTCCGAAGAGGAGCCAGAGGATGTTTCCGAGAAATCTCATTTGTAGAAAACGGTATTGAAGAAGTCCTCCATCTGCCGGGCGTAGGGGCGGCCGAAGCGTTCGAAGGTCTCCTTGGTGGCGCTGTCGGGCTTCCAGTCGTAGTAAGCGTGGGATGCTCCGGGCACGAGTACGTATTCGGCACGCTGTCCGGCGGCGCGCAGGGCCTCTGTGTATTCGCGGTTGGACGCATCGTCCACCGTCCGGTCTTCCGTGCCGCGGTTCAGCCAGTGCGGGATCTTGCGCTTGGAAGCCTTCGGGATATTGTCAAGCGGGGATACGGCCGAACGGGCTTCGTCGCCTGCCAGGTCGCGTACGAAGCGGTCGATGCTCTTGGCGGAAAAGATGCCGTAGTTCGGCGCGCAGGCGCGGATGCTCCGGCGCAGGGCCTTGCGGGCCTGTTTCGCGCTCATGCCGGCCGGCAGGTAGGTGGGCCGGTATTCGAAGACCCCCGGATGGACGCCGAAGCCGCCGTCACCGATGCGTTCCACCATCGTGGCGACGCTGGCGCACAGGTGTCCGCCGGCACTGTCGCCCGTCACGGCGAGGCGGTCCGGGTCGAGGCCGTACTCGGCGGCGTGCTCCCGGATGTGCAGGATGGCGCCGTAGCAGTCTTCGATCAGTTGGTTCATCGTGTTGGGCGTGGCGTCTCCGTCACGGGTGCCGATCCAGCGGTAGTCGATGCTGAACGCGACATATTTCCCGTCGCGGACCAGCGCACGTGCGAGCCCCTTCATCACGTCTTCGCAGTTCATCTGCCAGCCGCCGCCGTGGATGATCACGATACCGGGCAGGCTCTTCGCACCGTCGGGGATGAATGCGTCGTATTTGAGCGGCTTCACGCCGGGTTGGGCATAGACGATGTCCGGGATGCAGCGGTAGCCCTCCAGTTCGGCGGGATTCACGAAGGAGGCGCCTACGGAGATCTCCCCGTCCACGATGACGTCGAACGTGGCGTCGGGGTATTCGGTATAGAAGGCGAACATCCCGCGCTGCGCCTTGTAGCCGCACTCGAAGGCATAGCCGGGGTCGGCGGTGGCGCGGACGTGCAGGACGGTCCCTTTCGGGAATTCCGTGCCCTTTTCGGGATCGACGGAAGGGGTGACGGTAACGCTCCCGTGAGCGCACTCGCCGATTTTGACGCGGAAAGGGCCGTTCGGGTTGACAGGCTGCCGGCCGGGCTGCGCCGTGGCGGACAGGCAGCAGAGGGCGGCCACCGCGGGAAGAAGGGTTTTCAGGAGTCTCATATTTACAAAAATAGCATTTTCCGACGATTATGAGAACAATGATTTGTATATTTGTACAAAACCATTGAACCCGTTACCATGATCAGAGTTGCCATTGTCGGATCCGGAAGGATCGTCCCCCAGATGCTCGAGGCGATGCAGACCGTCGCTGGTTATGAAGTCGTCGCCATCTGCGGCCGCAGCCGCGAAAAAGCCGGCCGTTACGGCATCCCGGACGTCTATACCGACTACGCAGAGATGCTCGCGCGTCCGGACATCGATTTCGTATATGTCGCCCTGCCCAATTCATTGCATTTCGAAGCGGCGAAGCAGGCCTTGCTCGCCGGTCACAACGTCCTGTGCGAGAAGCCTTTCACTTCCACGGTCGCCGAAGCGGCGGATTTGTTCCGCCTGGCCCGGGAGCGGGACCTGTTCATCTTCGAGGCCATCTCCAACATCCACCTGCCGAACTACTTCAAGGTCCGGGAACTGTTGCCGCAGATCGGTCCGGTGCGCCTGGTCCACGCGGATTACGACGAGCATTTCGGGCGTTATGACGAGTATCTCGCCGGGGCGGACATCCCGGTGTTCTCCCAGGAATACGAGGGCGGCGCGCTGCGCGACATCAATATCTATTGCCTGCATATCGTGCTGGCCCTGTTCGGCCGTCCGGACCGCGTGTATTATGCCGCCACGGCCTGCGGACGCAACGCCATCGGAACTTCCGGCGCAGCCACGCTGAGTTACGGGAACGGGATGGTGGCGGTCTGTACGGCATCCATGGATTCCGACGGCCTGCGTGGCTTCTTTTTCCAGGGCGAGCGGGGCGCCATCCGCGTCCACGGCCTGCCGAACTTTTTCACGAAGGTGGACCTGATCCTGCCCGGCAAGGAGGTGCAGTCGTTCGAACTGAACCGCTACGAGCACCGTCTCTGCCACCAGCTGGAGGACTACCGGGACATTTTCAACGCCCGCGATCGCGCCGCCGCGGCGGAACTGGAAGCGCGGACGATGCTCATAATGGAGACGATCGTGCGACTGGAAGAATCTCAGAATCAGTAGTATATGAAACATAGGCCGCTCATCCTCCTGCTTCCGGCTTTGTTGTGCGGCTGCGGCGCGGGACCGAAGACGCCGGAGAATGAAGCCCTCGGCGCACCCGTTGCTGAAACGTTGACGGATACCGCCGAGGAGATCGTACCGTATTTCCGGGCCGCTTTCCTGTGCGACACCATCCCGCCGAAGGTGGAGGCCCGGATGCGCGGGAAGTCTTATCCGGAGAACGTGACGGTCGCACTGGCCGAACTGCGCTACCTGCAGCTGGCCTACTACGGATTCGACGGGAATCCTCACATGGGGGAGATGGTCTGCAATGCGGCCATCGCCCAGGACCTGCTGGATATTTTCCGGGAGCTTTACCTGGCGAAATATCCCATCCGCAGCATCCGGCTGGTGGACGATTTCGACGGCTCGGACGAGGACTCGATGCGCGCGGACAATACCTCCTGTTTCAATTACCGCACGGTGCCCGGACAGAAGAAACTCTCGCGGCACGCGATGGGGATGGCGGTGGACGTCAATCCGCTGGAGAATCCATACATCGACACCCGGGGCGCCGTGCATCCGGCGGAAGGGGAGCCCTATGTGGACCGGACGCAGGATTTCCCGCACAAGATCGACCGCGAAGACCTTTGTTACAAGCTTTTCCGCGAGCACGGCTTTTCCTGGGGAGGGGCCTGGACCCGTTCCAAGGATTACCAGCATTTCGAGAAATAGCTGCGATAGCTGAAAGATAATTGCAATAACTTGACGGAATCCGGCAAAGGAGCACCGTCGGGATGTGCTATCTTTGTAAAAAGACACAACCAATTTAAGTTAATATTCAGCGATTCTTTATGAAGAAAATGATCCTTCCGGCCCTCGCGCTGCTTTGTCTGGCGGCGTGCGGTCCTGCGTCGGCGCCTGATCTCAAACTGAACGATCTCGAGTATTTCGAGCGTCAGGGCGTCAACGTGCTGGTTTACAGCAACACCTTCTCCGGAGGCTTCAATGACGAGAAGAACTCCGGCATCGAGGTGATCCATCATGGCGTCCGCACCGTCCAGGGCGGCGCCGTGCGTCTCAGCAACACCCCGGAGCAGTGGGACCTCGTCCCGCAGACGACCTTCCGGAACGTGGATCCCGCCGCCGGCACCGTCGAGGTGGGGCTGCGCTATCCCGACTATGATTTCGACTCCCGCGTCCTGGTGACGGCGGAGGGCAAAGCCGTCCGCATCGACGTGTACCTGGACAAGCCGGTTCCCGCGGAACTGGAGGGCGACGCCGGTTTCAACCTGGAGTTCCTGCCCTCGCAGTATTGGAACAAGGCCTATGTGATGGACGGCAAGGCGAACCGCTTCCCGCGCTATTCCGCCAGCCTGACCACCACGCGGCCCAACGAGGAGAAAGTCAAGCAGTTCAAGGGCTACCGGACCTACGATGACCGCGGCACGGGCCGCTTCGTGGACCCGCTCCCGCTCTGCACCGGACACGAACTGATCGCCGCCCCGGACGATCCGCAGCGCCTGGTCAAGGTGACCTCCGAGGATGCCGAGCTGATGCTCTTCGACGGCCGCCTGCTGGCGCAGAATGGCTGGTACGTCCTCCGCAGCCTGCTGCCGGCCGGCAAGACCGGCAAGGTGCTCAGCTGGACGGTGGAGCCGAATGCGGTGGCCGGCTGGGTCCGGGAGCCGAACGTGGGCTTCTCGCAGGTGGGCTATCTGCCCGGACAGCAGAAGGTGGCCGTGATCGAGCTGGACAAGCAGGACAAGGTCCGTCCGACCGCGGAGCTCTGGAAGGTGAAGGAGGACGGTTCCAGGGTCCGCGCTTTCTCCGGTCCCGTGCGCTCCTGGGGCGACTACTACAAGTACCACTATGCGAAATTCGATTTCTCCTCCGTGCAGGAGCCGGGCGTCTATTTCCTGAAGTACGGTGACGTCGAGACCAACGACTTCCTGATCGGGGACGACGTGTACGACCGCATCACGGACGCCACGAGCGACGTTTGGATCCCGATCCACATGAACCACATGATGGTCAACGAGGCGTACCGCATCTGGCACGGCGAACCGTTCAAGGAAGGTTACCTGCAGGCGCCCGCCAATACCGACCACTTCGACCTGCACAGCCAGGGCGTCATCGATACCAAATTCAAGGCGCTCCAGCTCATCCCGGGCTTGAACGTGGGCGGCTATTTCGACGCCGGCGACTTCGACATCGAGACGGGTTCCAACATCAACGTGGTGTCCAACCTGGTTTCCGACTGGGAGCGCTTCCGCCCGATGCGTGACGAGACCTTCGTCAGCGAGAAGCAGCGCTACGTGGACCTGCACCGTCCGGATGGGGTGCCTGACGTGCTGCAGTACATCGAGCACGGCGTGCTGAACCTGGTGGCCCAGGCCGAGATCATCGGCCACATGTCCCAGACCCTGTCCAACTCCGTCCTGGACAACTACCACCACCTCGGCGATGCCGCGGCCATCACGGACGGCCTGCATTACGACCCGCGCCTGAAGCCGTACGAGAAATCCGCAGACGGCAAGTCCAGCGGAACTCCGGACGACATGTGGGCCTTCACCACCCGCAACCCGGGCCTGGACCTCCAGGCCGCCACGATGTTCGCCGCCGCCAGCCGTGCGCTCGCCGGCTACAACGACGACCTGTCCAAGCGTGCGCTGACCCAGTCCAAGCGCCTGATGAAGGAGGGGACCGAACTGATCCAGAAGAACCCGATGGCGGCCCGGATGCGCGGCCGCGGCGGTTTCGGCAACATGTCCACCAACCTGCAACTCTACGTCTCCACCGGCGAACAGCACTATCTGGACGACTTCCAGGAGCAGATCTGGCCGGCGCTCGACCGTATGGTCAACTCCGCCATCCAGCCCGCCCTGGACGCCATCCCGTACCTGGATGCCGCCTACAAGGAGCGCTTGCGTCCGTATGTCGAGGAGTACAAGCATTATCTCGACAGCCTCGATACCCAGAACCCGTACGGCGTGCCCATCGGCCTGGGCAACTGGGCTTCCAGCGGCAGTGTGGTCAGTTTCGGCACCACCGCCAGCTTCGCGAGCCAGTATTTCCCGGACATCATCAGCCCCGAGTACGCCCTGAAGGCCGCCGGTTACATGTTCGGCTGCCATCCGTACCACAACTATTCGCTGGTGGCCGCCGTCGGCGCCACGCGTCCGAAAGAGGTGTTCTATGGCAACAACCGCGCGGACTTCTCCTTCATCCCCGGCAACGTGGCCCCGGGCGTGCTGTTCCGCCATCCGGACCATTTCGAGAACTACGATGACTGGCCATTCCTCTGGGGACAGAACGAAGGCACGATCGCAGGCAACACTTCCTACCTGATCTTCGGCGCCGCCCTGCAGAACCTGATCAAACAGTAACGGCGTCTTGAAAGAATGGATGACCCGGCTCCACGAGCCGGGTCATCCATTTATCCGGGCAAAATTTGGATGAGTGCGGCAAAAAGCGTAACTTGCAGAACTTTTATAGTAACCACTGACTAATACCGCTAACCCATCTCTTTTCACGGTCTGCCATGGACGGAGTGAAAGTAATCGAAATCAAGAAAAGCGTTTTTGCGGAGAACGAAAAGGATGCCGCTGCGCTGCGTGAGGAATTGAAACGCAAGGGGGTTTATCTGCTGAATCTGATGTCCTCTCCCGGAAGCGGGAAGACGACGACCCTCATCCGGCTCATCAACCTGTTGAAAGACAAGATCCGCATCGCCGTGATGGAGGCGGACATCGACAGTGATGTCGATGCCGTCAAGATCAAGGAGGCGACGGGGGTGGAATCCATCCAGCTCCATACCGGCGGCATGTGCCACCTCGATGCGGAAATGACGCGCCAGGGCCTGGACAACCTGCAGCTGGCGGACGTGGACCTCGTCATCCTGGAGAATGTCGGCAACCTGGTCTGCCCGGCCGAATTCGATACAGGTGCCGTCCGCAATGCCATGATCCTGTCCGTTCCGGAAGGCGACGACAAGCCCCTGAAATACCCCCTGATGTTCTCCGTCTGCGACCTCGTCGCCGTCAACAAGACCGACGTGCTGCCGTATTTCGACTTCGACCTCGACAGATGCCGGGAGAACGTGCGCCTGCGCAATCCCCGTGCGCAGGTGATTCCCATCTGCGCCAAAACCGGTGAGGGCATGGAGGCCCTGGCCGGGTGGCTGCTCGCCGAAGTCAAAGCCTGGAAACAAGAATAAAACCACATAATATGCCTGAAATGTCCACCAAATTTGTCCCCCGTCACAAGGGTGACAAAAACCCGAACCCGAAACTCATTAAATTCGTCCGCCACGTCACGGACCGCGTCCCGGGCAAGATCAAGATGACCACCGAAGACCCGGAGTACTGGGGTCTGGCCTGCATCTTCGAGGACGAACTGGATGCCGTTACCCGCGAGGCCGCCCTGGACCTGCTGCTGGACATGCTCCCGAAGAACTTCCTGAAGGTCCGCGAGCACCGCAGCTATGCCCTCCTGCACCAGTGGAATGCCGAAAAGCATTACACGCCGGATGACGCGTCCTTCGACGCTTTGCTGGACAAACTGGCCTATTACGGCATGCTGGAGTATGATTACGGCGACAAGTACACCAAGAACGGTCCCGTTCCCGGAACGACCTACAAGCGGGAGGACCGGATCTACTGGGTGCCGATGTTCGTGCCGGGTTCCGCCGAGTACACCAACATGAACACGAAGTTGATGGACAAGTATCCCGAGCTGGCGATGTTTTTCGAGCGGATGACCTTCCTCCCGCTGGAGAAGGTGACGCCGATGGTGCCGATGGGCGGCGCCGGCATCGGCATGCACGTGATTCCCGTGGAAAAGGCCATCTCGATGGAGAACCAGTCCATCGACATCGAACACATCTCTTACTGGCTGAAGAAATATGAGGGGCACCTCGGCGTGGGCATCTGCTCCTGCCGGTACGGCCGCAAGAAACTGGATGAGGGCTGCGCTGACGACTACCGCGACTGGTGCATTGGCGTGGGCGACATGGCGGACTACCTGGCCGAGACCGGCCGCGGCCACTATATCACCTATGACGAGTGCATGGCCATCCTGAAGAAGGCCGAGGACCAGGGCTTCGTCCACCAGGTCACCAACATCGACGGGGAGGGCAAGATCTTTGCCATCTGCAACTGCAACGTCAAGATCTGCAACGCCTTGCGTACTTCCCAGCTGTTCAATACCCCGAACCTTTCCCGCAGCGCGTACGTCGCCGAGGTAGAGAAGGCCAACTGCGTGGCCTGCGGCCGTTGCGTCGAGTACTGCCCGGCGGGCGCCGTCAAGCTGGGGCAGAAGCTCTGCACCTCGCACGGCGAGATCGAGTATCCCCGCCAGGAACTCCCCGACGCCAGCAAGTGGGGCCCGGAGAAATGGACGGAAGACTACCGCGACAAGAACCGCATCAACTGCTATCCCACCGGCACCTCGCCCTGCAAGACCGCCTGCCCGGCGCACATCGCCGTCCAGGGCTACCTGAAGAAGGCCGCCGAGGGCAAGTACCGCGAGGCGCTCGAACTCATCAAGCGCGAGAACCCGTTCCCGGCCGTCTGCGGCCGCGTCTGCAACCGCCGCTGCGAGGACGCCTGCACCCGCGGGACCATCGACCAGCCGATCGCCATCGACGCCGTCAAGAAATTCATCGCCGACCGGGACCTGGACGCGGAAACCCGCTTCGTCCCCGAGGTGAACATCGCCTCCAGCGTCCAGGAACGCTGGGAAGAGAAGATCGCCGTCATCGGCGCCGGCCCCGCCGGCCTGAGCTGCGCGAACTACCTCGCCACGATGGGCTACCGTCCCACCGTGTTCGAAAAGAACGCCGAGCCGGGCGGCATGCTCCGTTACGGCATCCCTTCCTATAAGTTGGAGAAGGACGTGATCGCCGCCGAGATCGACATCATGAAAGAGATCGGCGTGGAGATCCGCACCGGCGTCGAGGTAGGGAAGGACGTCACCATCGCCCAGCTCCGCGAGCAGGGCTACAAGGCCTTCTACGTGGCCATCGGCTGCCAGGGCGGCCGTCTGCCGGGCATCCCCGGCGAAACGCTGCCCGGCACGGTGACGGCCATCGACTTCCTGCACGAGGCCAATACGGGCAAGCTGCCCGTGAGCGGCAAGGTGGTCGTGGTGGGCGGCGGCAACGTCGCCATCGACGCGGCCCGCGTGGCGAAGCGCAGCGGCGCTTCCTCCGTGACGATGCTGTCCCTGGAGACCGAGGACATCATGCCCGCTTCTCCGGAAGAGCGCGGCGAGGCCCGCGAAGACGGCGTCGTGCTGAACCCCGGCTGGGGCCCGAAGGAGGTCCTGGGAGAGGGGAAGGTGAGCGGCATCGTCTTCAAGAAGTGCACCTCCGTCTTTGACGAGAACAAGCGATTCGCCCCGAAATACGATGAAAACGAGCTCATTACGCTCGAAGCGGACCTGGTGGTCTTCGCCATCGGCCAGACGGTGGTCCTGAAGGACCTGCTGAAGGACACCCGGGTGGAATTCTTCCGCGGCGTCTATCCGGTCGCGGACAAGCTGACCTACCAGACGGCGGAGCCCGACATCTTCGTGGGCGGTGACGTCTTCACGGGCCCCAAGTTCGCCATCGACGCCATCGCGGCCGGCAAGGAGGCCGCCGAGTCCCTGCACCGCTTCGTCCAGCACGGGCATATGACCATCGGCCGCAACCGCCGCGACTTCATCGAACTGGACAAGGGCGACATCCGCGTAGAGTCTTATGACAATTCCTCCCGCCAGGTTCCCGGCGACAAGCCGGCGGAGAACGCTTTCCGCGAGTATCACGGCACCCTCACCGAAGAGCAGGTGCGCAAGGAGACCGCCCGCTGTCTGGGCTGCGGGGCCTCCGTGGTGGACCCGAACAAGTGCATCGGCTGCGGCATCTGCACCACCAAGTGCGGCTTCGACGCCATCCATCTGAAGCGCATGCATCCGGAAGCCAGCCATTTCGTCACCTCCGAGGACAAGTTCAGCGCCATCCTTCCGTACATGCTCAAGCGCACGGGGAAGATCCTCTTCAAGAAGAATTCGTAATGCACGAACTGGGGATCGTCTTTTATATCATCCGTGACGTCAAGCAGGCCGCCGAGGAGAACCGGGTGGAACACGTTTCCGCCGTGGTGATGAACATCGGCGAGGTGTCCACGGTCGTTCCGGAATACCTCACGGACTGCTGGCGCTGGGCCGCCGACAAGGAGGAACTGCTGCGGGGATGCGAGTTGCGCGTCAACACCATCCCGGCGGTGAGTTACTGCGACGACTGCCAGCAGGAGTATGAGACGGTCCGCTATGGCAGGACCTGCCCCCGCTGCGGCGGAGGCCATACCTGGCTCCTCCGCGGCAACGAGGTGGAAATCAAGGAAATCATCGTATCATCGTAAACATAAATAATCTGACAGCATGTCTTGTTTCGTAGTTCCCCTGTTGCAGGCGGTCGCCACGACGGTGTACCGCAGGCACAATGCCGGGTATCGGAAAAACCCGGATTCAACCCTCTTCAAGCGCCATCTTCCCGCATTGGAAAAGATGCTCTGGGGCGGCAGCCTGATGCTGGTCGTCGACCACGTGATCAATGGCGAACTCAGCTGGCGCTTCCCGTTCTTCACGGCACTCGGCGTGGAAGGCGGCTTCGGTGTGATGCTCCGTGAGATGCTCACGGTCGGCGTGCCGATGTCGCTGGCGCTGACCGCCGCCTGGGCGGTCTATGCCGTGCTGAAAGAGCGGCGGACCCTTCGCTTATCGACAAAATAACATACTTTAATCCAAACCTTTCCTATGTTTTTCCAAGTTTATGGAGAGCATGCCCTCGCTCAGTGGGGGATGCTGATCGTGGTCCTGCTGGGCCTGATCCTGCTCAATGAATTCGCCCGCCGGACCAAGCTGGGCGGCATCATCACTTTCTTTGCCATTCCCGTGGCGCTTACCGCCTACTTCCTCGCCATCTGGCTGGGTGTCCGGTCCGGAGCGCAATGGGCTCTGCAAAACCAGACCCACATCTACATGCAGGGCTGGTTCCACTATGCCAAGCTGTACGCGGCCACGGCCGGGTGCATCGGCTTCATGATGATCAAGTATGAATGGGGCGTCGGTGCGAAGCACTGGTTCAAGCCGTTCCCCTTCGTGATCGTCGGCATCAACATCCTCATCGCCTGCGTTTCCGACTTCGAGTCCGCAGTCATGGGATGGAACAAGTGGTGGCTCACTTCCGAGGGCGTCTGGCAGTACGGCGGCTGGCACAACGTGATGAACGGTGTCGCCGGTCTCATCAACATCATGTGTATGACCGCCTGGTGGAACGTCTATCCCTCCAAGGACAGGAAGGATATGATCTGGGCGGACATGACCTGGGTCTACATCGTCATCTACGACATCTGGAACTTCGCTTATACCTACAACTGCCTGCCTACGCACAGCTGGTACTGCGGTATCGCCCTGCTGCTCGCCCCGACCATCGCAGCCCTCCTGTGGAACCGCGGCGGATGGATCCAGAACCGCGCCAACACCCTGGCCATCTGGTGCATGTTCGCCCAGGTCTTCCCGCTCTTCCAGGAGACCTTCAAGGACGGACGCCAGTGGTTCTCCTGGGCCACGCTGCCCGTCCTCTATCCCGAGGGAGTGGACACCATCAGCAAGCTTTATGAGGCTGCCGGCGGAGAAGCCGCTGCCGTGGGTACGACCGTCGACCCTTCCGTCGTGGCGGCCAACCCCACCATGATGACCGTCATCAGCGCCCTGGCGCTCGTCACCAACATCATCGCCATCTGCTACATCATCGCCGTCTCCAAGAAGCGCCACATCAACCCGTACAAGGAGGATGTGTTCGTGGACCAGAAGTACTACAAGGACGCGATGGCCCGCGCAGACGTCTAAGCGACTGTGTCCCTGCCAGATATAAAAGGGACGGCCGATCCGGCCGTCCCTTTTATCGTCCCGTGCGCGGGAGGGTTTATTCCGCCACGAACGGTTTCAGTCCCTCGGCAGCCTCGGCAGCGGTGATCCGCTTGCCGCCGTTGTCCAGGTCGATGAGCGCGTAGCGGTCATGGCCCATGCCCAGTTCCTTCATATAACTGAGCTGACGCAGGCCGTGACGGCTCTCGATGCGCTCCAGCATGTCGTGGTGCTCTTCGGCCGTCATCGCATAGATGATGTCGACGCAGGCCTGGTCGATGGCCAGGATGTCGGTCGAGGACAGGATGCCCACGTTCGGCGTCACCACGGGTTCCGCGGCCACGCCCTCGCAGTCGCAGGAGACGGACATGTTGCGCATCACGTTAACATAGGTCACCTTCTCGCCGAAATGGTCGATGGTCGCCTTGGTGGACTCGGTCATCCTTTCCATGAATTCCTCCTCCGCGATATTCCACTGGTCGTCGGAACCGGGGGTGGTGTGGATCCAGCCCTTGCCGATGCGACCGTCGGCGCAACCGATGCCGATGTTCTTGTTGGAACCACCGAAGCCGCCCTGCGTGTGGCCCTTGAAGTGGGTCAGGGTGACCATGGAATCGTAGTTGAGCAGGTGGCTGCCCACGGACATGGCCTTGAACCATTTGCCGCCCTCCACGGGGAGCGTGGCGACGCCCTCTTCATCCATGATGTCCACCGGACAGAAGTTCCAGCCGTTGACTTCCAGTGTCTTGCGGTGTGCCTCGGTGGTGTAGCGGTCGCCTTCGTAGTAGGTGTTGGTCTCGATGATGGTGGCGTCAGGCAGATCCTTCTCCAGCAGGGCTTTCACCCACGGACGGGGGATGATGTTGGGGCCGTTCTGCTCGCCGGTATGGAGTTTGACGCCCACGCGGCCGGAAATCTTGCCGTTGACCTGCTCGTAGGCCTTGATGAGGCCCTCCGCGGAAAGGTCGCGGGTGAAATAAACCACGGCTTCGTCGCCGGTCCGCTGGTCATAGGGGAGGTATTTGTTGCCGTCCTTCCCCGGGACGGGGCCTTCGGCTTTCTTGCTTCCGGCATAGGTACACGCGCTTACCAGCGCAACGCCGAGCGCGAGGCCCAGCAACAGGTGCAATGCGTTCATTTGGTAATTGTATTGTTCAGGTTAAAGCAGCGGAAAGCAGGGGTCAGTCCGCCGCCGAGAAATCCTCTTTGCCTACGCCGCAGACCGGGCAGACCCAATCAGCAGGGAGATCCTCGAAAGAAGTGCCGGGCGCGATCCCGTTGTCCGGATCGCCGACTGCCGGGTCGTATTCGTACCCGCAGACATCGCATACATACTTTTTCATACACTTAGTGGTTTTGATCGCTCAAATATAGAAAATATCCGTGAAAAAAGAGATCGCCTGCAGATAGTTTCTACTGCCAGTTCACGCGTATGCCGGCCATGAACCACAGGCCGGGCTGGGGGATGTCGCCGAAGTCGTAGTATTCCCGGTTGAGAAGATTGTTTACCCTGAGGTAGGCTTCCCAGGCGGGACGCTCGTAACTGACCTTCGCGTCCAGCAGCGAGTAGGGCTTGATCAGTTCCGAGCCGGTGGCCCTGTCCACATAGCGGTACGATAGGTTCGCCGCGACGTGCTCTCCGAAACGAAAATCCGCCTGGGCGGTGATCCGGTGGCGGATATACTCCATCGAATAGAGGCTGCGGAACCCCGCATCCGTCTTCTTGTCTTGGGAGATATGGCTGTATCCGACGCTCAGCGAGCGCAGCGGAAAGCCTTTCCGTCCGAGCTGTTCGGCAAACGAGAACTGCAGGGTCGCTTCCTGCCCGAAGGTGTTCAGGACGGTGTGATTGACGGACATCCACGGCGCGTCTTCTCCGGCGTGCACGTCCTGGATCCAGTCGATGATGTCTTTGCCCCGGTTGTAATAGACCGTCGCGACGGCGCGGATGCCCTTCCCGAGGAATTTCAGGCCGCCTTCGAATGCGTGGACCTTCTCCGCCTTCAGCGTGGGGTCCGCCAGGTGGCCGCCCACGGAATAATAGAGTTCGGTAAAGGTGGGCATCCTGTAAGAGGCATTGTATGAACCGTAGATGCGCAGGGCGTCGGTCAGGCGGAGGTTCATCTCCGCGCCGGGATAAAAGCGTACGCCCTCGGCGTTGCCGGTGTTGTAAACTGCGGTAAGTCCGGCCGAGGCCGTGAAGCGCTCCAGTACTACGCCGTGCTCGGCGAATACAGTGAAGGCGGTCCTGCCCAGGCCGCGGACATAGACGCCCTCCGGTGTGCCGAGCGTTTCGCCGAGGTTGGTGCTCCGGATGGCTTCGTGCCGGACGCCGGCCCCGAATGCGCTGCGGCCGAAACGGGAATCGAAGGAGAAATGGAAATCACCTCCTATGGTGTTGGTCCTGTGGTAGTTGAACGGATAGCGCTGCGGCGCTCCGCGGAAGAGTTCGAAGCGGTCCTCGCCGCGGGTCCAGTAAACGGACGGCGTAAAATGGAGGGCGCCCTTTCCTTCCGCCTTGACCGCGGCGAAGGTCTTGAAGGTGTGCTCGAACTGGTCGTCGAAACGGGCGCTGTAGAAGGTGCTCGATCCGAAATCCTTCAGGCTGGCCCCGGCCTGCCATTCCAAGGTGGTCGCGGGCAGGTCCGCGCGGCCGTGGTAGAAAGACTTGAAGGTCCGGAAATCGCTGTTCAGTCCGCCGGCTGCGTTGCGGTTGAATCCGTCGGACCGCTGGTAGCCGGCAGAGAGCGTGTGGAAACTGCTGCGCCCCTTCAGGGCGGCGGAAGCGTTGACGTTGCCGTAACCGAAAGATCCGCCCTCGAGGTTGACCGTGGCGGCATTCCTCCCGTAGGATTTCGTGACGATGTTGATGGCCCCGATCATCGAGGTGGCGCCGTGCCCCCTCGCGGAAGGCCCTTCCAGCACTTCGATGTGGTCGATGTCGCCGAGGTTGACGGGGAAGTCGGCGGAGTTGTGGCCGGTCTGGGGGTCGGAAATGTCGATGCCGTTGAGCAGTATCGCGATCTGGTTGTAGGTGCCTCCGCGCATGCTGATGTCGGTCTGCATGCCCATCGCTCCGCGCTGCCGCACGTCCACGCCCAGGGCGTATTTGAGCAGGTCGTTCACGTTCTCGGCAGGAGCGGATGCGATCGAGAGACTGTCGATCAGCGTCACGGTGCGGGTGTTCTTGTGGAGCGGGACGGGAATCTTGGAAGCGGTAACCGACACGCTGTCCAGCATATAGTATGTCTGCGCCCGGGCTGCCTGTGCGGAAAGAAGCGAAAGGAGCAGCACCGCTGCGATGGTAATCTTTTTCGTCATAGCTTGGTCTTCGGGGGGCCAAAGTTAGCATTTTCCCGGGGAAAAAGTCGTAATAGAGCGCCTGCAGGCTCGTTTTGTCCATATTTCTGCGTACATTTGTATATATGATTCGTGTTGCATGCATAGGGGACAGCATCACCTGGGGGTTCACGCTGCTGAATCCCTGGCGGCAGAGTTACCCGGCGCTCCTGCAGGAGAAACTGGGCGAAGGATATGAGGTGCGCAATTTCGGGTATAACGATGCCGCAGTCCGTTTTGATGCCGATACCCCGTATGTCGAAAAGCGCGTGTACCGCGAGAGCCTGGCCTGGAATCCGGATATCGTCCTCCTGATGCTCGGAACCAACGACACCAAGACCCGGAACTGGGATCCGGACATCTTCCGCCGGGACTATCGCAGGATCATAGCGTCTTACCGGGAACTGCCGTCCGCCCCGCGGGTCATCCTGATTGCACCGATCCGGGCATTCCTGGTCCTGGGGACCCCCATCCTGGGCGTGCGTCCCGATACGATGGAGGAAGGGGTGCGCCCGGCCATTCGGGAAATCGCCTCCGAAACGGGGCTGGAACTGGTTGACCTGCAGGATCTCTTTACCGACACCCGCTATTGCCGGGACGGAGTCCATCCGCAGCGGACGGGGGCCGGGATGCTCTCCGAGGCCATTTATTCCGGAATACGCTGGTAAACAGGCCTGTAGGCCGTGTGCGGCTATGGCTCGTCCGAGTGAAGTCGCCTGTAGAATTTGAGCACAGTAAGCAGACCGCTGAAGTCCGATTTGGAAATGTGCGTGGCGCGGACGATGCCCTCGCTGTCCGTCGGCAGGCTGAATTCCAGGACTTTCGTGAAAACGAGCTGCCTTCTCGTGACGGTGATGCTCACCAGGTCGTCGCTCGGGTAGGCAAGGGCGAAACTGCCGTCCAACTTCGTGGTCGCGAGTCTCGGCTGGTTATAGAAATCCTTGATTTCTTCCATCTTGGCGATGGCCTCGTCCAGCGTAGCTCCCAGCGGGATGAAGAGTTCAAAGATGGGGTCGAAGTTGATCTGGACGATATCGGTCCCGACACCCAGATTCCCCAGCGAGAGATAGTACATCCGGGGGCTCTCATCGTTCATATAGAACACCTCCAGTTTGGTGTCGATGGCCGCCTCGCCCTCGACTTCATAGTCGGCGATTTCCATTCTCGGACGGAGCGGGGACGGGTTCTGGGCGAAAGCGAAAAACGTAATGCACGCCAGGATGAGGGTAGTGATGATCTTTTTCATAAGACAGCTCTTTCGTATTCTTTCATAAAGATAGCGGAAAAAAGTTACCTTTGCAAAAAAGAGCACGGACCGAACGATGGATATCCAGCACCATTACATCGAGAAAGGGCAGGGGGAGCCGCTGATCCTCCTGCACGGGAACGGGGAGAACTGTGACTATTTCAAAGGCCAGATCGAGGTGCTCGCCCGCTTCTATCACGTGTATGCCCCGGATACCCGCGGACACGGGAAAACGCCCCGGGGAAACGCTCCCTTCACCATCCGGCAGTTTGCCGATGACCTGTTGTCATTCATGGATTTGCATGGGATCGAAAAGGCCCACCTGCTGGGCTTCTCCGACGGCGGGAATATCGCCATGATTTTCGCGATGAGGTATCCGGACCGTGTGGACCGCCTCATCCTGGACGGAGCCAACCTGGATGCGCGGGGCGTGAAGCGCTCCGTACAGATTCCCATCGAGGTCGGTTATCGGATCGCACGACTATTCGCCCGGAAAAGCGAATCGGCCCGGCTGAAGGCCGAGCTGCTGGGGCTGATGGTCAACGATCCGGACGTGCGGCCGGAAGAACTGGCCCGCATCCGCTCGAAGACGCTGGTCGTCGCCGGAACCCGGGACATGATCCGCGAAGCCCATACGCGGCTGATCGCCGCCGGCATTCCCGGGTCCAGCCTTGCTTTCGTGGAAGGCGACCACTTTGTCGCGAACAAATGCCCGGAGGCGTTCAACCGGGTGATCCTGGATTTCCTGCAGAACTGAATTCACATAATACAAACATCCAATAAACCTATAGATATGAACAACGATTCCTTCAAAGAAGTTGCCGGCCGCAAGAACTTCGGCCCCAACCAGGCCCTCGTAACCACTCCGCAGCCCTGCGTGATGATTGCCACTTGGGACAAGGACCACAATCCGGACGTGATGATGGCCGCCTGGGCCGGGCAGTACGACGCCAAGCAGATCGTCGTGAGCCTTTCCAAACACATGACCACGGCGAACCTGGAACTGACCGGGGCGTTTACCGTCAGTTTCGCTGACATCCGCACGGTGGCGGAGTCTGACTATTTCGGCCTGGTCAGCGGCAACAAGGTCCCGGACAAGGTGGCCCGGGCCGGCTTCACGGTTACGCCGAGCCCCAACGTGGACGCTCCTATCATCAACGAGTATCCGCTGACCCTGGAGTGCAAGGTGGTCAGCTGGGCGGACGGCATCCTGGTCGGCGAGGTGATCAACCAGAGCGCGGCCGAGTGCATCCTGACGGACGGGAAGGTGGATCTCGCGAAACTCCAGCCCATCGTCTTCGATGCTGCCGGAATGTGCTACCGCGCCATCGGCGAGGTCGTCGGAGGCGCCTGGAATGCCGGGAAGAAGTTTACCGAGTAAGCGTTTCTTTCCTGTCGTATGAAACGAACGGTCTTCACTTTGCTCCTGGCCGTTTCGGTCGTCTTGTCCGGACGGGAATACTTGCTGAGCACGCAGGAGCTCGATATCTACGGGACCGCGGCAGCTTACGAAGGGAGGGTCTTCATCCTGCATGGCACAAAGGACGGCATCGTGCCCCGCTGGTGCAGCGAGCGCTACCAGGAGACTTACGGCGAGCGTTCGGAGTTCATCCTGGTCGAGGATGAGAACCATATGATCACGCGCCGCAAGGAAGAGGTAGTCGGCCGGACGGTCAGTTTCTTCGAGAACGCTTTCCCAAGAACTCCGAAGGCGTGAGGCCCGTCGTTCTCTTGAAGAGGCGGGTGAAATGGTGCGGAAACTCGAAGCCCAGCAGGCGGGCGGTTTCGCTGATGTTCTGCCCGCTCATCAGGAGGCTCTTCCCCTGTTCGATCACGAACGAATGGATGTAGCCGATAGCCGTGCCGCCGGTGGCCCTATGGATGATATCTCCCAGATAGCGGGGCGAATAAGCCAGTTCCCCGGCGCAGTAGCGGACGGACGGGACGCCCAGCTCCAGCTGCCTGCCGTCCTGATAATAATCCCGGAGCAGTTTATGGAAGCGTTTGAGCACGTCAGATGAAGCTTTGTCTTCCTTCGAGAGCTGGCGCAGATGGATGCGCTGGCAATACTCCAGGATGAGCCGGATGTATCCGAGGATGACGGAACGGAGGGTGGGAGAGTCGGCGTTTTCCTGCAGTTCGTGCCGCATCTGCGTCAGCATTTGCGTGATCCGGCCCCATTCCGCGGGCTCCATCTTCAGGGTTTCCGTGGCAAAATAGGAGAAGAAGCGAAAATCTTTCATCCTGGCCTCCAGGTCCGTTCCGTGCAGGAGTTCCGGCGAAAACAGCAGGGCCCAGCCGCTGATGTGGATTTCTTCGCCGTTGTCTTCTTTTCCGCCGATCTGCCCGGGTTCGACGGCGATGATGGAGCCGTCCGGCGCATCGAACATTTTCATGCCGTAGGTGAGGTTCTTCGGGAAGTTCCGCTGGATGAAAAGGCCATAGACGCCGTAACGGTTCAGGCTGGAGTGGATGGGGGACACCTCGTCGTAATGGATGACGCTGACCAGCGGATGCAGGACCGGGGCGCCCAGATAGCGGGCGTAGTCATTGGGGTTGGCGACGCGCAAGATGTTCTTCATAACGTTTGTAAAGGTAGAAATTTCCTGTATTTAATCCAAATTTCTGCGATATTGGTATATAATCGGCAAAAATCGGTAGTAAAAAATACCGCTGAATGCCGACCTTTGCAAAAAGAATTGTTTATGAGCACTTTGAACCTTACCCAGGAATGGGACAAGACCTTCCCGAAGTCGGAACTGGTCAATCACAGCAAAGTCACTTTCCACAACCGCTACGGCATCGAACTGGCGGCAGATATGTATGTCCCGAAGGACGCCGACGGCAAACTCCCCGCCATCGCGGTGAGCGGCCCCTTCGGCGCCGTGAAGGAGCAGTCCAGCGGCCTGTATGCACAGCATATGGCGGAAAGAGGCTTCGTGACGGTCGCCTTCGACCCTTCCTTCACCGGTGAATCCGGTGGCGAACCCCGTCGGATGGCCTCCCCGGACATCAATACGGAAGACTTCCTCGCTGCGGTGGACTTCCTGTCCAATTGCGATCTGGTGGACCCGGAGCGCATCGGCATCATCGGCATCTGCGGCTTCGGCGGGATGGCCGTCAACGCCGCCGCCCTCGATCCGCGCATCAAAGCGACCGTGGCTTCTACGATGTACGACATGAGCAAGGTCAACGTGGAAGGCTATTTCGCCAGCGAGGATACGCCCGCCCAGCGGATGGAAAAGCGCAAGGCCCTGGCCGCCCAGCGAACGAAAGACTATGCTTCCGGAACTTACGGACGCGCCGGCGGCGTGATCGACCCGCTTCCGGACGATGCCCCCTGGTTCGTCAAGGATTATCACGCCTACTACAAGACGCCCCGCGGCTATCACGCCCGCAGCGGCAATTCCACCGACGGCTGGAACATCATCGGCTGCCAGAGTTTCTTGAACCAGCCTCTGCTGGCATGGGCAGGAGAAATCGAGAATCCCGTTCTCCTCATCCACGGCGAAAAGGCCCACAGCCGCTATTTCAGCGAGTATGCCTACAGCCTGATGACGGGTGCCAACAAGGAACTGATGATCATCCCCGGCGCCTCCCACGTGGATCTTTACGACGATGTGGCCGGCGTGATTCCTTATGACAAGATGGAGACTTTCTTCAAAACGAATCTGTAATGAAAGCACTGCGACTCTTTCTGGCCGGTTGCGCCGCGCTTGTTTCGCTCGGCGCTTCCTGCTCTGCGGATCCGCTGCAGACCGGTACCGAGAAGCCGACGACGGAGCAGAAAGGTGATGAGCAAGGGCAGGCCGGATCCGGCGTTCCCGAGAAACCGGAATCGAACGGAAGCAAGACCCTGCTGGTCTGGTATAGTTTCACGGGCAATTCGACGGCCATCGCAAAGGCTTTGCGTGCCCATGCCAGCGTCGACGCCCTTGAGATCAAGCCTGCGGAAGAGGGCCTTGACTACGCTGCAAACAATTATGCCATAGGCAGTTCGCTGATTTCTGCCATCCGCAAGAATCCCTCATCGGCCGCTTCCTATCCGGCGATCAAAGAAGTGGAAGTTTCTTTCGACGACTACGATACCGTCATCGTCGTGACGCCGCTCTGGTGGAGCCAGATGGCTGCGCCTATGCAGAGTTTCCTTTTCAAATACGGCGGGAAGATGGCCGGAAAGACCATCGGTCTGGTCGTCACCAGTTCCAGCAGCGGCATTTCCGGCGTGGAGCAGGATGCAAAACGTCTTGTCCCGCAAGGCAGTTTCCTCTCCGAAAGTCTCTGGATCCGTTCCGCCCAGGTCGGCAGCGCCGCGGAACTCACCGCCGCCTGGTATGATAAAATGTTCCCGGGCAATAATGAAAATGCATCCATGAAAGTGACTATTACCGCCGGCGGCAAAAGTTTTACCGCCGAAATCGAAGATTCCGAAACAGGAAAGGCCTTTATGGGGAAACTGCCCCTGACGCTCGAGATGACGGAACTGAACGGCAACGAGAAATACTGCTACGGCGTGTCTTTGCCCCGGAACGACAAACATTACGATCAGATCGAGGCGGGGGACCTGATGCTTTACAGCGGCGACTGTATCGTGCTGTTCTACGGCTCTGCGGGCGGTTACAACTATACCCGCATCGGAAAGGTGGCGGACGTGACCGGACTCGCAAACGCCCTGGGCAACGGAAGTGTCAACGTCAAATTTGAGAAGCAATGAATAAAAATCTGATCAGCATTATTCTTATGGTTCTGGTTTCACAACTGGCCAGCGCGCAGCTGACCATCAACATCCGTTATTCCGGTGAAAACGGAAGCGCACGCAAATATGTGGAAGAGATGGAGAGCAGCGGCATCGCCGCCAGGATCCGTGCCATCGAAGGCTGCATCCGCTACGATTATTTTTTCCCGGCGGACGATCCGGAAGGCCTGCTCCTGATCGATGAATGGACCGGTCAGGAAGCCCTGGACCGTTACCACAGTTCGCCGGTCATGCAGGAGGCCGCCGCCCTCCGGGAGAAATACAGGTTGGGGGGACGGCAGGTGAGGATGTTCCATCCGGCGGCATCTCCGGCCGGCCCCGGCAACCAGCCGCGGCCTGTTGTCGGGCAGATTGACATCCACAGCCATATGATTCCTGAGTCCTATCTGAACGCCGTCAAGGCGCACGGGATGGAAATGGACGAGAAATATCCGATCCCTTCCGAGGCGCACCTCCGGTTTATGGATGAGGCCGGAATCCGGACCTCCGTCCTGACGATGCCCGCGCCGCAGCCTTTCTTCGGAGACGTCAAGGAATCGGCAGCCATCTGCCGCAAGTTCAATGAAGAAGCGGCCGCCCTGAAGGCCCGGTATCCTGGCCGCTTCCTGTTCTGCGCATCCTTGCCCCTTCCCGACGTGAAGTCGGCCATCGAAGAGGCGGAATATGCGCTGGAAGTGCTTGGGGCTGATGGCGTCAAGCTGGCCAGCAACAGTTTTGGACAGTATCTGGGCGACGAAGAACTGGAACCGCTGATGGCTTACCTGAACAGCCGGAAGGCCGTCGTGATCGTCCATCCGCACAAACCGTCGGCCGTCAATGATAAGTTGGTTGCGGCCGTCCCGCTGGCTTCCTACGAGTACCTGGCCGAGACGACGCGCGCCATCTTGAATATGGTGGCGCATGACGTGCTGGTGCGGTATCCGGACCTGAAGGTGGTGGTGCCGCACTGCGGCTCTTTCCTGCCCAACGCCCTGCCACGCTTCAAGGGCCTGCTTCCGGTCATGGTCGCCCAGGGGTATATGCGTCCCGTCGATGTGGACGCCAATCTCTCCCGTCTGTACTTTGACCTGGCCGGCGCCGCTACGGACGAGGCGATCGAATCGCTCCTGACCATCACGGAGCCGTCGCATATTCTCTACGGTTCCGACTATCCCTATGTGGCCGCCCCGGCGCTTGTCGGCTCCAAGAAGGCGCTGGAAGCGCGTCTGGGGTCGCACGGCCTGGCCCTTCCGTCCGTGCTTTCGGGCAACGCCGCCGCCCTTTTCGGGACGGATCTTCGCGGCGCTCTGGCGACGGTCTTCGGCGGAAACTACGGTCCCGTGCAGACGGTTGACTTTTCCGTCTGGCCCAAGGGAGAACCGAACTCCGCTTATGCCCAATACTTTACGGGAAACAGCTATCTGGCACCGATGGAGGGCGGCATCGCCAACGTCACTTTCGAGCCCCGCTGCCGCAACAACTGGCATATCCACCACAAGCAGGTGCAGGTGCTGGTCTGCGTCTCCGGCCGCGGATGGTACCAGGAGTGGGGGAAAGAAGCCGTTCCGATGACTCCCGGCACCGTAATCGCCATCCCTGCCGAAGTCAAGCATTGGCACGGCGCCGCGAAAGACAGTTGGTTCCAGCACCTGACCTATCACAAAGACGTACAGGAAGGTGCATCCAATGAATGGCTGGAGCCCGTCAGCGACGGGCAATACGATATTTTGAAATAATCAAATAGATTGAAAATGAAAAAGATCACATTTGCATTGGCAGTCATGGCGATCGCCCTGACCGCCTGCGGACAGAACAAGAAAGAGATGAAGACCCTGGTAGCTTATTTTTCCGCCACCGGCACCACCGAGGCCGTGGCCAAGGACCTGGCCGCAGTGGCCGGCGCCGACCTTTACGAGATCAAGCCGGAGGTGAAATATACGGCGGCCGACCTCGACTGGCGCGACAAGCAGTCCCGCAGTTCACTGGAGATGCAGGACAAGAGTTCCCGTCCCGCCATCGTGAAGGACCTGAAAGATGCCGACAGCTACGATGTCATCTACATCGGTTTCCCCGTCTGGTGGTACACGGCGCCCACGATCATCAACAGCTTCATCGAGGCCTACGGATTCAAGGGCAAGACCGTGATGCTCTTTGCGACCTCGGGCGGCAGCGATATCGACGGGGCCGACAAGCAGTTCCACGAACAATACAAGGACATCAACTGGAAGGCCGGCAAACTGCTGAACGGCGCATCGCAGGCGGACATGAAAGCCTGGGTGGCGTCCAATAAATAAAGAGGACCTAGCGGTCGATCAGAGGCTTCAGCTCGGACTCGAAGATGTCCTTCGCGATGATCCGGTAGTGGGGATGGTAAGCTTCTTCGAACGCACGGCTGTGATGCATGATCAGATGAACTTCACTTAGAAGGGAGTCCAACCGCGCCAGGTCATCCTCCGCACCGGTAATACCCTTGAAATCCCTCCGGATGATTCCGGAGATGTCTTTCCACTTGGCCACCCATTCTTCCGGGGTGGCCTTTTTGCCTTCGTTCGCGCTCCGGACGAACGCGTCCAGCAGCAATTCCTTGCTGATCCGGCCATCCAGGACGTTGAAGAGGTCCACCCGCACATAGTTGCCCTGGTCTCCGACGGGACAGTACATCCGCTCCGGGGCATCGTAACGCAGGCTGTCCAAGTCTTCGCGGAAACTCGCAAGTTCCGTCAGCAGATAATTTTCTGCATATTCCGGATCCGGGATGAGGTGCTCCGGGCCAAGGTTGTCCTGACAGAAACTCTTGTAAATGTCCTGTACGCGGGATTCGGGATAATCCTGCAGCTGGCGCTCGATGGCGGCCTTCGTGGGCGACGGCCGGCAGCCGGCCAGCACCAGAATCGGGAGAAGGAAGGGGAGAAGGTGTTTCATGGGGCCTGTGTCCTTTTTATCCCATGCGGGCTTCGTTCAACGGATGCTCCCAGTCCACGCATGCATCGTGCTCCGAAGCAAGGGCGTCGACTTCGCTTCGGAGAGAACCCAGCAAGGCGGCTTCGCGTTTCTTGGAACGGCGGCCGGGTGCGTGGTAAACATCTTTTTCAAAATATGCGTCATATGACACGCTGAAATCTTCCGGGTCTCGGTGCGGGAAGAAGGAAACCGCAACCTTGTAGGAGATCGTTCCGGCTTCGGAATCCGAAATCAGCAGGACCAGGGCCCCCCGGCGCTCGACGCCGGAGAAAGTCGCCTGCGCCTTGAAGTACTGAGAATAAACGTTGATTACCATGGGCTTATCCGCTTTTTATCGCTTCAAGAACCAAAAATACGAATTCTTTTCCGTCCGGTTTTCTATATCGCCGTTTTTTTTGTTACATTTGAAACATGTTAGTCAAGTGTATTCTCCTTATCCTGTTCTTTGCCGTGATGATCGGTGTCGGCGTCTATTGCCGCCGGACCGCTTCTGACGTTCAGGGTTTCGTCCTGGGAGGCCGCAATGTCGGCTCCTGGCTTACGGCTTTCGCATTCGGTACCTCTTATTTCTCGGCGGTCATCTTTGTCGGATACGCCGGTCAGTTCGGCTGGAAGTACGGTCTTGCCGCCACCTGGATCGGCATCGGCAATGCACTCATCGGCTCGTTGCTGGCCTGGCGGATCCTGGGGCGCCGGACACGTCTGATGACGCAGCATCTCCAGAGCGCCACGATGCCCGATTTCTTCGGGAAGCGTTTCTTCAGCGATGCACTCAAGGTCGCCGCGTCCGTCATCGTGTTCATTTTCCTCATCCCTTATACCGCTTCGCTCTATAACGGCCTGTCCCGGCTGTTCAGCATGGCTTTCAACGTGGATTACGTGTGGTGCGTGCTGGGCATGGCCGTCCTCACGGGCATCTACGTGCTGGTAGGCGGCTATATGGCGACGGCCGTGAACGACTTCATCCAGGGATTGATCATGCTGGTGGGCATCTGCGCCGTGATCGCTTCCGTGCTCAGCGGCAACGGGGGATTCAGCACCGCGGTGGAAAGTCTTTCGCATATCCCGTCCGAGTCCGCCCCCGCGCTGAACGGCGCCTTCGTCTCTTTCCTGGGGCCCCAGCCCATCTATCTGCTGGGTGTCATCCTGTTGACCTCCCTGGGAACCTGGGGGCTGCCGCAGATGGTGGGCAAGTTCTACGCGATCCGCAACGAGGCGGCCATCCGCAAGGG
>CAMVGM010000009.1 GCA_947167015.1 uncultured Bacteroidales bacterium
TCTTCTCCAAGGATGGCGACGCCATCTGGCAGTGCTCCAACTGCGGCCACATCGTGGTCGGGAAGCAGGCGCCCGAGATCTGCCCGGTCTGCCAGCATCCCCAGGCCTATTTCCAGGTCCTCGCGGAAAACTATTGATTCCTTTTTCCTGCCAGGACGACGCCCAGCAGGATCAACGCTGAACCGATCGCCCCGGCGGGCGTAAGCCGCTCGCCGAGGATGATCATGGCCGACACCAGCGTAAAGACCGGATTCAGATAGACATAGTTGGTGGCGGTGATGTTCCCGATCTTGGACATGGCCAGGTTCCAGGCCACGAAGCAGGCGAGGGAGGCGACCAGTCCCAGGAACAGGAGGTTGCCCCAGACCACGGGCTCGGCGAAAAGGGACAGCGGGGCGAAGCCGCGGCCGAGCAGGAAGGGCAGGATGGTCAGCAGGCCGTAGGCGAACACTTTCCGCGTCGCGAACACGGCCCCGTACTCCTCCGTCATTTTCCCCATGAACAGGCTGTAGAGCGCCCAGCAGAGGGCGGCGCCGAGAGCCAGGAGGTCGCCGCGCAGGGACACCTGCACCCGGGAACCGTCGAAAAGCATCAGCGCCATACCGGCCAGCGCGAGCGCGGTGCCCGCGAAGAGCAGCCAGCCGGAGCCCACGCGCTCCAGCGCGGCGGCGAAACGGTCCTGGCGGAAGCGCCTGTACAGCAGACCCAGCAGGATGGTGAACAGCGGAGCCACGCACACCAGGAAAGCCACGTTGCTCGCCTGCGTGTACGCCAGCGCCGTATTCTCCGTCAGGAAATAGAACGACCCGCCGGTCACGCCCAGGAAGACGAACAGCAGTTCATCCTGCCAGTTCCGGCTCCATAGCTTTTCCTTGCGTTTCTGCACCAGCGATAAACCCCAGATGCCCAGGTAGGCGAGCGAGAAGCGTATGGTAAAGATTTCCGCCGGGTCAAGCCCGGCAGAAATCAGGGTTTTCGTGCTGACGAAGGTCACGCCCCAGACCGCCACGACGGCCAGGGCAAGCAGGTGATACAGAAAGAGTTTCGACCGGGCCACGGCGGCAGACGGCTAATACTCGTCCCAGCTCTTGATCGAGATGGCATCCTGCGGCACCTTGCAGAAGGCGCGGATGTAGGCCGTCGCCAGCCGGCTGTTCGTAATCAGCGGCACGTTGAAATCGATGGCCGCCCGACGCATCTGGTAGCCGTTGCTCAACTCCCTGCGCGTGAAATTCTTCGGGATGTTCACGACCAGTTCCACCTTGTGCTGCCGGATCAGGTCCAGCGCCGCGGGCACGCCCTCCACCTCCTCGTTCGGCCACGAAACCTGCAGCGCCGGCACCCCGTTCTCATTCAGGTAGCGGCAGGTGCCGCCGGTCGCGTAGATCGTGTACTTCTTCTCGGCCAGCAACTGGCAGGCGCGCAGCAGGTCCGCCTTCTGGAGCGGATTGCCCGAAGAGATGAGGATGGACTTCTGCGGGATGCGGTGGCCCACCGACAGCATGGACTTCAACAGCGCCTCGTCCAGGTTGTCGCCGATGCAGCCCACCTCGCCGGTAGAGGCCATGTCCACGCCTAGCACAGGGTCCGCCTTGCCCAGACGGGCGAAGGAGAACTGCGAGCACTTGATGCCCACGTAGTCCAGCTCGAAGGGATCGATGTCGATCTTCTCCGGCCGCTGCCCGAGCATACAGCGCGTGGCCAGGTCGATGAAGTTGACTTTCAGGACTTTGGATACGAACGGGAAGCTGCGCGAAGCACGCAGGTTGCACTCGATCACCTTGATGTAGTTGTCGGTCGCGAGGAACTGGATGTTGAACGGACCGGTGATGTGCAGCTCCGCGGCGATGGCCGCCGTGGTCTTGCGTATCTTCGCGGCGGTGATGCCGTAGATCTTCTGCGGCGGGAACTGGATCGTGGCGTCGCCCGAGTGCACGCCGGCGAACTCGATGTGTTCCGAGATGGCATAGGCGATCACCTTGCCGCCGTCGGCCACGGCGTCGCACTCCAGCTCCTTGCAGCGCTGCATGAAGGAACTGATGACCACCGGATGCTCCTCGGAGACCTCCACGGCCATGTCCAGGAAGATCCGCATGTCCTCCTTGCTGTAGCAGACGTTCATCGCGGCGCCGGACAGCACGTAGGACGGCCGCACCAACACCGGGAAGCCCACCTCGTCCACGAAGCGGTCCACATCCTCCATCGTGGTCAGTTCGCTCCAGCGCGGCTGGTCGATGCCCAGCTTGTCCACGATCTGCGAGAACTTGTTGCGGTCCTCCGCGCGGTCGATGTCGTGCGCGGTGGTGCCGAGGATATGGATGCCGGCCCGCATCAGAGGCACGGCCAGGTTGTTCGGAATCTGTCCGCCCACGCTCACGATCACCCCGTAAGGCTTCTCCAGCCCGCAGATCTCCATCACCGTCTCGAAGCTCAGCTCGTCGAAATACAGCCGGTCGCAGACATCGTAGTCGGTGGAGACGGTCTCGGGGTTGTAGTTGATCATGATGGCCTTGTAGCCGCTCTCGCGCAGCGTCTTCAGGGCGTTCACGCCGCACCAGTCGAACTCCACGCTGCTGCCGATGCGGTAGGCGCCGGACCCCAGCACGATCACGGTATTGGAACCGTCCTCGAAGCTGATGTCGTCCACCTCGCCGTTATAGGTCAAGTAGAGGTAATTGGTCGAGGAAGGGAACTCCGCGGCCAGGGTGTCGATCTGTTTCACGTACGGGCGCAGGCCCAGGAAAGCGCGGTACTCGCGCACCTTGGACTCCGGCACGCCCAGCACGCGGGCGATCTGGATGTCCGAAAAGCCTTGGCACTTGGCCTTGCGCAGCAGGTCCAGGCCGATGTCGGTCAGGGACTTGCAGGATTCAAGCTCTTGGTAAGTCTTCTCGATATTGTCCAGCTTGTCCAGGAACCAGCGGTCGATCTTGGTCAGTTCATAGATGCGGTCCGCCGTATAACCCGCCTCGAAAGCGGCAGCGACGGCGAAGATGCGCATATCCGTCGGATGGCGCAGCGCATCGTCCAGGTCCTCTTTCTTGAACGGCTTGTTGCACACGAAACCGTTGGCGCCCTGGCCGATCATTCGCAGGCCCTTCTGCATCGCTTCCTCGAAGGTGCGGCCGATGGCCATCACCTCGCCGACGCTCTTCATGCTGGAGCCGATCTCGCGCGAGACGCCCTTGAATTTGTTGAGGTCCCAGCGGGGGATCTTCACCACCACGTAATCCAGGGCCGGCTCGAAGAAAGCGGGCGTAGTCTTGGTCACGGTGTTCTTGAGTTCGTGCAGGCCGTAGCCCAGGCCGAGCTTGGCGGCGATGAAGGCGAGGGGATAGCCCGTGGCCTTGGAGGCCAGGGCGGAAGAACGGCTCAGGCGGGCGTTGATCTCGATCACGCGATAGTCCTCGCCGTCCGGGCTGAAGGCATACTGGATGTTGCATTCGCCCACGATGCCGATGTGCCGCACGATCTCGATCGCCTTCTTGCGGAGGAAGTTGCACTCGTCGTTGGTAAGCGTCTGGCAGGGGGCGACCACGATGCTCTCGCCGGTATGGATGCCGAGCGGGTCGAAGTTCTCCATGTTACAGACGCAGATGCAGTTGTCGAAGCGGTCGCGCATCACCTCGAACTCGATTTCCTTCCAGCCGCGCAGCGACTTCTCCACCAGGACCTGGGGAGAGAAGGAGAAGGACTTGCGCGCCATGGCCTCGAGTTCATCCTCGTTCTCGCAGAAGCCGGAGCCGAGTCCGCCGAGGGCGTACGCGGCGCGCAGGATGACCGGATAGCCCACCTCGCGGGCGGCGGCACGCGCCTCCTCGATATTGGCCGCGGCGTGGGACTTGATCGTCTTGACGTTGATCTCGTCCAGCCGCTCCACGAACAGCTCGCGGTCTTCCGTGTCGATGATGGCCTGGACCGGGGTGCCGAGCACCTGGACGCCGTACTTCTCGAGCACGCCGCTCTTGAACAGTTCCACGCCGCAGTTCAGGGCCGTCTGGCCGCCGAACGAGAGCAGGATGCCCTGCGGACGCTCTTTCTTGATGACCTTCTCCACGAAGAAGGGGGTCACGGGCAGGAAATACACCTTGTCGGCCACGCCTTCGGAGGTCTGCACGGTGGCGATGTTGGGATTCATCAGCACGGTGCTGATGCCCTCCTCGCGGAGGGCCTTGAGGGCCTGGGAGCCGCTGTAGTCGAATTCGCCGGCTTCGCCGATCTTGAGGGCGCCCGATCCGAGCACCAGGACTTTCTTTATGTTGGAGTCGATCATAACTTGGAAATAAAATCGTCAAAGATGAATTCGGTATCTTCCGGGCCGCTGGAGGCTTCCGGATGGAACTGGGCCGAGAAATATGGCTTGGTCTTGTGCCGTATGCCCTCGTTGGTGCCGTCGTTCATGTTGATGAAGTAGGGCTCCCAGTCGGCGGGCAGGGTGGCGTCGTCCACGGCGAACCCGTGGTTCTGGGCGGTGATATAGCACTTGTCGGTGCCGCACTGGCGCACCGGCTGGTTGTGGGAACGGTGGCCGTATTTCAATTTATAGGTCTTGGCGCCGACGGCGAGGCCGAGCAGCTGGTTGCCCATGCAGATGCCGCAGATGGGCTTGCCGGTCTCCATCGCCTTGCGGACGTGTTCCACCGTCACCTGGCAGTGCATCGGATCGCCCGGCCCGTTGGAGAGGAACAGGCCGTCCCACTCCAGCTGGTTGAAATCGTAATCCCAGGGCACGCGGATGACTTCCACCCCGCGGATCACCAGGTTGCGCAGGATCTGGTGCTTCACGCCACAGTCCACGAGCACGACCTTCTTGTCGCCCTTTCCGTACCGGATGATCTCCTTGCAGCTGACCAGCGCAGCCTGATTGTCCAGGTGCGGGTCCGGCACGTCGAACGGGCTCTCATCGTCGGCGGGGACGATCTTTCCGAGCATCGTTCCTTCCTCGCGCAGGATCTGGGTCAGCAGGCGCGTGTCGATGCCGCAGATGCCGGGAATCTTCTGTTCCGCCATCCAGTCGCCGAGGCTCTGGACAGCGTCCCAGTGACTGTAGTTCTCGCTGTAATCGGTCACGACGAGGCCGCGGATCCAGATTTTCTCGGACTCGAAACTCTTGATGATTCCGTAAGCATCCACTTCCATCGGCGGGATGCCGTAGTTGCCCAGGATCGGATAGGTCAGGCAGAGGATCTGGCCCGAAAAAGACGGATCCGTGAGGCTCTCCGTGTAACCGACCATCGCCGTGGAGAAGACCACCTCTCCGTCGCAAGGACCGTCATAGCCGAATCCCCAGCCTACCATCGTGCGTCCGTTCTGCAGGACGAGTTTCACTTTTTTGCGTGTTGCCATCTTATATTACTGTATTACTCATTTCCAGTCGGATGCCGCATCCATCAGGGCGGCGATCTTGTCGTTGCACAGATTCCCCAGGCTGCCGATGTGCGTGTGCTTCAGCCCGGACGCCTTCAGCCCGGCAGGGTCCGCGCCGGCATAGCTGAAGCGCCCTTCGTTCACCTCCACGCCCACCTGGCGGTAGGCGTCGCGGAACGGCGTGCCGGCGAGCGTACGCCGGTTCACCTCTTCCACCGTGAAGAGATAGTCATACAAGGGGTTGTCGAGGATATGCTCGTTCACCTCGATATGGGCGAGCATGTAATCCGCCATCCGCAGGCAGTCGTGCATCATCTCCAGGGCGGGGAAGAGAATGTCCTTCAGCAGCTGCCAGTCTCGGTGGTAGCCGTGCGGCATGTTGCTGCACAGCAGCGCGATCTCGTTCTCGCAGGAGAGAATCTGGTTGCACCTTCCGCGCAGGATCTCCCACACGTCGGGATTCTTCTTGTGCGGCATGATGCTGGAGCCCGTGGTCAGTTCGTCCGGGAAATGGATGAAGCCGAAATTCGGGCACATATACATGCAGCAGTCAGCCGCGAACTTATTGAGTGTCAGCGCGATGCCGCCAAGGGCGGAAGCCACGGCACGTTCGCACCTGCCCCGCTGCATCTGGGCGGCCACGCTGTTATAGACGGGGGAGGCGAATCCCAGCAGCTCCGTCGTCATCTGCCGGTCCAGGGGGAAGGAACTGCCGTAACCGGCGGCCGAACCCAGCGGGTTGCGGTCCACCGTGCGGAACACCCCGCCCAGCACGTTCATGTCGTCCACGAGCGCCTCGGCGTAAGCGCCGAACCAGAGCCCGAAGGAGGAAGGCATCGCCACCTGCGTGTGCGTATAGCCCGGCAGCAGCACCTCCTTGTAGCGCTCGCTCAGCGCCTGCAGGGTACGGAACAGCGTCAGCACCTCCTCACGGACGGCGAGCAGTTCGTCCTTCAGGAAGAGTTTGATGTCCACGAGGACCTGGTCGTTGCGGGAGCGTCCGGAATGGATCTTGCCGCCAAGTTCGCCGAGTTCGCGCGTCAGCAGGAGTTCCACCTGCGAGTGGATGTCTTCGACATCGTCCTCCAGCCGGAAGTCTCCCGCCTCTATGCGCTCCGCGATGCGGGCGAGGGCGGCGTCCAGCGTCGCGCGTTCGTCCGCCGCCAGCAATCCGATGCTCTCCAGCATCCGGATGTGCGCCCGGGAACCCATCACGTCGTAACGGGCCAGCCGGAGGTCCAGTACCCGGTCGTTCCCGACCGTGAAACGCTCGACGGCTTCTGTCGCGGAAGTTCCCTTATTCCAGAGTGTTGCCATAAAACTTCTCAATAAAAGCTATATATCCGTCAATGCCTTGCGCGATCTCGCGCGCCAGGATGAATTCGTCCGCCTTGTGGGAGCGGCAGGACTCCCCGGGCCCCATCTTGAGCGCATCGCAGGGGATGCGCATCCAGTCGGACGTGGTGGGGGAGGAAAAGGTCTCGAGGCCGAGTGCTTCGGCCGTCCGCAGCAGGGGAGAGCCGGCCGCCGTGGCGGACGAGCGGTTCGCGAGATTGCGGGCCGTCAGCGTGCTGCGGCAGAGCGCCTGCAGTTCCGAGAGGATCTCTTCGTTCCGGTAGCGGTCCGTCGGACGGATGTCCACCACGAAACGGCAGCGGTCGGGGATTACGTTGTGCGCCTGCCCGGCGGAGATCTGCGTCACGTTCAGGTGCACTTCGCCCATCCGCTCCGAGATGCGGTCGAAACGGTGGGCGCGCAGGGCGGCGATATCGTCCAGGGCGATATAGAGGGCGTTCACGCCCTCGCCGCGGGCCGCGTGCCCGCTGACGCCCTGCGCCTCTCCGTCCAGCACCAGCAGCCCCCGCTCGCTCGTGGCGGCGCGCATGCCCGTAGGCTCGCCCACGACCACCCAGCGCGGCATCGGCCAGTCCCTGCCCAGCGGGCCCTCTTCGGAAAAAAGCCAGCGCGTGCCGTCCGGGCCGGACACCTCTTCCTCGCGGGAGAGGATCAGCAACAGGTTCACGGGCATTTCCCGTTCAAAAAAATGGCGGAATGCAGCAATCATCGACACTACACTTCCGCCATCGTCGTTGGAACCCAGCCCATAGATGATATCGGGGTCGTTGCCGGAATCGAAAGGATCACGCGTATAGCCGTTGTTCACGGGCACCGTGTCCAGGTGGGCGTCGAGCGCGAGAGTCGGCTTGCCCGGGTCGAAGCGTCGGTTCAGCGCGAGGAGATTGCCGCGCAGTCCGCTGAACGGAATGCCCCAGGAAGAAAGGGCGGCGCCCACGCAGGCGGCAACGGCCTCCTCTTTCCCCGAAAGGGCGGGGATGCGAACCATCTGCCGCAGCAGGGCTATGCTCTCGTCGTACAAACTCATAGCTTCAATTCCGTTCCGCCCGGCTCCGTCAGGCCGGCGGCGCTGCGGATGACCACTCCGGCGGCACCGTCCCGCAAGGCCCCGAACGCGTTGTCGAGCTTGGGAACCATCCCGTCGGCGACGCGTCCTTCGGCTTTCAGCCGGGCATACGCGCCCGGGTCGAGGACGGGAATCACGCTGTCGTCGTCATTCCGGTCACAAAGTACGCCATTTTTTTCGAAACAATAAAAAAGTTTTGCACCCAAAGCGACACAAACCGAAGCGGCCACGGTGTCTGCGTTCGTGTTCAGCAACTGGCCTGCTCCGTCGTGGTTGATGGCGCAGAGCACCGGGGTGATCCCGGCCTGCAGCAACTGCAGCAGGAACGCCCGGTTCACGCTCTCGGGCGTGACGTCGCCCACGAAACCGAAATCCACCGTCGTAACGCCGTCGGAGAGGGTTTTCGGCGGCCGGCGCCGGGCCGTGATCACCGAAGCATCGCAGCCCGCCAGGCCGATGGCATTGCAGCCGCAGGCCTGCAGCCGGGCGACGATGTCCTTGTTGCACCAGCCGGCATAGACCATCGTCACGACCTCGAGCGTCTGCGCGTCGGTGACGCGGCGCCCCTCGATCTTGACGGGTTCCTGCCCGAGGGCCTTCTGCACCTGGCTCGCGCGGACGCCGCCGCCGTGCACGAGGACTTTCGGCCCCTGGAGCGCGGCGAATTCGTGGCAGAAACGGTCCAGCGCCACTGGATCGTCCACCACGTTGCCTCCGACTTTGTACAGGCTGATCATAGGCTCTCGAGCATCCGTTTCATCACCACCTGGGCGGACACGGCGCGGTTCGCCGCCTCCGGGATCACCAGGCTCGTGGGCGCGTCGATCACCTCGTCGGAGACGATCATGTTGCGCCGCACCGGCAGGCAATGCATGAAGAAGGCGTTGTTGGTCACGGCCATGTGCCGCGCGTCCACCGTCCAGCCCATATCTTTGCTGAGAATCTGCCCGTATTTCGACGGGTCCGTCACGCCCGGGCAGCTCCAATTCTTGGCATAGACGAAGTCCGCGCCTTCCAGCGCCTTCATCTGGTCATATTCCACGGGCGCGTTCCCCGCGAAGGCGGGGTCCAGCTCGTAGCCGCGGGGATGCGTGATCACGAAGTCCACGTCCGCCGCGTTCATCCATTCCGCAAAAGAGTTCGGCACCGCCTGGGGGAGCGCCCGCGGATGCGGGGCCCAGGTCAGGACCACCTTCGGCCGCTTCTTGCGCCGGTACTCCTCGATCGTGATCAGGTCCGCAAAGGCCTGGCAGGGGTGCACGGTGGCCGACTCCAGGCTAATCACCGGCTTCCCGCCGTATTCGATGAACTGGTTCAGGATCGTCTCGCCGTAGTCGAAAGCCCGGTCCTGCAGGCCGGCGAACGAACGGATGCCGATCAGGTCGCAGTAGCTCGTCATCACGGGGATCGCTTCGCGCAGGTGCTCCGACTTGTCGCCGTCCATCACCACGCCCAGTTCGGTCTCCAGTTTCCAGCTGTCCTGGCCGATGTTCAGCACGATGGGGTTCATGCCCAGGTTCAGCGCCGCCTTCTGGCTGCTCAGGCGGGTGCGCAGGCTGCTGTTGAAGAAGACCAGCATGATGGTCTTGTCCTGCCCCAGATGCTTCCAGGCGAAAGGTGTGGCCTTCACCTGTTTCGCTTCCTCGAGCGCTGCGCCGAGGTCGCCGATGTCACTGACGTGGAAGAAGGATTTCATTGCGCGAGGACTTCAGAGAATGCAGTCAGGAAGCGGACCGCTTCGTCGCGGCTCAGGCAGAGCGGCGCGAGCAGCCGTATCATATCGGAACCGGCCACGCCGGTGAAGATGTGCTTGTCGTAGAGCAGCGCCTTCCGCAGGGGAGCGACCGGCTCGTTGAACTCGATGCCCAGCATCAGGCCGCGGCCGCGCACGTCCCGGATGCGGGGGCTTTCCGGCAGATTCTTCCGGATATATTCCCCGACTTCCCGGGCATTGTCCACAAGATGCTCTTGCTCAATGATATCCAGCACGGCGAGGGCGGCGGCGCAGGCGAGGTAATTGCCCCCGAAGGTGGTGCCGAGCATGCCCTTGCGCGCCTGGAAGCGCGGAGAGACCAGGATGCCGCCGCAGGGGAAACCGTTGGCGATGCCCTTGCCCAGGGTGATGATGTCCGGCCGTATGCCCGCCCACTGATGGGCGAAGAACTTGCCGGTCCGGCCGTAGCCGCTCTGGACCTCGTCCAGGATGAGCACCGTGCCGTAATGCTCGCACTGGCGCTGCAGCATCTGCAGGAAGCCCGGTGCGGGCACGTGGATGCCGCCGCAGCCCTGGATGCCCTCCACGATCACCGCGGCCACGTCGCGTTTGGCTAGTTCGGCCGACACGGCGTCCCCGTCGTTCAGGTCGCAGAAGGTCACCCGGTGATGGGCGTTGAAAGGGGAGACGATCGCCGGATTGTCCGTCAGCGCCACGGCGCCCGAAGTGCGCCCGTGGAAACTCTTCCGGAAAGCGATGATGCGGTCCCGGCCGGTCTGGAAGGATGCCAGTTTGGCGGCGTTCTCGTTGGACTCCGCGCCGCTGTTGTCCAGGAACAGCGCGTAGTCCTCATAGCCGCTGACCTCGCCGATGCGCTTCGCCAGCTCCTCCTGGAGCGGGTTCCGCACGCTGTTGGAATAGAAACCGATCTTGTCCAGCTGCGCCTTCAGCGCCTCCACGTAATGCGGATGGCTGTGGCCGACGGAGATGACGGCGTGTCCGCCGTACAGGTCCAGGTACTCCTGCCCCTTGTCGTCCCACACGGTGCAGCCGCGCGCCCGCACGGGCGTCACGTCAAAAAGGGAATATACGTCAAACAGTTCCATATCAGTTAAAAAGCGGATGCCTTCAGCCGGAGGCCGGCGGTCTCCGGCAGCCCGAAGGCGAGGTTCATGTTCTGCACCGCCTGGCCGGACGCCCCTTTCAGGAGGTTGTCGATCACCGACGAGACGACCAGCGTCCCGTCGTGCTTCTCCAGCGCCACGATGCACTTGTTCGTATTCACGACCTGCTTGAGGTCCACCGGACGCGGGGACACGAAAGTGAACGCGGCGTCGGCGTAAAAGTCCTGGTAGAGCGCCAGCGCCTCCTCGCCGGACAGCGGGCAGTCCACCGTCACGGATGCGAAGATGCCGCGGGCGAAATCGCCCCGCATCGGCACGAACTGCACCGGTGCCTCGAAGCCCGGCTGCAGGCAGCCGAGGGTGCGGCGTATCTCCAGCAGATGCTGGTGCTCGAATACCTTATAGGTCGAAAGATTGTTGTTCCGCCAGCTGAAATGCGTTGTTGCAGAAGGTTTTACGCCCGCACCGGTAGAACCGGTCACGGCCGTCACGCCGACGGGGGAATCCAGCAGGGAGGCCGAAGCCAGCGGCAGCAGGGCCAGCTGGATCGCCGTCGCGAAGCAGCCGGGGTTCGCAATCTTCTCCGCACCGCGGATCCGCTCCCGCTGCCACTCGGGCAGGCCATACACATAGCCGTCCGACTCGTCGCGGAAGTCTTGCGCCAGGTCGATCACCTTCAGGTGGGCGGGACGCTCGTGCTCCTCCCAGAACTCGCGGCTCTTGCCGTGCGCGGAGCACAGGAAGAGCACGTCCACGGCCGACAGGTCGAAGTCCTCGCAGAAACGCTGCTCGGTCTCCCCGAACAGGCCGCCGTGGACCTCCCAGAGACAGTTTCCGGCGTTGCTGGCCGATTGCACGAAGGAAATCTCCACGTCCGGGTGGTTCACCAGGATGCGGATCAGTTCGCCGGCCGTATAGCCGGCTCCGCCGATGATGCCAGCCCTAATCATCGCCCTTATCGAATTCGTCCTTGTGGTTGCCGTAATAGACGCGCAGCGGCGTGGAGGTCACCTTGATGAATCCCTTGGCCTCTTCGGCCGTCCAGCCTTTCTGCGTCTCGCCGTACTCGCCGAGCTTGCTTTTCACCAGGTCGTCGGGGGAGTCCACGCCCACAGTCGAGAAGCCGTAGGGACGCAGTTCCAGGGTCACGGTGCCGTTCACGTTGCGCTGGCTGCTCTCGAGCATCGCCTCGATGTCCCGCATCACGGGCTCCAGGTACTGGCTCTCGTGCAGGAACATCCCGTACCAGTTCGCCACCTGGTCTTTCCAGTACTGCTGCCACTTGGACAGGGTGAACTTCTCCAGGAAACGGTGCGCGCCGATGATCAGCATCGGGGCGGCGGCCTCGAAGCCCACCCGGCCCTTGATGCCGATGATGGTGTCGCCCACGTGCATGTCGCGGCCGATGCCGTAAGGGGCGCCCACGGCCTCCACGGCCTGGATCGCGGCGATCTTGTCGGCGTACTCCACGCCGTTCACGCTCTTCAGCTCGCCCTTCTCGAAGCCCAGGCTGAGGATTTCCGAACCGGTCTTGCTCACCTGTTTGAGGTAGGCGGTCTCGGGCAGGCCCTGCCGCGAATCGAGGATCTCGCCGCCGCAGATGGACGTGCCCCAGATTCCCACGTTGTAGGAATATTTCAGCTTCGCGAAATCGGCGTTGAAACCGTGCGCGTTCAGGTAATCCACCTCTTCCTTGCGCGTAAGGTTGCCGTCGCGGGTAAGGGTGATGATCTCCATCTGCGGACACATCACCAGGAAGGTCATGTCGAAACGCACCTGGTCGTTGCCGGCGCCGGTGGAGCCGTGGGCGATGGCGTCCGCGCCGATCTCGTTGGCGTAGCGGGCGATGGCCATGCCCTGGAAGATACGCTCGGACGACACCGAGATGGGATAGGTGCCGTTCCGGAGCACGTTGCCGTACACCATGTATTTCAGGCTCTTGGCGTAATACTCCTGCGTGACGTCCAGCGTCACGTATTTCGTCGCGCCCAGCTTGTAGGCGTTCTCCTCGTTGGTCTTCAGCTGTTCGGGGCTGAAACCGCCGGTGTTGGCGCAGGCGGCGTGCACCTCGTAGCCCTTTTCCTTGGCGAGGTACATCACGGTATAGGAGGTGTCCAGGCCTCCGCTAAAGGCCACGACGACTTTCTTTTTCTTATCCATATGGTATGTCATTTTGAGCGAAGCGAAAAATCTATTCTCCCGGAGAGTGGATTTCCAGGTGCTCTTTCGGGTCGTAGAGCAGACCGGTGCAGATGCACATCTTGAAATCGTGGCTCTCCAGGATATCGTAATGCCGGCAACCCTGGCAGCCCTTCCAGAACTCCGGGTCGTCCGTCAGTTCGGAATAGGGGACCGGACGGAAGCCGAATTCGTAGTTCATCTTCATCACGGCGGCGCCGGTGGTGATCGAGAAGATCTTGGCGTCCGGGAAGAGCTTGCGCGAAAGGATGAAAGTCTGCTCCTTGATCCGTTTCGCGATGCCCATGCCGCGGAACTTGTGCGCGACGATCAGACCCGAGTTGGCGACGAAACTCTTGCCGCCCCAGGATTCGATATAGGAAAAACCGGCGAATTCACCTTCGTCGGTCACGGCGATCACCGCCTTGCCGGCGAGGATCTTGCCGTTGATGTAAGCGGGCGTACGCTTGGCGATGCCGGTTTTGCGTTCCAGGGAAGAAATGTAGATCTCCTGGCAGATTTCTTCAGCGTAGCGGGTGTGGCTCTGGTCGGCCACCATCACTTGAATGTTCATGACGATATAATAAAGCCCCTAATGGCAAGACAAACCGAGATTGTCAATTGCAATTATTGGGCGAAAATTCATAATAAGGGATTACCGAATTTCCGAAAGATGTGGGAGGGTTCTACGCCTCCTATCTTCGGCCTCGTCTGGAATTCTGGTAATACATACATAACATAACCTTGCAAATATAAAGAAAAAAAATTGAAAAACTCCTATATTTGTACATACAATACCGCCCGGATCAATGAAATCTTCCAACCGACAACTTATCTGGTGGCTCGGCGCGCTGGCCGCGGGCACCCTGCTGGGCCTGCTCCGCAGCGGGGCCGTGGACGCCGTCTGCAACTTCATCGCCACGCTCTACACGCGGCTCTTCCAGTTCCTGGCCGTGCCCACCGTCGCGCTGGCGATCATGACCACGCTCATCTCGTTCGGACGCCAGAAGAGCACGCGCCGGATCTTCAGCCGCACCATCACCTACACCTTGCTGACCACCTTCGTGGCCGCGCTCGTGGGGCTGGGGATGTACCTGCTGATCTCGCCTGAGCCCATTCAGAAGGAGATGCTCTCCTCGGGCGGGTCCGTGGACGCGGGGGAGACGTTCTACGAGCACATCGTGTCCGTGATCCCCAACAACATCGTCCAGCCGTTCCTGTCGGGCAACGTCCTGTCGATCCTGCTCATCGCCGTGGCATTCGGCCTGGCCATCTCGTTCATGCCGGATTCCAACCGCAGAAAGGTGCTGGTCGACGGCGTCCAGGGGCTCCAGGAAGTGTTCTTCATCCTGATCAAGGCCCTCATCAAGACCCTCCCGCTGGGCATCACGGCCTTCGCGGCCCAGCTCAGCGCGCAACTGTCGGGCGGCATCATCCTCGGCTCGCTCGGGCGCTGGGCGGCGGTCATCCTGATCGGCAACGTCTTGCAGTTCGCCGTAGTCCTGCCGCTTTTCCTGCTCATCCGCGGGCTCAACCCCCTCAAGGTCCTCAAGGCGATGGGACCGGCCGTCGTGATGGCGCTGTTCACCAAGAGTTCCGCCGCCACGCTCCCGGTCACGCTCTCCTCGGCGGAGAACCGCCTGGGCGTGAACCCCAAGGTGTCCCGCTTCGTGCTGCCGATCTGCACCACCATCAACATGAACGGCTGTGCCGCATTCATCCTCGTGACCTCGCTCTTCGTCATGCGCTGCGGGGGGATGGAACTGAGCATCTGGCAGATGCTGCTCTGGCTGGTGGTGAGCGTGGTCGCGGCGGTCGGCAACGCCGGCGTGCCGATGGGATGCTTCTTCCTCACGCTCTCGCTGATGACGGGCGTCGGGGCCCCGGTCGAAGTGATGGGCCTGATCCTGCCGGTCTATACGATCGTGGACATGGTCGAGACCGCCGAAAACGTGTGGTCCGACTCCTGCGTCTGCGCGATGACAGACAAGGACTTGCGGGGTCTGGAAGAACTTACTTGATCGTAATCCGCTCTTCCCGGTCCACCCGGATGAGGGGAACGCCGCTCATCCGTTCCTCCACGATCACATAATCCGAACTGGAAAGCGTCTTGACGCGGCCGTTTTTCTGGATATCCGCCTTCTTGAGGTGGAGGAAATGCTCGATGTTGGCATAGTGGTAGTCGCCCATCGCGATTTTGATCAGGTCGCCGTCCTGCACGCTCCGGCCATTGAGTTCCAGCTGCTCGAGGCAGTGCGACTTCTGGTCATAGACGATCCGGACGCCCCTGGACAGCTGATAGAACTCTCCGCCGTCATAGGGTGCGTTAATGGACTCGTCCCGGAACATCCACAGCAGGGCCTCTCGGAGCTGCTTGCCGGTGATCTTGAATTCGACGACCTTGTTGTCATAGGGAAAGACCTTCCGCAGGTCGCCCTTGGTGACGACCTCGCCCAGTTCGGATCCACGGATGGCGCCGCTGGAAATGAACACGATATCCACGCCGGTGCCTTCCTTGACGATGTCGGTGAAAAGATGGCCCAGCATCGAATCCCGGTTCCGGCGATCCTGCCGGTAAACGCCGTCCAGGCGGGTCAGGACCTGCTCATAGACCGCGTCCGTCACCGATTTGTACTCGTTCACCACCTTCTCCAGTTCGAGGTCACGGGGGCAGTTGTCGCTGTTGATGGGAATGAGCTTCCAGGTATAGGAATCGATGGAATTCGTGTCCGTGTCGATGACCAGGTCGAAGCGGCCGATCTGGTCCGTCCCGACCGCGGCCTGGACGATGGGAATGCCGGCCACCACGGCCGGTTTGTCGATCAGGGTGTGCGAATGGCCGCCGATGATCAGGTCCACGCCCCACTCCGGGTCCAACGCCGCGGCAAGTTTCTGGTCATCCTCAAATCCGATATGCGTCAGCAGGACAGTCAGGTCGATGTCGACGGTCTGGTACGCCGTGCAGATCCTGCCGACCTCCTCGGCGGCGTCCTTGATGCCGACCAGCGTGCTGATCAGCTTGTCACTGCGCGTCGATTCCAGCACGGACTCGGTCAGGATGCCGATGAACATGATCTTCATCCCGTCTATCTCGATGATCTTATGGGAGTTGAACAGCCGGGTATTGTTGTTGGTCAGGAACATGTTGGCGTTGATGATCGGGAACTTGGCGCACTTCTCCAGGAACAGGAGGTGGGCGAGTCCGTAGTCCACCTCGTGGTTGCCCAGGGTGACCACGTCGGGCGCCAGCAGGTTCATGATCTCGATGGTGGAGATGCCCCGGTATTCCTGGTCGATCAGCGAACCTTTGAACATGTCGCCGGAGATGGCGTACAGGACGTTCTTCTCCTCTTTCCGGGTCTTGGAGATGTAACCGGAAAGCATGGAAACGCCGCCGGTCAACTTTTCGTCAACCTTCTCGGCGAGGAAATCTCCATGCAGATCGTTGGAATGCAGCAGCGTAAGGGTCTTTTTCATAGGATTATGCTATTTTGTTTCGTTACAATGCGTTGCGGAGGGATTCGAGGGCGGCTTCCAGGTTTGCGCGGGGGCAGCCGACGTTCAGCCGCATGAACCCGCGCCCTTCTTCGCCGAACACCGAACCGTCGTTCAGCGCCAGGCGGGCCTTGTTCACGAACAGGTCCACCAGCACCTCCTGGGGGAGTCCGAGCTTGCGGCAATCCAGCCACACCAGGAACGACGCCTGCGGACGGACGGCCCGGATCTGCGGCAGGTTCGCGCGCAGCCAGCCGTCCACGAAATCGACGTTGCCCTGCACGTAATCCAGCATTTCCGCGCGCCAGGCCTTGCCGGCCTCCGTATAGGCCGCCCGCGTGGCTTCAGCCGAGAAGATGGGCGGATAATCCGTCTCGTTGGACTCCAGATAGCCGAAGAAACGCTCCGCGAGCTCCGGGTCCTGCGCGATGGCGTACGAACTCACCACACCGGCGATGTTGAAGGTCTTGGACGGGGCCATGAAGGTGATGCTGCAGCGCGCCGCCGCCTCGCTGACCGAGGCGAAGGGAACGTGCCTGCGCCCGCCGTGCACCATCTCGCAATGGATCTCATCCGACAGGACGATAATGCCGCGCCGCTCGCAGATGTCCGCGAGACGGCGCAGCGTTTCCGCCGGGAACACCACGCCGCCAGGGTTGTGGGGGTTGCACAGGACGAGCATCTTCGTGCGGGCGTCGATCTTGCGCTCCAGGTCATCCAGGTCCATCTCGTAGCCGCAGACGAAGCCCTCCGCGTCATATTGCGGCCGCAGGGGATTGTTCACCACCTCGAAGCCGCTCTGCTCCGTGACGATGCGGAACGGGTGATAGACCGGCTTCTGGATGACCACCTTGTCGCCGGGCTGCAGGAAACAGCGCTCTGCAAAGCCGATGCCCTTCACGATGCCGGGCACATAGCGGAAACAGGACGCGGGCACCTTCCAGCCGTGCAGGTCCTCCACCCATTCCGACACGATCTCGAAATAGTCTTTCCCCGTGACGGGATAGCCCAGGACGGGGTGGGAGAGACGGCGCCGCAGGGCGTCGAGGATGAAATCCGGCGTGCGGAAATCCATGTCCGCTACCCAGAGTGCCCGGAGGTCGGAACGGCCGAACTCCTCTTCCAGTGCGTCATATTTGTAGCAGCGCGTGCCGCGCCTGTCAATCATCTCGTCGAAATCGTACATAGGGAAAGATTTCAATTTGCAAGTCGTAAAGTTACTGAAAAAAATATATATCTTTGCGCCGAAGTTTCACCAACCCCCTTTTTATGGTAGGAAATGAAGAAATACCTTTTATCGATCGCAGCGCTGCTGCTCGGCTTGCTTGCGCACTCGCAAGAGGCTGACGATCTCGGTAACTACGCCGAGGTCAGTATCATTCCGCGCCTGGATTTGAACCCGACCTGGTACCGCAACCCCGCGGAGACCGGATTCGACCTTGGCAATTCTTCACTTTACACCCAATTCGAAGGAAGAGCATCCGAACATTTCTCCTGGACCGTCGTGAACCACTGGTTCTCCTTTACCGACTGGCCTGCGGGAGACTTCGAGGCGTTCGAACTCTTCAAGACCCTGGGTTACTCGGATTCCAACAATTTCATCGACATCATGAAGGCCGACCTGACGTTCGGCAGCTGGACCTTCACCCTCGGCAAGGACTGCATCACCACCGGCGGCCACGAGTATGACGACGACGACTACGACGTCCACACCCCGCTGGCCTCCCCGCTGTGGAACGACCTGGCCTGCTACCAGTGGGGCGGCAAGGTCGCCTGGACCACGCCTTCGGAAATGTCCACCTTCAGCCTGCAGATGACCACCTCGCCCTTCGGCGAGCGTCCCTTCGCCAGCGGCCTGTACACCTATTCCTTCGCTTACAGCGGCGACTACGGCTGGTACTCGCCCCTCTGGAGCGTGAGCGCCCTCGCCCGCGAAGCGTCCGAGTTCAGTTCTGCCAAGCGCGACTACGACTTCCTCGTGACCCTGGGCAACCAGTTCTTCATCGACGACTTCACCCTCACCATCGACTGGAGCAATACCGCCGGCATCGCGGGCGACTACGGCTCCCTGCTCCGCGGCAACATGTTCCACGGCCGGCTGGACTACACCCCCTCCGAGCGCTGGGACTTCTCGCTGAGAAGCAATTACATCCTGACGCCGAAGGATTCGATCTTCGAGAACTGGTGGAACCTCGGCGCCATCGCCGAGTTCTTCCCGCTGCGCGACTCGGACGCCCTGCGCCTGCACGCCTTCGTCGAATACGACAACCTCCTGGACGCTTTCTCCTTCAATGTCGGCGCCCGTTACCGGCTCAGCTTCAAGCTCTGGTAGGAAATGGCGGGCGAAGAGCACATCATCGACCTGCGCCACGTCAGCAAGAGCTTCAGCGGCAAGGTCGTCCTGGATGACATCAACCTGTACATCCGCAAAGGCGAGTTCGTGACCCTGCTGGGCCCCTCGGGCTGCGGCAAGACCACCACGCTCCGCCTGATCGCGGGTTTCCTCGCCCCGGACGAGGGGGAGATCCTCCTGGACGGCAAGGACATCTCCGGCATCCCGCCGCACAAGCGCCCTTTCAACACGGTGTTCCAGCGCTATGCGCTCTTCCCGCACCTGGACGTCTATGACAACATCGCCTTCGGCCTGAAACTGCAGAAAGTCCCTTCCGACGAGATCGACAAGCGCGTGCGCAAGGTCCTCAAGATGGTCTCGATGACCGACTACGAGGACCGCGACGTGGAGTCCCTCTCCGGCGGCCAGCAGCAGCGCGTGGCCATCGCCCGGGCGCTCGTGAACCAGCCCAAGATCCTGCTGCTTGACGAGCCCCTCGCGGCCCTGGACCTCAAGATGCGCAAGGACATGCAGATCGAGCTGAAGGAGATGCACGACCAGCTCGGCATCACTTTCATCTACGTCACCCACGACCAGGAGGAAGCCCTCACGCTCTCCGACACCATCGTGGTGATGAACGAAGGCCGCATCCAGCAGATCGGCACCCCCACGGACATCTACAACGAGCCCGTCAACTCCTTCGTCGCAGACTTCATCGGCGAGAGCAACATCTTGAACGCCACGATGATACGGGACCATCGCGTGTCCTTCATCGGCCACGAGTTCGACTGCGTGGACGAGGGCTTCGGCGAGGGCGTTCCCGTGGACGTGGTGGTCCGCCCGGAGGACATCTACTTCACCCAGGACCCCGCCCGCGCCCAGTTCACGGCCAAGGTGAACTCCTGCACATTCAAGGGCGTCCATTACGAGATGTACGTGGACACCGACAACGGCTACGAGCTGATGATCCAGGATTACGACGCCTACCCGGTGGGCAGCACCGTGATGCTCTACATCGAACCCGACGACATCCAGGTGATGGTCAAGGAACGCACCTGCAACACCATCGAGGGCCGGATGAAGGACGCCACCCACGTCGAACTGCTCGGCGGCGAATTCGAATGCCTGCCGCAGCCCGGACTCGAAGGAGGGGAGGAGGTCATCGCCGAGGTTGCCTTCGACAAGGTGGACCTGCTGGACCACCAGGATGAAGGCGAACTCGCCGGCGAAGTGCACTTCCTGCTCTACAAGGGCGACCACTATCACCTGACCATCCTCACCGAGGACGGCGACCACCTCTGGGTGGACACCGACGACATTTGGGACAAGGGAGACCTCGTGGGCATCGACCTGGCCAAGGAGGACATCAAGATCCGCAGGAAGAATGAAGCGTAGCCACTGGAGTATCCCTTATGCGGTGTTCCTCGGCATCTTCGTGGTGCTGCCGCTACTCCTGGTGCTCCTGTACGCCCTCCAGGACGGACAGGGGCATTTCACCCTGGCCAACATCACGCGCTTCTTCTCCGATTCCGACGCCCTCGGCACCTTCGCCGTCTCGCTGGAGATCGCCATCGAGAACACGCTGATCTGCATCCTGCTCGGCTACCCGGCCGCCTGGATCCTGGCGAACAAGGAACTGAACCGCAGCGCGGTCACCATCGTGCTCTTCATCCTGCCCATGTGGATCAACGCCCTGATGCGGACCCTGGCCACGGCCGAGCTCTTCAACATGTTCGGCATCCAGCTGGGCAAGGGCACGCTCCTGTTCGGCATGGTGTACGACTACCTGCCGTTCATGATCTACCCGATCTACAACGTGCTCTCCAAGATGGACAAATCCTACGCGGAGGCCGCCCAGGACCTGGGCGCCACCCCGTGGAAAGTCTTCTGGAAGGTGACCGTGCCGCTCTCGATGCCCGGCGTGTCCAGCGGCATCCTGATGGTGTTCATGCCCACGGTCAGCACCTTCGCCATCTCGGAATTCCTCACGAACAACAAGATCAAGTTGTTCGGTACCATCATCCAGGAGAACATCAACTCCTCGATGTGGAACTACGGCGCCGCCCTGGCGCTCATCATGCTCGTCATCATCGGCATCAGCACGATGATTACCGGTGACCGGAAAGATGCGGAGGAGGCGCTGATCTAAAGGATGAAGAAGTTCCTCGCACAGACCTACATCTGGATCCTGATGGTCCTGCTGTACGCCCCGCTGCTATTCATCGCCGTGTTCTCCTTCACCGAGAGCAAGGTGCTGGGCAACTGGACGGGCTTCTCCACGAAACTGTATGCGAACCTCTTCACCGGACGGATGCAGGGGAGCGCCTCGCTCATTTCGGCCGTAGAGAACACCCTGCTCATCGCCCTGGTGTCCGCCTTCGTGTCGATGGTCCTGGGCACCGTGGCCGCCATCGGCATCCACAACCTCACCGGCCGCAAGAAGCGCGCGCTGACCTTCGTGAACAACATCCCGATGATCAACCCGGACGTCATCACGGGCGTATCGCTCTTCCTGCTGTTCATCTTCCTGCATTTCAGCCAGGGCTACCTGTCCGTGATCCTTTCGCACATCTCCTTCGGCACGCCCTACGTCGTGCTGAGCGTACTTCCGAAACTCCGGCAGATGAACCCCAACATCTACGAAGCGGCGCTGGACCTGGGCGCCACGCCCGGCCAGGCCCTCCGCAAGGTGCTGGTGCCGCAGCTGCGCCCCGGGATGGTTTCCGGCTTCCTCCTGGCCTTCACGATGTCCCTGGACGACTTCGCCGTGACCTTCTTCACCCGCGGCACGATCGGCCTGGAGACGCTTTCGACCTATATCTATGCGGATGCGCGCAAAGGTGGCCTCACCCCCGAATTGCGCCCGCTGATGACCCTCATATTCCTGTTTATCCTGGTCCTCCTGCTCGTCATCAACATCCGGCAGGCGAGGATCCAAAAAGAAAAAGAGAACTTATAGAAAAAAGATGAAAAGATTCCTGCTCACGCTTGCCGCGGCGGCGCTGCTGTGCGCCTGCGGCCCCGACCGTGAACACACCCTGAAGGTGTACAACTGGTCCGACTACCTGGACGTCGCCGTGATCGACGAATTCGAACAGTGGTACGAAGAGCAGACCGGCGAACCGGTCAAGGTCATCCTCCAGACCTTCGACGTGAACGAGACCATGCTCTCCAAGATCGAGAAGGGGCAGGAAGACTTCGATGTCGTGTGCCCGTCCGACTACATCATCGAGCGCATGCTCCAGCGGGACCTCCTGCTGCCCATCGACCGGAACTACGGCAGCACGCCCGACTACATCGGCCAGTACCTTTCGCCCTTCATCCGCGACTGTTTCGACAAGTTCGACGGCGGCGGCAAGAACGCCAACGATTATGCCGTAGGCTATATGTGGGGCACGGTGGGCATCATTTACAATCCCAAGTACGTCACCGCGGAAGAGGCTTCCACCTGGGACATCTTCCGCAACCCCAAGTTCGCCGGCAAGCTCTTCATGAAAGAGGATGCCCGCGACGTCTTCTCGCAGATCGCCATCTTCCTGCACCACGATGAACTGGAGCGGGGCGAGATCACGCTGGACGAACTCCTGCGCGATTCTTCCGACGAGGCCATCGCTGAGGTGGAGGCCTACCTGAAGGAGGTCAAGCCCCTCGTGGCGGGCTGGGAGGCCGATTTCGGCAAGGACCAGATGGTGCTGGAACGCGGCTGGGTGAGCCTGAACTGGAGCGGCGACGGCGTCTGGACCCGCGACCAGGCCGAGCCCCTCGGCGTGCCCATCGAGTTCTCTTTCCCCAAGGAAGGCTTCACCCTCTTCTTCGACGGCTGGGTGATCCCCAAGTATGCGAAGAACCCCAAGGCGGCCAGCTACTGGATCAACTTCATGAACCGCCCGGACATCGTGATCCGCAACGTCATCGAGACGGGCTACGTGTCCTGCAACGCCGCCCCCGAGGTGCTGGAAGCCTTCACGGACGACAGCTACGAGCCGATCGACCTCAGCTATTTCTTCGGCCCCGACCATACGGCCGTGCGCACCGACCCCGTCCTGTATCCCGACCGTTCCGACATCGAGCGTGCCGGCATCCAGCACGACTGGGGTGACCGCTCCCAGGCCCTCATCGCCATGTGGAGCCGCGTGAAAGGCGACGAAGCCAACGCGATGACCGTCATCGTTATCGGCGCCGTCGTCCTCGCCGTGGCCGCGTTCCTGCTTTATCGCCGTTTCGGCGCTAAGAAGTCCCGCCGCCGTCGCCGCTAGGCAGATGCGCCGACAGTTCCGCCGGATCGACCGGGAAGAGTTTCGGCGTGCGGCAGCGGGGGAAACGGTTGAACCAGGGATCGGTGCTGTGGAACCAATCGCTGGAACGGACCGTAGGGGAGAGCCGGAAGGCGCGGCGTATCCGGCCGATGCAGGACTGCGCCGCGACGGTGACCGCGATGCGCCCGTCCGCCAGGTGCGAAACGCACACGAAATGGTCGCGGATGCGCGTATCCCAGTCCAGTTCTTCCGGGGTGGTTTTGTGGGAAATGGTCAGATGCCTGCCATATAAACCATTGATTTCCTTCATCTTGGCACGGAACAGGCGACCGTGCGTCGAACTGTCTTTCAGCCCTTTCCACGCAATCCAAAAGTGGATCATCTCGTGGATGAGCGTATCTTCGACCTCCCCTTCCGGGAGGTCGAAGCGCGTACTGATCCGGATGACGAAATCCTCGCGCCCGACGATGCGCCGCCGCCAGTCACGCACCACGCGGTACTGCAGCCGGCCGACGAAGCCGCGGGCCTTGCTCAGTTTGATGGGAATACGCGGAAGAGCGCCCTCGAAACACATCACGTTGAACGTGTCGAAGCGCTCTTCCAGGTAACCGACGGTCGGGATCATCCCTTCGGCAGCAGTTTCTCCCGCAGGTGCTTGAGCATGTCCTTGGTCATCGACTCCAGATTGTAGGACGGCGTCCAGCCCCACTCCTTGCGGGCGCAGACGTCGTCCATCTTGTTGGGCCAGGAGTCGGCGATGGCCTGGCGGACGGGATCCACCTCATAGCGCATCTTGAACGTGGGGATGTGCTTGCGGATGGCGTCATAGACTTCTTCCGGGTCGAAGCTCATCGAGGCGATGTTGAAGGCGTTGCGGTGCACCAGGTAGCGCGGGTCCGCCTCCATCAGCTTGATGGCTGCCTTGATGGCGTCCGGCATGTACATCATGTCGAGGTAGGTGCCGTGGGCCAGCGGGCACACGAATTCCTCGCCCTTGACGGCCGCGTAGTAGATCTCAACGGCGTAGTCGGTGGTGCCGCCGCCGGGCAGCGTCTTGTAGGAAATCAGGCCCGGGAAACGCACCGAACGCGTGTCCACGCCATATTTATGGAAGTAGTAGTCGCTCAGGAGCTCGGTCGCGACCTTGGTCACGCCGTACATGGAGGTCGGACGCTGGATGGTGTCCTGCGGGGTGTTGTCGCGCGGGGTGTCGGGGCCGAAGGAGCCGATCGAAGAGGGGGTGAACACGGCGCAGTGCTTTTCGCGCGCCACCTCGAGGATGTTGATCAGCCCGTTCATCTGGATGTCCCAGGCCTTGAGCGGCAGGCGCTCGGCGGTGGCGGACAGCAGGGCGGCCAGGTTGTAGATGGTATCGATATCGTATTTGTCCACGATCTCGGCGATCTGCTTGGCATTGCAGACATTGGCCTGCTCGGCGGGACCGCTTTCGAGAAGGTCGCCGGTGGGGGCGGAACCGGGGATATAACCGGCCACGATCCGGCCCTGGTGATAGACCTTGCGGAGCTTCATCGTGAGTTCCGAACCGATCTGTCCGGTGGAACCGATGACGAGAACATTTTTCATGAGTGTGTTATTAATTATCGTGCAAATTTATTAAATTTGTGGGAGAAAACGCTAATAAATCCACATAATTCATGTACGGAAAGTTTCAATCTTATCTTCAGAACGAATTGAAGGCCATCGACGACGCGGGCCTCTACAAGCGCGAACGTACCATCTGCTCTCCGCAGGGCGCCGAGATCACCCTCGCCGACGGCAGCAAAGCCTTGAATTTCTGCGCCAACAACTACCTCGGCCTGTCCGACAACCCCCGGCTCATCGCCGCCGCGAAGAAGGCGATGGACGAGCGCGGCTTCGGCATGTCTTCGGTGCGCTTCATCTGCGGCCGGCAGGACCTGCACCGCCAGCTCGAGGAGGCCATCTCCGCCTATTTCCATACCGACGACACCATCCTGTACGCCGCCTGCTTCGACGCCAACGGCGGCGTGTTCGAGCCGTTGCTCACCGCGGAGGACGCCATCATTTCCGACGCGCTGAATCACGCCTCCATCATCGACGGCGTGCGCCTTTGCAAGGCCGTCCGCTACCGCTACGCGAACGCCGACATGGCCGACCTGGAGCGCTGCCTGCAGGAAGCGCAGGCGCAGCGTTTCCGCATCATCGTCACGGACGGCGTGTTCTCGATGGACGGCAACGTGGCCCCGATGGACAAGATCTGCGAACTCGCCGAGAAGTATGACGCGCTGGTGATGGTGGACGAGAGCCACAGCGCCGGTGTCGTGGGCAAGCGGGGCCGCGGCGTGGCCGAACTGTTCGACCTCTACGGCCGCATCGACATCCACACCGGCACCCTCGGCAAGAGCTTCGGCGGCGCCGTGGGCGGCTTCACCACCGGCCGGCAGGAGATCATCGACATGCTCCGCCAGCGTTCCCGTCCGTACCTGTTCTCCAATTCGCTGCCGCCGATGATCTGCGCCGCGGGCATCGAGCTCTTCAAGATGCTCGACGAGTCCGACGATCTGCACGACCGTCAGCAGGAGAACGTGGCTTACTTCCGCGACAAGATGATCGCCGCCGGCTTCGACATCAAGCCGACGCAGAGCGCCATCTGCGCCGTGATGCTGTATGACGCTCCGCTGAGCCAGCGTTTCGCGGCCGCCATGGCAAAGGAAGGCATCTTCGTGACCGGTTTCTACTACCCGGTGGTACCGAAAGGCCAGGCCCGCATCCGCGTGCAGCTGTCCGCCGCCCACACGCGTGAGCAGCTGGACAAGGCCATCGCCGCCTTCATCAAGGTCGGCAAGGGGCTCGGGGTGTTGAAGTAGATCCCCGATCAGGTCGGGGATGACGGCTTGTCCGTCATTGCCTACTCGTTCGTCATTGCCGGCCCCGACCGGCAATCTCCAAGCACAATGGCCCCTACCGTCGAATACCTGGAAGAACGCTTCGACACATTCAACCGGATGTGTTTCGACGGACGCCACCTGACCATTTCCCACAAATCCACCCCGGAGGAGCTGAACCGCGACACCCGCATCCGCCGCATGCTCCGCTGGTCGCCCACCGTGCGTTCCAGCGTCAGGTTCGACAGCCGGGATCCCTGGTTCAACCGCTTCCCGCGCTGCCGCACCGCCAAGCTTTTCCCGGTGGAGCCGGAAGAGCTCAGGAAGCACATGAATGAAGAATTTTTCGTATCTTGCAGTCCGTAACCCATTGAACCGATCCCTATGAAACAGATTCCAGCCCTTCTCGCGACCTGCTGCCTCGCCCTGACGGCCTTCCTGTCCGGGACGTCCCTGCACGCCCAGACCGTCACCAACGGCAATTACGCCACCGTCGGCTACATCAAGTCCGACGGGACCATTCAGGACGGCTCCTACCGCACCATCGGCCACGCCCGCGACATCCCGAGGAACTGGGCGGCCTGGTTCTTCTTCTTCAGATAATCAGCCGGGGCCATGTTTTTCTCCAGACGACTCCGCCTCCTCCTGCTTCTGTCCCTGGCGCCGCTCGCGCTGCGGGGGCAGGAAACGTCTGCCGGCAGGATCCCGGACGAAGACTTCTACCTGATGCCGGCCTTCGGCGAGGGGACCGTGTACTTGCGCGGACAAGGCCCCGCAGCGGGCAGGATCAATATCTGCGCGGTGGACCAGACGCTCCGCTTCATCGATGACGACGGCACCGAGCTCTCGGCGGCCGACCAGGACGCCATCACCCGCGTGCAGATCGACACGGTCTGGTTCCTGCGGAGCGGGGGAGCCTTCTACCGCATGTATCCCGTCAGCAGCGAGATCGGCATCGCCCTCCGGCGAGACACCAAGGTCATCCGGGACGCGAAGAAGGGCGCCTACGGCATGACGGACCAGACGAGCTCCATCCGGCAATACAGCACGCTCTACACCGACGGGGCCGCCCAGCAGCTGAACCGCAACCAGGCAGCAAACTACGCGGTCTCCGAGACCGTCTGCCTCTACTGCAGGGACGCCGTCGTCAAGCTCAGCAAAGCCAATCTGAAAAAGCTTTTCCCGGACCGGAAGGACGACATTGACGCGTACTTCAAGTCCGGGAAAGCACTTCCGGCGACGGTCGACGCCGCCCGCACCCTCATCTCCTCCTGGCTCCAATAATCCGCGGCTGCTCTCCGAAACGCGACAGGCAGTGCCGCCGACGACGAGAGCGTAGGCGGGAACCTTGGAATTCGGGAAATAATCACTACCTTTGCAAAGAACAATTAAGGCCGACACTGTCGGCAATAGATTTATGCAAACTATGAAGAGCGCCAAACCTGTGAAGGCGTGGCGCTCTTTTTTCTTGGAAGAAGTACTCAGAGCAATGCGAAAGAGCCAGGGAAAGCTGGAGGGGCCAAATGCCCAAGAGGACAAGTGTCCACGAAAACGGCATTTTGTGTATTCTGCATGGCGACCTATCGTGCTTTTGGGCCCAAATGGCAGGTTTGGAGGGAGGGGTCGCCACACAAATTGCGCCAAAGGCCGATTTGCTGGAGACCTATCGAAACCGGGCGGTTTCTGATAGCCGCGCCAGCCGATGGGTAGGTTGTGCGGGAGCCTGCGCACGTTTGCCCGTGCGGTCGGGGGCCGTGGGCAGGATGCGTGGGGTGGCTGGCGCAAAAACACAGCAGCCGAAAAAGGAACTGCTATGCTCGGACAGGCATTTTGTGGCCTGGACGGGCATAGCAGTTCCTTTCGGCGGACGAGATCCCCGATCAGGTCGGGGATGACGATTACTTGGCTTTCTGCGGATCCTTGAAAAGGATGGCGAAGAGCACACCCACCACCAGGGAATAGGCGGCGAAGATGTACCAGGCCGTGGACCAGTTGGCCGGCGTGTTGAACACGTCGCAGGCCTCCACCACCTTGCCCGCGGCCAGCGTGCCGATCGTGGCGCCGAGGCCGTTGGTCATCAGCATGAACACGCCCTGTGCGCTGGAGCGGATGTCCGGGGAGGCGTTCTCATTCACGTACAACGAACCGGAAATGTTGAAGAAGTCGAAGGCCACGCCGTACACGATGCAGCTCAGCACGAACAGCAGCACGCCCGGCCAGGCCGGATTGCCGGCGCCGAACAGGCCGAAACGGAACACCCACGCGAACATCGCCATCAGCATCACCTTCTTGATACCCAGCTTCTTCATGCAGATGGGGATGAGCAGGATGCAGAGCGTCTCGGACGCCTGGCTGATCGCGATCAGCGCGTTGGAATTCTTCACCGCGAAGGTATCCGCCAGGGCAGGATTCTCCGCAAAGGAGCCCAGGAAGGTGTTGGCATAGCCGTTGGTAATCTGCAGCGCGGCGCCCAGCAGCATCGAGAAGATGAAGAACACCGCGAACTGGGAATCCTTGAACAGGCTGAACGCCTTCAGGCCGAAGGCCTCCGCCAGGCTCTGGGACTCGCCGCGGTTCGTATCGCAGGCGGGCATCGTGAGGGCGTAGGCGGCCAGCACCAGCGACAGCGCGCCGGACGAGAACAACTGCGTGTAGCTGTCCTGCATCGCCACGCCGCCGATCTTGATGAAATTCGTGGCCAGCATGCTGATGATGAAGCCGATCGTACCGAACACCCGGATGGGCGGGAACTCCTTCACCGGATCCATCCCGTTCTTGCCCATCGCACTGTAAGCCACCGAGTTGGAAATGGCGATCGTGGGCATATAGAAAGCCACGCTCACGCTGTACAACACAAAGAGGGGACCGAACTGGACGTTGTCCCCGGCGCCCATGCAGTACAGGCCTGCGCCGATCATCGCCAGGCCGGCCAGGCCGTGGCAGAGCGAGAGCGTCTTCTGTGCCTGGATGAAGCGGTCCGCCACGATGCCCATCAGCGTGGGCATGAAGATGGACACGATGCCCTGCATCGCAAAGAACCACTTGATCTGGGGGCCGAGGCCCGCATTGCCGAGATAACGGCCCAGGGAGGTCAGATAGGCGCCCCAGGCGCCGAACTGGAGGACCAGCATCAGGATAAGCCTGAACTTGAGCTGTGAACTTTTCATATCGATTCGTTTGTGTCTTCTATGTCTTCAACTAACAAAAATAAGATTTTTTCAGCGGATTTCACTATCTTTGAACGATGAAATTCACGAAGACCGCCACCGACCCGCACAGTTCCGCCAGGGCGGGCGTCATCGAGACGGACCACGGCTCGATTCCGACGCCCATCTTCATGCCCGTCGGCACGGTCGGTTCCGTCAAGGGCGTCTGGCACCGCGACCTGCGGGACGACATCGACGCCCGGATCATCCTCGGCAACACCTACCACCTCTATCTGCGGCCCGGCCTGGACACCCTCCGGGCGGCGGGCGGCCTGCACGCCTTCGAAGCCTGGGACCGACCCATCCTCACCGACAGCGGCGGCTTCCAGGTGTTCTCGCTGAGCCCCATCCGCAAGCTCACCCCCGAGGGATGCACCTTCCGCAGTCATATCGACGGCTCGAAGCACGTCTTCACCCCCGAAAACAACGTCGATACGCAGCGCATCATCGGCGCCGACATCTGCATGGCCCTCGATGAATGCTGCCCCGGCGACGCCGACCACGCCTACGCCCGCCGCAGCCTGGACCTCACCAAGGGCTGGCTGGAGCGCTTCGCGAAGCGTTTCCGCGAGACGGAACCCCTCTACGGCTACGCCCAGACCTTCTTCCCGATCATCCAGGGCTGCGTCTATCCCGACCTCCGGCGCGAGGCCGTGGAGCACGCCGTGCAGCTGGATGCCGACGGCTACGCCATCGGCGGCCTGGCGGTGGGGGAGCCCACGGAAAAGATGTACGAGATGCTCGAACTCGTCTGCCCGCTGCTGCCGGAAGACCGCCCGCGCTACCTGATGGGCGTCGGCACGCCCGCGAACATCCTGGAGGCCATCGGGCGCGGCGTGGACATGTTCGACTGCGTGATGCCCACCCGCAACGGCCGCAACGGCATGCTCTTCACCCGCGACGGGGTGATGAACATGCGCAACGCGAAATGGGCCCGGGACTTCACCCCGATCGACCCGGACGGCGCCTCCTTCGCGGACCGCACCTACACGAAAGCCTACCTGCACCACCTCTTCATCGCCGGGGAGATGTTCGCCGCGATGATCGCGAGCGAGCACAACCTCGCCTTCTACCTCTGGCTCGTACGTGAGGCGCGTGCTCATATAGAGGCCGGCGACTTCGCCGGCTGGAAAGCGGACACCCTGGCCCGCGTAACCCGAAGAATCTAGCGCAAGATGCTCGGACTCAAGAAGATAGACTGGTACATCTCGAAGAAGTTCATCCTGACTTTCTTCCTGGCGATGCTGCTCATCATCATCATCGTCATCATCTTTGACCTGTCCGAGAAGATCGACGACTTCGTCAAGAACGAAGCCCCGCTGAAAGAGGTCCTCTTCGACTACTACCTGAACTTCATCCCATACTTCATCAACATGTTCTCCTCGCTGTTCGTCTTCATCACGGTGATCTTCTTCACCTCCCGGCTGGCGGCGAACTCCGAGATCATCGCGATCCTGTCCTGCGGCGTCAGTTTCCACCGGATGATGGTGCCCTACATCGTCACCTCCGTGCTGATCGCGCTCCTGTCCATCGGGCTCAACCTCTACGTCATCCCGAACTCCAACGCCACCCGCATCGACTTCGAGGCCAAATACGTCAAGCGGCACAATACCTACAACCTCCGCGACATCCACTACCAGATCTCGCCGGGGCAGTTCGTCTATATCGAGTCCTTCAGCCGCTGGAACAACACCGCCTACAAATTCACCATCGAAGACATGGAAGGGCACCGGCTCGTCCGCAAGGTCAGCGCCGAGTCCGCCGTCTGGGACACCACCATGGACGGCTGGCACCTGCGCAAGGTCTTCACCCGGGACTACTCCGCCGGCCTGTCCGACAAAGTGGAATACAAAGAGAACGTCGATACCGTCATCGCCTTGAAGATCAAGGACTTGTTCAATAATGAAAAGACGGTCGAAACGCTGCCGGCACGGGCCCTCGCCGACCTGGTCGCGACCCAGAAGCTGCGCGGCGACCAGAACGTGATGTACGCCCAGATCGAGCAGCAGCGACGCCTCGCCATCCCGTTCTCCGCCATCATCCTGACCATCATCGGCGTGTCCCTGTCCGCCCGCAAGCGGCGCGGCGGCATCGGCTGGAACATCGGCCTCGGCATCGCGCTCGCGTTCTCCTATATCCTCTTCCTGCGGCTCAGCGAGATGTTCGTCTATACCGACACGCTCCCGCCGGCGATCGCCCTCTGGCTGCCCAACCTGCTGTATATCGGCATCGCCGCCTTCCTGTACAAAAAAGCCTGTAAATAAATGAAAGTCAAAGTTATAAACAAAGGCGCCAACCCGCTTCCCGCCTATGCCACGGCCCTTTCCGCCGGGCTGGACGTGCGGGCTGACAACGCCGAACCCATCGTCCTCAAGCCGCTCGGCCGGGCGATGGTCCCCACCGGACTCTACCTCGAAATCCCCGCCGGCTACGAAGTGCAGGTGCGTCCGCGCAGCGGCCTCGCCGCCAAGAAAGGCGTGACCGTGCTCAACGCCCCCGGCACCATCGACGCGGATTACCGCGGCGAAGTCTGCGTGATCCTCGTCAACCTCGGCGCGGAGGACTTCGTGGTCGAACGCGGCGAGCGCCTCGCCCAGCTGGTCCTGGCGCGACACGAAGTCATCGAATGGGAAGAAGTTTCAGAACTCGCTGATACAGAGCGCGGTGCGGGCGGATTCGGCAGCACCGGCGCCAAATGATCCAAGTATGGAAAAGCTTTACGAAAAATACTGCGCCTGCGGCTTCAGGGTCACCACCGACAGCCGCGCCGTCCGGGGCGGGGAACTGTTCTTCGCTCTGCGCGGCGAGAATTTCGACGGCAACGACTATGCCCTGAAGGCCCTCGAAGCGGGCGCCGCCTGGGCGGTGGTCAACGACGACGTCCGTTTTCCCGAACCGGTCGACGGACGCCTCATCCGCGTCCCCGACCCGTACACGGCCCTGCGCGACCTGGCCGTCTGGCACCGCACCCACGTGCGTGACGGCAAACTGCCTGTCATCGGCCTGACCGGCACCAACGGGAAGACCACCACCAAGAACCTCATCGCGGCCGTGCTCGCGCGCAAGTTCCGCGTCACCGCCACCCAGGGCAACCTGAACAACGACATCGGCGTGCCCCTGTCGCTGCTCTCCATCACGCCCGAGACGGAGATCGCCGTCATCGAGATGGGCGCCAACCACCCCGACGACATCGCCAAGCTGGTGAAAGTCAGCCGGCCGGACTACGGCCTCATCACCAACGTCGGCCGCGCGCACCTGCTCGGCTTCGGCTCCTTCGAAGGCGTCAAGGCCGCGAAAGGGGAGTTGTACAAGTGGCTCGGCGCGCACCGCGGCTCCCTGATCTTCCTGAACGAGGACGATCCCGACCTGCGGGAGATGGCCGCCCGGGAAGCCTGTCACGTCTTCGGCTACGGCATTCAGTACCAGGGCGTTGAAATCCTTCCCGCGACCCCTGCAGAGCCCTTCCTGCGGCTGCGGCTGGGGGAGGACCTGATCCGCACGCAGCTCGTCGGCGCCTACAACGCCACCAACGTGCTCGCCGCCGTCGCGGTGGGGGATTACTTCGGCGTTCCGCGCGCGGAAGCCATCGCCGCCATCGAGGGTTTCGTGCCCTCGAATAACCGCTCCCAGATGACGCGCACCGCCTCGAACACCCTGATCGTGGACGCCTACAACGCGAATCCGTCCTCGATGCGTGCCGCGCTGGAGAACTTCGCGCTGGTCGAGGCGGAGCACAAACTCGCCCTGCTCGGCGACATGCGCGAACTCGGCGCCGAATCCGTCGCCGAGCACGTCAAGGTGCTGAAGCAGCTCCGCGCCGCCGGCCTGGACGCCTGCCTGGTGGGCGAGGAGTTCAAGAAGGCATTGGAAGCCTCCTGTCATCCTGAGCGAAGCGAAGGATCTCATGCCTCCTGGTTCCCGGACTCTGAAGCTCTCGCCTCCTGGCTCGCCGAACACCCCGTCCGGGACGCCGTAATCCTGATCAAAGGCTCCCGCGGCATCCAGATGGAAAAAGTCCTTAATTGCCTGTAATATGTCCCGTCCCCGCTTCCTCTTGCTATTTACCGGCCTGTTCGCTGGCATTTTCGGCTCCTGCCAGCGCTACGAAGACCTTTCCGCCGCCGCGTTCCTCGAGCGCCTCGGCGCCGCGCCGGACGCCCAGCTCGTGGACGTCCGCACCCCGGAAGAATACGCCGCCGGCCATCTGCCCGGAGCGCAGAACATCGACGTCCTCGCCGACGCTTTCCTCGACCAGGCCCGCGCCGCGCTGGATCCCGCCCGGCCCGTGATGCTGTACTGCCGCACCGGAAAACGCAGCGCCGACGCCTCGGCCCGGCTCGCACGGGCAGGCTTCCAGGTCCAGAACCTGCTCGGCGGCTATGAAGGATGGACCGGCGCCGGGCATCCTTCCCTGACTTCCGCCGACGACCGGCTCGAGGCGGAATATTCCGGCACGCTGCTGAAAGCGGGTATGTCCGCCCCGGAGTTCACGTTGAATGACCTGGAAGGCAAAGCGGTGAATCTCAGCGATTTCCGCGGGAAGAGCGTGGTGCTCGTCTTCTGGGCGTCCTGGTGCCCGGACTGCCGTGCCGAAGTCCCCGACCTCAAGCGCATGGCCGCCGAAGCCGACCCCGCCAAGGTACAGTTCGTCTCCGTTTCCTTCGACCGCGAATTCGACACCCTGGTGCAGTTCGCCGCAGAACAGGAACTTCCCGGCATCCAACTGTTCGATCCGGCCGGCAAGCAGGAATCGGCCGTCGGAGCCGCCTTCGGCGTCCGCTGGATTCCGTCCCTGTACCTGATCGATCCGGAGGGGAAGGTCACCCTCGGCACCATCCTCGCCGGCAAGATCGAAGCGGCCCTCAAAGAGTATCCAGCCCGGCTCCTGGCACAGGATGCGGTTCCCGCAACCACAGACAAGGCTGACGCCGGTACCGATCGCCAACCCTGCGACGACGAAAGCTGCGCACTCTGAACTGTTGCCGATAATAATACGACAGCCCCGGGCAAGAATGGCCGGGGCTGTTCGTATATATACTTGAACGATGTGAACCTAGGGTAGTTCTTGGAAGGAACCGTCGGTATAGAATACGATTACTTTGGATATAGAGCGCTGATTTTTAAGCACTTGATGAATTTTATCTAAAGAGATATTTGAGCTATCCGGCAAGGTATCGGGCTCGTCGAACAGACCGGGGTCTTCCGAAGGCGGCAGGGGAGAAATCGGCTCTACAGGGGCCTCGGTGGCCGATTTTGCGCCTCCGTACATCTTTCCGCGCCCCGTAATCAACCAGTCCAGGTTCAGTTCGGGAAAGTGTTTGGCCGTGCGTTCGATAAAATCGAAGCCCGGTTTGTTCCGTCCCGCCAGGATATGGGAGATGCTGGCACGCGCCACGCCGATGGTGTCGGCGAACTGTGACTGGCTGATGTTTTCCGCGGCCAGAAACTGCTGCAAACGTCGGTTCATTTTTCTAATCGCTTTGTTTACAAAAGTAACAATAGTATTTCACATTTGCAAGAGTTACAAATGGCAACTCATCAACAGACTGTTCATAAATAGGGCAGGATTAAGTTGAATTCAAATAATAGATAAAAGTTGTTATTTTGCTGAAATATAACAAATTAGTCTATTTAAAAATCTGAATTATTTCTCACTGGAAGCCCAAAATGGACCGAAAGGGGAGAGTCAACATTAATTGTTAACTTGATATAATCAACATAAAATACTGGGTTTCAATAATATATCACTTAAAAACGGTATTGATAACTCCAACTTATCGAGGTGTTTATTACATTTTTCGCCAATCCTCCGCGCTGGGCGTAAATGTTTACAAAAATAAACCATTATTTTACATTGCTAAACAAATTTGCGCGTTTGTCGATGCCGGGATAAAAGCGTATCTTTGCAACATGATTCCCGAGCTTCATATCGAAGACTATTCTTATCCGCTGCCCGACGAGCGCATTGCAAAATATCCGCTCCCGGAGCGTGACGCGTCCAAATTGCTGATTTACCGCGACGGTCAGGTCCGTGCTTCCATATTCCGCAATCTCGCGCAGGAACTCCCGGCAGGCAGCCTGATGGTATTCAACGACACCAAAGTCGTTCCCGCACGCCTCTTTTTCCGCCGCCCGACAGGTGCGCGCATCGAGATCTTCTGCCTGGAACCGGTCGAGCCGGCCGAATACAACACGAATTTCGCCGCCACGGAACGCTGCCGCTGGAAATGCGTCATCGGCAACGCCAAGCGCTGGAAGGACGACGTCCTTCGCTTCGACGCCCCGGAAACGGACGACAGCGCCGAACTCCGCGCCATCTGCCTGGAAGCCAGGTTGATAGACAGGGAGTCCCAGACCGGCACCGTCGAGTTCCGCTGGCAGGGGGGCGCCCCTTTCTCCCGCGTGCTCGAACTCTGCGGCCGCGTGCCCATCCCCCCGTATCTCAACCGCGACACGGAGGCGATCGACCTGGACCGCTACCAGACGCTCTACGCGCACATCCGGGGCTCCGTGGCCGCTCCGACGGCCGGTCTGCATTTCACGCAGCGCGTGCTGGACGACATCGCCGCGAAGGGAATCACCACCGAGAACGTCTGCCTGCACGTCGGCGCCGGCACCTTCCTGCCCGTGAAGAGTTCGCTCGTTTCCGAGCATCCGATGCACCGCGAGCCGTTCACGGTCAGCCGGGAACTGCTGTGCCGCCTGCGCGACTGCAGCGAAAGCGTCGTGGCCGTGGGCACCACCTCCGTCCGCACGCTGGAATCGCTCTACTACGTAGGCGTCAGCTGCCTGGAGGAAGGGGAACCCCTCGACGTGGAGCAGTGGGCGCCGTACACCCGCGACTATGCGCCCACGCGCCGGGAGGCCCTGGACGCAATCGTCAAATACTTGGACGACAAGGGGTTGCACGCGCTTACCGTGGGCACCCGCATCATCATCGTACCGGGATTCCGCTTCCGCGTCGTGGACGCGATGGTAACCAATTTCCATCAGCCGCAGAGCACGCTGCTGCTGCTCATCTCCGCCTTCGTCGGGGGAGATTGGCACACGATTTACGATTTTGCGCTCGCAAACGGCTTCCGTTTCCTCAGCTACGGAGATTCATCTTTGCTTTTCCGCCGCTGATTGGTTATATTTGTAGTCTTCTTGTACCTACGCGCGCGAACGATGAACAACGAAAGCGAATTTGGAGAGATCCGTCCCTATACCGACGCAGAAGCCGTAGAAGCCCTGAAGCGGGTTTCGCGGCATCCGATGCTGCCGGTCATATCGAAATACCTGTTTCCCGACCTGCCGGCCGCCACGCTGAGCCATATGCTCCGCGGCATCGGCAGCATCGACCAGTTCCAGGACGAGATCATGTTCGGCGTGGTGGAAGCCATCCTCGCCAAGACCTCCAAAGGCTTCACCTGCAGCGGGGAAGAACACCTCAGCGGGCTGGAAGGGCAGCGTTTCCTGGCCGTTTCCAACCACCGCGACATCGTGCTGGACCCCGCGCTGATCCAGTATGAAATGAAACGCTCCGGCCTGCCGTACACCGAGATCTGCGTCGGTTCCAACCTGATCACCGGCCAGTTGATCGAGGACCTGATGCGCTCGAACCGCATGATCAAGGTCATCCGCGGAATCGGAGCCAGGCAGCTGTATCTCAGTTCGTTACGCCTGTCCAAATACATCCGGGAGAGCATCACCTCCGGCCGGGCTTCGATCTGGATCGCCCAGCGCGAAGGGCGCACCAAGAACGGCTGGGACACCACGGAGCAGGGGCTCCTGAAGATGTTCGACCTCAGCGGAGAGGGTTGCTTCGAAGAGAATTTCGAGGCGCTGCACATCGTCCCGATGAGCATTTCCTACGAGTACGAATCGTGCGATTCCCGCAAGGCGCGCGAAGTGCTGCTGCGCCGGGAGGGGCCGTACACGAAGAAGCCCAAGGAGGACCTGCACAGCATCCTGACGGGCATCCGCCAGCAGAAGGGGCACATCCACCTGGAAATCGGCGAGCCGCTTTCCCCGGAGGAGATCGCCGAGGCGTCGAAATGCGAGAAAAACGACCGTTACCAGGCCATCCGCCACGCCCTGGACCGCCGCGTGATCGAAGGGTATCGCCTGTGGAAGACCAATTTCATGGCGCACGACCTGCTTCACGGGAAGAGCGAATTCAAGGACGCCGGCCAATACAGTGAGCGGGACCTGCAGGATTTCGAAAAATACATCGCACATAAACTCGGCAAACTGGAACGCCGCCTGGACCAGGCGGAACTGCGGAAGATCTTCCTGGGCATCTACGCCAACCCGGTGGATGCGAAAAGGGACCTCTAGCCGCCTTTCCCCTTTTGTTACACAATTTATATTATGTTAAGTTAATGCTGTCTTTCCGACTCCTTCTCCCCCTTGCAGCCCTGCTGGCGCTCACCCGGCCGGCTTTCGCACAGTTCGACCCCGAGCCGGAAGGAAAAAGCCGCCCGGGCGTCGTACATCCGGCCGTGGGCCAGAAAATGCACGTCGAAGACCGTATCAACGTCGCGTTCCTCGCTCGCAAGCAGCAGTTCGCCGGCGGCGACGAAGCGAGCCGCGACACCGACGTCCATTCGCCCAAATCCGTGAACATACACCCCTCGGGCGAAAAATACTACGTCAACTCGCTTGAGGGCGGAAAAACGGTCGTTTATGACTTCGCAACGAACCAAAAGACGCGCGTGATCCTCCACGAATTCGACGATGACGACGAAGGCCTCTGGGCGCCGGACAGCGGGCTGTTCCACTTCAACCACAGCTATACCCACCCCCGCCGCTTCATCGGGAAGCCCGTCGAAAGCACCTTCTCCCACGACGGCAGATACCTCTGGGTCCCTTATTACAGAAGGAGTTACGACCTCAACGCGCAGGAGCCCTCCGCCATGGCGGTCATCGATACGCAGGTCGATTCCGTCATCCGCCTCTTCGAGACCGGTCCCCTGCCCAAGATGGTCGCCACTTCCCCGGACGGCACCCGCCTGGCGGTCACCCACTGGGGCAACAACACGGTGGGCCTGATGGACATCTCCTCCGACAACCCCGACGACTGGCACTACCTCGCCAGCCTGGTCGTGGACTACGAACTCAAGCTGAACTTCAGCCTCAAGGCGAAGGTGGACCGCGACGTGAACAGCGGCTACTGCCTCCGCGGCACCGTCTTCACCCCCGACGGGCGCTACCTGCTCGTGGGCTGCATGGGCGGCGGCGGCGGCATCGCCGTGATCGACCTCGCGGACAACCGCTACCTCGGCCGCGTGCTCGGCGCCATGCCCAACCTGCGCCACATCGTGATCCGGAACGACTACATCTACTGCAGCATCAACAACGCGGGCTACATCCAGCGCGTGCCGCTGGACGTCTTCCTGGAATGCTGCTCCGAGCTGGACGGCGACAAGAAGCGCACCGTGCGCCTGGACGACTGGGATTCCTGCAAGGTCCCGGCCGGCGCGCGCACCATCGAAGTCGCCCCCAACGGCCGCTACATCTTCGCCGCCTGCAACTTCAGCAGCTGCCTGGCGGTCGTGGACGCGCGCGAACTGAAACTGCTCGGCACGATTAATGCAGACTCCTACCCCGTCGGTCTCGACATCTCCCGGGACGGACGCTATGTTTTCACCACTTCGCAGGCGCGGAGCGGCTACGGCGGCAATGCCGTCGATATTTTTGAAATCGAATACCTGGATGGCAGGATCAAGAGCTATTTTGAGTGGCTGCCTGCTGTTGCTGCTCTTCGCGCTGCCGGCGCGGAAAGCACTCGCGCAGCAGCCGACACCCTCCTCGCCCGCTGACAGCGTCAGCGTGGACGCATCCGTCGTTGCGGACCGCATCATCGATGAGGCCCGCAAGTGGCTCGGTACCCCCTACCGCCGCGGCGGAAACGGCCCCAAGGTCTTCGACTGCACCGGGTTTACCAAGTTCATTTTCAGCAAGTTCGGCTACAAGCTGGGGCGCACCGTCCCGGCCCAGGCGGTCGATGGACGAGAACTCACCGGCCAGCTCTCCGACCTGCAGAAAGGCGACATCCTGATCTTCGGCTCCCGCGGCAACAAGCGCCGCATGGGCCACGCCGCCATCTTCATCGAACTGGACAGCACCGGCACCGACTGCAGTTTCATCCACGCCGCGCGCACGGGCGTCATCGTCTCCAAACTCAGCGAGACCTATTACACGCAGCGCTTCCTCGGCGCGCGCCGCATCCTGCCCGACTTCGTGCAGGAGCCGGTCGCGGACTCGGCGGTGGTTGCCCTGCTGGAAGACCTGGCCAAAAACGCCTTCGTGCCCGTGCGGGACACCCTCTCCCTCTCCCCTGCCGACCGCCGCATCATCCTCTTCGCGGACGGCACCTGGGCGGTTGTGGACTCGCTCGGCGGCCTGTCCGTCCCTTCGGGCGGAGAACGCCTCGTCCTGGCGGAAAGCGGCTCCTGGACGGCCGTGACGGCCTCCAGCGTCCGCATCCCCGAACTGCGCGAATCCGCGGAGAGCGAAAAGCCGGCGTCCTCTTCCGGCACCGCCCGGCAGACCGCTCCTCCCCCGCCCGCCGACGGCTCCGCGGTCTATCACACGATCGTCTCCGGCGACACCCTCTCGGGCATCGCCAAGCGGTATGGCACCACCGTGCAAAAACTCTGCAACCTGAACGGAATAACTGTAAAGACCACCCTCAGACCGGGGCGGAAACTTCGCGTCAAATGAGAAAAACGACCCTGATCCTCGCGCTGCTGCTCTCGCTGCTCACGGGCCTCCGCCTGCGGGCCGACGAACTCTATTCCTACCGCGATTCGGTCAAGAACGGCTACAACTTCCTGCTTTACGTCCCGGAAAGCTACGCCGATACGTCCAAGGCCCTGCCCGTCCTCCTCTGCCTGCATGGCAAGAGCCTGGTAGGCCACACGCTAAGCCTGATCACCAAGTACGGTTGCGTGGATGCCCTGCGCCGCGGACGCAAGATCGACGCCCTGGTCATCTGCCCCCAGTGCAACACCACGGGCGGCTGGGATCCCGAGCGCCTGATGCGCGTGGTCAAGTGGGTGATGAGCCGCTTCCGCCACGCCCCCGACCGGCTCTACTGCTTCGGGATCAGCATGGGCGGCTGGGGCACCTTCAAGTTCGCCGCGGCCTACCCCGACCGGGTGGCGGCCGCCATCGCGATGTGCGGCGGCTATACCGGCGACGTGACGCCGCTGTCGGGACTCCCCCTCTGGATCATCCACGGCACCAGCGACACCATCACCACCATCTCGCATTCCACCTCCATCGTGGAGAAGATGGTGAAGGCGGGCGGCACGGAACGGCTCAGGTTCGACTGGATGACCGGCCTGGACCACTCCATCCTGGCCCGCATCTTCATGCTTCAGGAGGCCTACGACTGGCTGTTCTCCCACCGGCTGAGCGATCCCGGACGCCCCGTCAACCGCGAGATCACCATCACCCCTTCCGACGTCCGCGGCGCCTATATGACCATCCCGCCGGGCGGCGCCCAGAAGCTCCCGATCACCAATCCCCCGAAATAAAAAACCGCCGCGCTGTGATTTGCGCGGCGGTATCTCTTTGTCTATCGGGTAGATAGCGGCAATCTGACCGCTTTCTTGAAGCCCGGCGAGGAGACCGTCAGCGTAACGCCTCCCGCCTCGCTTCCGCTGCGCAGGATGGCGAGCGCCGTCCCGTGGAAGAGCCGCACGGAATCGTCGGTATAAATCTCCTCCGAAGTGATGTCGCCGCCGGTGACACCAGCCAGGCAGGCGTTCCCCTCCACGCTGAACGTCAGCTCGTCGGTGGCGTCCCAGACCTTCCGTCCGCGGCTGTCCACGGCGGTCACGCGCACGAACTGCAGGTCCTTCCCGTCCCCCTTCCAGTCCGCGACCAACGGCTCCACGCGCAGGGCGACGGCCTTGCCGACCGTCTCCAGCCGGTGGCGGGCCACCTCGCGGCCGCCGGTGCGGGCCACGGCCTCGACACGGCCGCTCTTGTAGGCGATGTCGTCCCACTGGATGCGGTTATGCTGTGCGGGATCGGCAGGATTCTGCTTGATTCCCAGGCTCTTGCCGTTCACGAACAGCTCCACTTCCTCAGCGTTGGTGAAGGTGTAGAGGCTGAGCGTCTCCCCCGCCGTGCGGTTCCAGTTCTCGCTCATATGGGCCGTTCCCACGTTCACGCCGTTCCAGACATTCTCCTTCGCCGGATGCTCGATGATGCCGATGTGCACCACGGGCTCCTCGCTGAACATGCTCTTCACCAGGTAGGCATAGGGCTTGGGCTCCCAGGAGAGGTCGAACGCGCCCTGCGCCCAGCCCTTGGCAGGCCAGCCGCCGCTCTCGCCCAGGTAGTCGATGGCGCCCCAGTAGGCCAGGCCGATGACCTTGTCCAGTTCCATCCCGAACCAGTTGCCCGGGATGCCGGAGGTGTTCGCCTCGCTCTGGTAGAACATCATGTCCGGGTAGCGTTTCCCGTCGCCCGGGAAATACATGTAGCGGTAGTTGTAGGAGGCGACGTCCGTCTCGAGGGCGAGGTCGCACGGGATCTCGTCCGTCAGCCAGTTGCGGTAGCGCGGATGCATCGCCACGGTGCTCGGGCGGGTCTTGTCGAACTTGTGCAGCAGTTCGCGCTGCAGGCGGTAGGCCGTGACGCCGAAGTCGCCGAAGGGCTCGGGGTTCTGCTGCAGCTCGTTGCCGAAGCTCCACATCACCACGCAGGGATGGTTCCGGTCGCGCTTGACCCACTCTTCCACGTCCTCCTGCCAGAGGGCCTTCCAGTCGCGCCGGCCGCCGGCGTACTGCATGTTCCACTTGTCGTACAGCTCGTCCACCACCAGGATGCCCAGGCGGTCGCAGGCGTCCAGGAAGGACTCGGAATAAGGGTTGTGCGAGGTGCGGATGTGGTTGTATCCGAAGGACTTGAACATCTTGAGCAGGAACTCCTCCCCACGCGGGAAGGCCGCCGCGCCGAGCGGGCCCAGGGTGTGGTGGTTGGCGGCGCCCTTCAGGATCACCTTCTTTCCGTTCAGCAGGAAGCCGGATGTGGGGTTGAACTCGATCGTGCGGATGCCGAAAGGCTCGCACACCCGGTCGCAGACCTTCCCCTCGGCGTCGTAGAGCGACACCTCGACGGTGTATAGGTAAGGGTCTTCGCAGCTCCACAGATGCGGGGCGTCCACGCGGAGCGGCTCCAGGTCATAACTGCTGCCCGGCAGCCAGTTCTTGTAGCGGGTCTCGGTACGCTTCTCGGCAACGACCTGGCCGGCGGCATCCAGCAGGCGCACGCCGAAAGCCACGTTCTGCACGTCCCGCGTGCGGAGGAAGATCCCCGCCTGGACGGCGATCTCGGCGCTGCCCGCCGCCACCTTCTCCGTGCGGATGTAGAGCGGATGGCGGGTGAAATAGCCGTTGGCCGGGGTGACGACGAGGTTCACGTCGCGGAACAGGCCGCCGCCGGTGTACCAGCGGGAATTGAACGGCCCCATCGTGTCCGCGCGGACCATCAGCTCGTTGGGCTCCCCGTACTTGACCTTGTCGGTGACGTCCAGTTCGAAGCCCAGGTAGCCGTAGTCCGTCCCGCCGATGCGCTCACCGTTCAGATAGACGTCGCCCACGAGCATGATTCCCTCGAAATCCAGCACCAGGCGCTTTCCCTTCAGGTCCGGGGAGATGTCCAGGGTCTTCTTGTACCAGCCGGCGCCGAGCGCCTTGAAGGCGCGGGCGGACAGGGTGCTGCGGAAATTCGCGGCGAGGTCCTGCATGCCGCCCTGCTCCCCCGCCTCGGGCGCCACCCAGGGCTGGGAGATCTGGTAGTCGTGCGGAAGGTCCACGGCCTGCCAGCCGCGGTGCTCTTCGCCGTAGTGGAATTGCCAGCCGGGGTTCAGGCTGACGGTGTCCCGGACAAGCGCCTGGGCGCTTGCCATGGCCGGCGCTGTCAGGAGCGCCGCCAGGAAAATCAAGTGGATACGTTTCATTTGGTTATTGTTTGTTGGTTTGTATATGTTCATCCAAGCATTTTGCGGAGTTGGGCGTCCGTGGCGTGGGGCGCGGTCTGCCGGACGCGCCCGCACAGCCGGGCATACGATTCCTCCGGGCTGCGGAACGGCGCGGCCAGGTCGAACTCGAACAGGTCTTCCGGCCGGCAGAGCGAGGCGAGCTGCCAGCCACTGTACTCCAGGAACTGCCCTTTATAAACCCGTTCGAAGTCACCGATGACCAGTCTGGTCTGTTGCTCCAGCCGGGTGGTTACGGCGTCCATTTGGGCCTTTTTCAGGCCACAGATGCGGCGCAGCTCGCGCGTCGTCAGCGAGCCGGCGCGGCTCACCGCCTCCAGGGCCTCGCGGTCGCTCTCGCGCAGCGCGCATTTCGGCAGGGAGCGGCGCCAGTTCAGCAGGTCGCGGTAGCACTCCGCCGTGGCGAAGGCGGCCTTGCCGCCCCAGAGGAACTTCCCGTAGGCGATCTCCCCGGTCTGCACCGCGCAGATCTTCCAGTCCCAGGGCCCCAGGGTGTCCTCTTCCCCGCCGAACCAGAACTCCGCCGGGGTCATCTCCTCGATGGAGAAGCCGGCGATGGGATTCTCGAAGAAGGGCACGATGCCGCAGGCCCGGATGGCGGCGATCATCGCCTCGGGGCTGCTGATCCGCAGCGGGGCGTCAAGGTCGGTCTGTTTCAGGAAGATGGACATACGCTTCTGTTTAACAGCCTATCAGCCATTTGCTTCCGGGAATGTACGAGATCAGTTTGGTCGCCAGGACGCAGCAGGTGTAACTCAGCACGGCGATGAGCGGGATGGCCAGCTGCACGGGCACGGCGGGGTGCGCGATGTCGCCGCCTACGATCCAGGCCGAGATGGGCGCCAGGAAGAACATGTGCATCAGGTACATCCCGTAGGAGCGCCTGGCGATTCCCGTGACCAGTTCGGGCGCCTTCTCCTGCCGGATGCAGGAGAACACCAGGAACAGGCCGAAGGTGGATATCAGCAGGTTGGGCATGCAGAACTCCCAAGCCCATTCGATTTCGGGGGTGGGCATCGCCACGCCGGGCACGCCCTTCATCCAGAAGGCCCAGAGCGTGAACGCGGAACCCGCGAGGAAACAGCCCCAGCCGACCAGCAGCCGGCGCCTGCAGCTCCAGTCCAGGTGCACCCGGATGTAGTGTGCCATCACCAGGTAGCCCAGGTAGCCGGAGCAGTACCAAAGCGCCGTGAAGCCGTTCCAGAAGCACTCCCCCCACAGTTCGTCGGTGATGAAGCGGTGGATCCAGGGGATGAAGGTGGACAACGCGAACAATCCCAGGAAGATGCGCTCGTCCCGGGCGGAAGCCTTCTCCAGCCAGGGCGAGACCACCGGGATGATCAGGTACAGGCCGATCAGCGGATACATGAACCACAGGTGCCCCGCCATCGAGGGGAAATTGAAAGGCAGCAGTTTCAGGTCCTGCAGCGACTGCTCCCAACTCATCCCGCCCCAGGCGAGGGGCAGGAAGGTATAAAGCAGGAGGAAACAGATGAACGGCGGCAGGATGCGCTTGAAGCGCCGTTTGTAGAAGCCGCCCATCGTCTGCCCAGGCTTCAGCGGCACCAGCAGGTAGGCCGACACGATCATGAAGAGCGGGACGCAGGTCCGTGCCACGAAACCGTCGTAGAACGCCACCCAGAAGCGCGCCGCCTCATTTGGCACCATCGCCACGTCCCCGGCCAGGCCGGAGGCGGAACCCGCATAGAAGCACTCACTGGCGTGCACCAGCATCACCAGGAAACACGCGATCACGCGGATATAGTCGATGAAGACGATTCGTTCACTGTCCTGCATACCGGGAAATTGGCTATTCAGCATAAAGATACGAAAAAAACCTTTGAACGCAAGCGAAACACACCTTCCCCGCCCCTTCTTGCCGTGCTAGTCCCTTCCCTGCCTCACTACTGATAGAATAGTTTCTGGTTTTATTTGGTAAACTGCTTTCAGGACGATACAGACGGAATGAGAAGTAATAGATTGACTATCAATAAAATAGTAAAACATTATACCTTAAAAACGAGAGATAATGATTCGGTAAACATCTCTATATCAACGGTTTCCGAATCACGGCAACAAAAGATCGTTCGAGCAGCGCTTCCATTCTATTATCTTTTTCAAGTAAGCTTCTTGTAGGACGCTACAGTGGGCGACAATCACCATATACTGGAATTGATTGATAATCAATAAGAACGGTTGCCTCGGGTGGTCAAAGGCGATACCCGAGGCATAGGAAAGTATTGATTTCTAATTGTTTAAAGAAAACAGCCCTGCCCTGCGGTTGGTCTGGAAACAAAAGGTTTCCGGGGAAAAACTCTGGGTCGGGGTCGGCCCGGAAAACATACCTTTTTCTGTCTGACCTCTTGGTTGGGTGGCAATCTTCGTCCCGTATTTGGGGCCTTTTCCGGGATGAAGGTCAGTTTTTCCCCGGGGTTGTCCCGGAAACAGGGTGTTTTCCGGGATAAAGGTCCGTTAAAACCAGGGGTTGTCCCGGATATGGCATGTTTTCCGGGATGAAGGTCCGGGGCGGAGTGAGCGCCGGGCGCTGTGAGGCCGTTAGGCTGGCGGTTGCCCACGCGGACCGTAGCCGCCCGGCGGGAGCGCAGGCGGCCAGGGCGGTCAGGAGGAGAAGGGTCAGCGGGACCCGACGAAGGCGGCGGTGCGAAGGAGGAGCTGGCACGGAACGATGCGCCAGCATCTTCCGGCACCGGCGACGAAAGAGCAGGACGGCGTCTGTCTGACGACTGTTGGACAGGGCCGCAGGGCCTGGCCAAAAAGGAGGAGTCAGCCGTCCAGCAACTGAGGCGGAAAGTCCCGCCCTTCTCCGACGTCAGCCCGGCCACCTGCGGCTACCGCCGGACGGCCGCCCGGGTCGTTCAGGGAAAGGGGTGGTTTCCGGGATGACATGGTGAAGGCGGGAAAATGGAATTAAATCAAAAATTGTTATCTTTGGAAGATTTAACGACAGTAGCGGAACCCGACCATGGTGCGACACAGCAAACTCGACGTCATCCTGGAAAACCTCGTCATCGAATCGGTGGCGGCGGAAGGAAAAGCCATCGCCCACACGCCCGAAGGACAGGTGGTCTTCGTAGGCTTCGCCGTCCCGGGCGACGTCGTGAACGTCCGGCTGGTCCGCAAGAAAAAAGCCTGGCTGGAAGGCACCATCATCAAGATCGTCAAGCCCTCCGACCTGCGCCTGGAGCCCTTCTGCGAGCACTTCGGCGTATGCGGCGGCTGCCGCTGGCAGCCCCTCCCCTACGACATCCAGCTCGCCGCCAAGCAGCGCCAGGTCTTTGACCAGCTGACCCGCATCGGCCATCTTGAGGTGCCGGAATTCTCCCCCATCCTCGCCTCCGACAAGACCGTCCGCTACCGCAACAAACTCGAGTTCTCCGCCTCCAGCCGCCGCTGGCTCACCGCGGAAGAAATCGCCTCGGGCGACCCCGGCGGACCCGGCCTGGGCTTCCACGTCGGCAAATACTTCGACAAGGTCCTGGACATCCGCGAATGCCACCTGCAACCAGAGCCGACCAACGGCATCCGCCTGTTCATCAAGCAGTTCTGCCTGGACAACGGCATCTCCTTCTACGACATCCGCGAAAACCGCGGGCAGCTGCGCAACATGTTCGTCCGCACCACCGACGCGGGCGACGTGATGCTGATCGTCTGCTTCGGCGAAGACTTCCCCCTGCGCGCTCCCCTGCTGGACGCCGTCCAGGAGCGCTTCCCGCAGATCCGCTCGCTCTGGTACGTCATCAACGGCAAGAAGAACGACACCATCGGCGACCTCCCCTGCATCCTGCACAGCGGCGAAGAAGCCATCTACGAGCAGATGGAAGGCCTCCGCTTCAAGATCGGCCCCAAGTCCTTCTACCAGACCAACACCGGCCAGGCCCTCAAACTCTACCGCACCGCCCGCGACTTCGCCGCCCTCACGGGCAGCGAGACGGTCTATGACCTCTACACCGGCACCGGCACCATCGCCCAGTTCGTCGCGGGGCGCGCAAAACGCGTCATCGGCATCGAATACGTCCCCGAAGCCATCGAAGACGCCCGGCTCAACGCCGCCGCCAACGGCATCGTCAACTGCGAATTCTTCGCCGGCGACATGAAAGACATCCTCACCCCCGCCTTCATCGCGGAGCACGGCCGGCCCGACGTGATCATCGCCGACCCGCCCCGCGCAGGCATGCATCCGGATGTCGTGAAGACGATCCTCGAAGCCGCTCCCGGGCGCATCGTCTATGTCAGCTGCAACCCCGCCACGCAGGCGCGGGACCTGGAAATGATGAGCGGCGCCTACCGGATCACCGCCGTCCAGCCGGTGGACATGTTCCCCCACACCTTCCACGTGGAGAACGTATGCCTCCTGGAGCGCATCCCCGAATCTGAACTAGAAACAGAAGAAGAATGACCATCCAGATACTCCTCCTCCTCGCCGGCCTCGCCCTGATCGTCTTCGGGGCCGACATCCTCGTGGACGGCGCCTCCGCCATCGCACGCAAGTCCGGCGTCAGCGAATTCGTCATCGGACTCACCATCGTCGGCTTCGGGACCAGCTGCCCCGAACTCGTCGTCAGCCTGACCGGCGCCATCCAGGGCAACGCCGACATCTCCGTCGGCAACGTCATCGGCTCCAACATCTTCAACACCCTGCTCATCCTCGGCATGACCGCCGTCATCGCGCCGGTTGCCGTCACGCGGTCCAACAGCCGCCGCGACATCCCCATCGCCCTGCTGGTCACCTTCCTCTTAGTCGCTCTCGCGCTCACGGGCGACAGCATCACGCGCGTAGAAGGCGCCGTGTTCCTGGCGGTGTTCGTCGCCTACATGATCTACTGCTTCAAATCCGACCGGCCGGCCGAAGAAGAAGCGCCCCAGAAGGAGCGCAGCATCTGGCTCGCCATCCTGCTGGTGCTCGGCGGCCTCGCCGGGCTCGTCTTCGGCGGCAACCTCTTCGTGAACAACGCCACCGCCATCGCCCGCGCGCTGGGCGTGTCGGACAAATTCATTGCGATCACCCTGCTGGCGGGCGGCACTTCCCTGCCGGAACTCGCCACCTGCATTGTCGCCGCGGCCAAGAAGAAAGACCAGCTGGCACTCGGCAACGTGCTGGGTTCCAACGTGTTCAACATCCTGCTCATCCTCGGCGCCTCCGCCGTGGTGACGCCCCTCTCCACCCTCGCCATCAACTGGGTGGACCTGGGCGTGCTGACGGGCAGCGCCGCGATGGTCTGGCTCTGGACCTACACCGGCCACCGCGACCGCGTGGACCGCTGGGAAGCCATCCTGATGCTCCTCACCTTCTTCGGCTACTACGCCTACCTTTTCATGAAACTGTAAATACCACATAACCATGCGATTCCAACCCACGAAGTACCAATTGATGAACGTCTCCACGGGCCGCACCTTCGACGACCGCGGATGGGACCTCGCCGACCCCCAGGCAGAAAGCCCCTCGCTCGTGCGCGCCGTCTATGAGCAGAAGCAGTTCAACCCCCGCAACGACCTGCGCGGCCTGTACCGCTATGCCGACTGGATGCCCATCCGCCGCACCCTCAAGCACTCCTGCGCGCCGGTCACCTACAAGTCCCGCGGCCTTGCGAAGCACCTGGGCCTCGACAACCTGTACATCACCTTCTCGGGCTGGAACCCGCGCATCGGCGCCAAGATGCAGACCTGCTCCTTCAAGGAGACCGAAGCCTTCAGCGTCTGCGCCCGCATGGACCGGAAAGAGCACCGCGTACTGGTGGTCCAGTCCGCCGGCAACACCGCCCGCGCCTTCGCGCAGGTGTGCTCCGACAACGGCATCCCGGTGGTCATCTGCATCCCCGAGGACAACCAGCACGACCTCTGGTTCCACAAGAAGCTGGACCGCTGCGTGAAGGTGATCGCCGCCCCGCACGGCTGCGACTACTACGACGCCATCACCCTGGGCGAGAAACTCGCGCAGAACCCCCGCTTCTTCCTCGAAGGCGGCGCCAAGAACGTGGCGCGGCGCGACGGCATGGGCACCACCGTGCTCAGTTTCGTCGAGAAAGCCGGCCGCATCCCCGACGCCTACTTCCAGGCGGTCGGCTCCGGCACCGGCGCCGTGGCGGCCTGGGAAAACGCCGAACGCCTCGCGGCGGACGGCCGTTTCGGCGAGAACAAGATGCGCGTCTATATGGCGCAGAACGCCCCCTTCACCCTCATCCACGACTCCTGGAAGGCGCACACCCGCGACCTGGCCACGCTCGATCCCGACGAGGGACGCCGCCAGGCCGAGGTGATCCTCGCCAAGGTCCTCTCCAACCGAAAACCGCCCTACGGCATTGCCGGCGGCGTATTCGACGTGCTCGAGGCCAGCGGCGGCGACACCTTCATCTGCTCCAACGACGACATCATGTACTGGCTGCTCCAGTTCCGCAACCTGGAAGGCTACGACCTCCTCCCCGCCCCGTGCGCGGCCGTCGCAGCCCTGGCGCAGGCCGTCGCGGACGGACACGTGAAGAAAGACGAACTGATCATGCTGAACTGCACCGGAGGCGGCTTCCTCGGCTCGATGGCCAAGGGCTACGTCTTCAAGGAGCCGGATCTCATCCTGGATCCGAACCTCCCCGCCGAGCAGATCATCGCCTCCGTGGACGGCCTGTTCTAGAAACTCAGCGCCACCGAGAAATCCAGCGACAGATACTCCGCAAGATTCTTGCGGATGTTGTGATCCAGCACGTTTCCGGGCCCTTCGGGGTTCGGAATGAGCGGATGGTCGTGCAGATAGCGCGCACTCACGATGAAATCCAGGTTCAGCCCGGACCCGAGACCGATCCGGTAGCCGCTGCCGGCAGAAGCCGTCCCGGCCATCTTGGCGAAGCCGCCGCTGGCGGGCGTATGCCAGGCCACGCCGCCCTGCATGTGCGCGAAGAAGCCCTCCTCCTGGAAATACCAGCTCAGGCGCATCAGCAGCGGGAAGAAGCGGTTGTCCTTGCCGGTGCCCATCCATCCGCCCAGCAGGGAGAGTTCGAACTCCTCCGAAAGCGGATAGCCCACGCGGCCCAGGATCATCCCGTTCGGCTTCAGATAGAAGCCCTGCGACTTCTCATAGATGCGGTACCCCTCGACGCTGGTGATGTTGTAGTCGCGGTGCAGCCAGAGGCACTGGCTGTACCCCCACTCCAGCCCGTAGTGGAAACGGCTGAGCAACCAGTCCTCCGGCAGCCGGGCGTGCGACACCAGGCAACCGCCAAAAAGAAGAATGATTGTCAGCCACTTGCGCATAGTCATCAAAAGCGATAAAAGAGGTTAAGTTGCGGGAAATAGGCGTGATACAGGCCCCCTTTATAGAAGGAGGTGATCAGCGCGCCGGTGCTCTTGTTCGTGCGCAGGTGGATGCCCGGGCAGACCGAGAGCGACAGGTCCAGCGTGATGTTCCGGGCGAAATCCACCCGCAGGCCGACGTTGCCGGTCACGCCGGCGGCGATGCCCGGGTTGCGGGTCATCTGCCGGTCGTACACGCTGAAAAAACCGTTCTCGAAATCGTGCACCCAGCCCGCCATGACGCCGGCGCCCGCATGCAGCGAGAAGGCATAATCCTCCATTTCCTTGTACAGGAGCACGTAATCGTGGGAGTAGCTCGCGACGCCGCCTATCTGGGCCGTACGGCCCGATAGAAGGCCGCAGAAATCGGTCCGGAGGGTGAAGAGGTCCATTTCCCCGCCGTGGTCGAACACGGCCGTAATTCCCACGCCTTTGGGCGATTGGAAGAGGCCCAGCAGGAAATCCTGCCCGCGCAGCGCCTTGGCGGGAAGCAACAGCAGGGCTGCCAGCAGGAGAAGTCTATGGAGGCCTCGGTACACGATACGAATATAGCCAAATCTTTGATTATTTCCTACGAAAATGCTATCTTCGCATAGACAAAGCAACTAAACCCAAACCAGAGATGTCAGTTGAACTAAAAAGGGTCCTGACCCGCCGAGACCTACGGAAATTCGTCAATTTCCCGGAAAAGCTCTACAAAGACAACCCCTATTACGTACCGCCGCTCGTCTTCGACCAGATGGATACCCTGGACCAGAAGAAAGGCGCCGCGCAGGAGTTCTGCGATTCCGAACTCTGGCTCGCCTACAAGGACGGAGAAGCCGCCGGACGCGTCGCGGCGATCGTGAACCACAAGGCCAACGAGCAGTGGAACCACAAGGAAGTCCGCTTCGGCTGGTACGACTTCATCGAGGACGAAGAAGTCGCTAAAGCCTTGATGGACAAGGTATATGAGTTCGGCCGCAAGCACGGGATGGAGTCCGTCGTGGGCCCGCTGGGCTTCACCGATTTCGATCCCGAGGGGATGCTCGTCGAAGGATTCGACCAGCTGAGCACGATGGCGCTCATCTACAACTTCCCCTACTACAACGACTTCCTCGAAAATATGGGCTTCGAGAAGGACGCCGACTGGATCGAATACAAGGTCCAGGTGCCGACCGTGATGCCCGAGCGCTGGCCGCGCCTCGAGAAGATCATCACCGAACGCGCCGGCGTGCATCTGCGCCAGCTCACGCGCAAGATCATCCGCACGGAGGACTACGGCCACAAGGTCTTCCGCTGCATCAACGAGTGCTACAAGGACCTCTACAACTTCACCGTCCTGCCCGACCACATGGCGGACAAGTACCTGGGCTTCTACCTCAGCATCCTGGACCTCCGTTTCCTGTCGATGGTGGAGAACGAGAAGGGCGAGCTGGTCGCGTTCGGCATCTCGATGCCCTCGATCGTGAAGGCCTTGCAGAAGACCCGCGGCAAGCTCTTCCCCTTCGGCTGGTGGCCCCTGATGAAGGCGATGTTCCTCAAGCACGACGACATGACGGAGCTCCTGCTCGTCGGCGTGCATCCGGACTACCAGAACTCCGGCGTGAACTCGCTCGTGTTCATGGACATGTTCCGGAAGTACAACGAAATGGGCATCCGGGTCGCCGAAACCAACGCGATTTTGGAGACGAATCTCAAGAATCAGGGCCAGTTCCGCGATTTTGAGCACGAATGTAAGAAGCGTCGGCGCTCATATATTAAAAAGCTTGATTAACAAGCAATAAAACAAAAGTGTCAGAGAATTTAACAAAAATGTTACCCCCTCTTCCGGAGCGAATGCGGCCCCAAAACCTGTCCGAATACGTCGGACAGCGGCATCTCGTGGGCCCCGGCTGCATCCTCCGGACGATGCTGGACTCCGGCGCTTTGTCATCGTTCATCCTGTGGGGTCCGCCGGGTGTCGGAAAGACCACGCTGGCCCGCATCATCGCCCATACGCTGGACCGGGAGTTCTATACGCTCTCGGCCGTGAGCTCGGGCGTCAAGGACGTGCGCGAGGTGATCGACGCTGCGAAGAGCAAGTCGCTCTTCGCAGCGGCCGGCGCGCCCATCCTCTTCATCGACGAGATCCACCGCTTCAACAAGGCGCAGCAGGACGCCCTGCTGGGCGCCGTCGAATCCGGCACGGTCATCCTGATCGGCGCCACCACCGAAAACCCCTCGTTCGAGGTGATCACTCCCCTCCTGTCGCGCTGCCAGGTCTTCGTGCTGAAGTCGCTCGAACTGGATGACCTGCGCCAGCTGCTCGACCGGGCGCTGCAGCAGGACGTGATCCTAAAAGAGCGCAACATCGAGGTCCGCGAGACGGAGGCGCTCTTCCGCCACAGTGGCGGCGATGCGCGCAAGTTATTGAATATCTTGGAGATCGTCGTGGACTCCCAGCTCGGGAAGGCCGACCCTATCCTGATCGACAACCGGACCGTGACGGCCTGCCTGCAGGAAAACGTCGCCATCTACGACAAGGGCGGCGAGATGCACTACGACATCATTTCGGCCTTCATCAAGAGCGTGCGGGGCTCCGACCCGAACGCGGCGGTCTATTGGATGGCGCGGATGCTGGACGGCGGCGAGGATCCCCTCTTCATCGCCCGGCGCCTCTGCATCCTGGCCGCCGAGGACATCGGCCTGGCCAACCCCAACGCCCTGCTGCTCGCCGACGCCACCTTCCGCATCGTGCATTCCATCGGCATGCCGGAGGCGCGCATCCCGCTCAGCGAGTGCGCCATCTACCTGGCTTCCTCGCCGAAGAGCAACTCGGCTTATCTTGCTGTGGACAAGGCACTTGCGGCCGCAAAGGCCGACCAGACGGCGGCCGTGCCGCTCTATCTGCGGAATGCGCCCACCAAACTGATGGAGGATCTGGGCTATGCCGACGGCTACAAGTACGCCCACGACTATCCCGGCCACTTCGCCGACCTGGAGTTCCTGCCCCCCACCCTCTCAGGCACCGCCTTCTACGAACCCCAGCCCAACGCCCAGGAAGACCGCCTGAAATCCTACCTCTCCGCCTGCTGGCCCAAATACTACAAGAAGTAGCGGCCTGCCGCTACCCTACGGGATGGGGATGGTCAACTTCTGCCCGGCGCGGATGGAATCGGACTTGAGGCCGTTGGCACGCTTGATATCGTCGGCGGAGACGCCGGGATACAGCTTCGAAATCTTGTATAGCGAATCCCCGGACTTGACGGTATAAATGACCGTCTTCGAAGTCTGCTTGGACGAACCGGAACTGCCGGAAGAACCGGAGCCCTGCGAAATCGTCGGCCCGCCATTCTTATAGATATACAACGTCTGACCAATCTGTATATTATTGGATTTCAGATGGTTCCAGTTCTTGATCTGCGTCACCGTCACCCCATAGCGCGAAGCGATCTTGCCCAGATAATCCCCGCTCTTCACCTTATGCGCGATCCGCTGGCTGCCGGAACTGCCGCCGCTGCGACTCCCGGAAGCCCGGCTGCCGGACGACTTGCTCTCCGTCTCCTTCAGCACCTTGCCGTTCAGCAGCGAATCCGCCTTGAACGCATAGAGCGAATCCGCATTCGCCTCCACGAAAGCGTTCGTCCAGGTGAAAGGCAGTTTCAGCACATACGGATGATCGTTGCCCGGGATGATGTCGTGCGTGTACTGCGGATTCAGGTTCTGCAGCTCCTCCACCGGCACGCCCACCACCGAATGGATCTGCTCGAAATGCAGGTTCTTGCGGATGTGGAAAGTGTCCGTCTGCGCCGGCATGCCCACGTTCTGCGGCACGATCCCGTACTCGCGGTAGTAGGTCATCGCGTACATCGCGCCCACAAAAGCGGGCACGTAACCGCGCGTCTCCTTCGGCAGATACGGATAGATGCTCCAGAAATCGCGCTTCCCGTCCGCGCGGCGGATCGCCTTCGACACGTTGCCCGCGCCGCAGTTGTACGAACTGATGGCCAGCGTCCAGTCGCCGAAGATCTTGTACGCATCGCGCAGATAGCGCGCCGCGGCATCCACGGCCTTCTCCACGTCTAGGCGCTCATCCACGAACGAATTGATTTCCAGGCCGTAACCGCGCGCCGTCTGGTACATGAACTGCCAGATGCCGCGGGCCCCCGCACGGGACGTCGCCACCGGATTCAGCATCGACTCGATGATCGCCATGTACTTCAGCTCCTGCGGCAGGTCGTAGCGCACCAGGATGTCCTCGAAAATCGGGAAATAATAGGCGCTCAAGCCCATCACGCGGCCCATCCGGGACGGCATGCGCTCCGAATAGAGGATGATGTAGTTCTTGACGACGTCGTTGTACGGCAGCGTGATGAACGAATTCATCGCCGACAGGCGGCGCATCATCTCCGCGTCCGAAACGTTGGAAGAGAAGCGCACGGAATCCATATTGTACTCGTTCACGGCGTCGAAATCCGTCACGAGGGAATTCTTGTACCACAGGTGCAGCAGGCTGTCGCTGGTCTCCTGGTTGTACTCGAACGTTACGGGGTTCGGGTCGTTCCCCTCCAGCACCGCGATCTCATACTCGTCCAGGTACTCCCGACCGCGCAGGCTGTCCACCAGCATCTGCAGGGAGTCCAACTCGCTGCGCAGCAGTTCGTTCTCCTGCTCGATCTGCTTCCGGCCCGGACGGCGGGTCCGCCCCAGGAGGCCCTCCAGCACGGAACCCCGCGCCGGACGTTCCGGCTGCGCAAGCGTATCCGGCTGCTGCGGCGCCGTCTGCTTCTGCTGCTTCTGCTGCGAGATGGCATTATTGAAAAAACGGCTGAAATCGTCGCCGGAGCCCTCGTTGTTCTGGGCGGCGAGCGGCAGGCTCAGCGCAATCAAAAGGCTGCTGAATATCGTAGTCAGTGTCTTCATACTCAAAAACTTAGGCCCAACCTGAGCCCAAAGGCGGCCTGCTGCGAGACCGGGTTGATGGAGGCAAACTGGCGCTCCGGCAGGATCATCGTCGGCGCCACCCGCAAGGCGATGTCATCATCCACTTCAAAATTGTGCATGTACGCGAAAACGTTGGCATCGATGACCTGCAAGAAGTAGAGCGCCGCGATCGCGAGGACGGAATAGTCCCGATAGCGACGGTAAACGTTGCGGTAGTATAGCGCCTGCTCGCTCGTGATCGGCCCCGTGTACTCGATGTCCGGGTCGTTGGCCTGCAGATAGATGTTGCGGAAGCGCATATAGTTTTTCTGGCAGTCGGAATAATAGTGGACGGCGAACCCGATCGCCCCCAGATAGACCGGCAGTTTCCAGTACTCGTGGTTGTAGATCTGTCCGAGGCCGGGCACCAGGATGGAATACAGCGTAGCCGTTCCCGGATGCGGGTAATCGTTTGGACGATAATTGATTACACCGTCCATCGCCGTGGCCCAGTACGCGAGCCCGGCGCCGATGAAACACCACTTCGCCGCATCCTTGCGGCCGGTGGAATTCAGGTAGATGCCCGCGCCGAGCGAACCGCCGATGGCGCCGTACACGATGGGCAGTTTCCACTTCTGGTTGTTGTAGATCTGCGCGCCGCCGATCAGCAGCGCCGAGCCGCCCGCCATCGTACCGATACCGATCTCCTTCTCGTGCCGCAGGCCGGCGAAATAATCCTTGAAAGAAAAGAGCACCTCCGTCGAGTCCACCTTCGAGGGATCGTCATTGTTGTACGACTGCGAGAAGGCCTCGCTGCGGAACTGGGCCGAAGCATCCACGCACGCGACGGCGGCGATGACCGCCGCCAGCAATATGCAGTGGAGCTTCAGGTGCTTCATCAGAACTGTTTCTCCTCCAATGCTTTGACAAATGCGCTGACCTCCTCGTCGGAGTTGAAGCGAATCGTCATCGTCCCCTTGCCGGAGGGGCTGCGCTTCAGCGAGATGTCATTGGTGAAATACTTGCCCACGTGCTCCAGGATGCGGTAGTAATCCTGCGGCAGTTCCTGCTGCCGCGGGGCCGCGGCACGGAGACGGCTGCCGGCTGCGTCGGGATTCACCTGGAGCTTGCGCACGATCGCCTCCAGTTCCCGGACGGACAGGCCGTCGCGGATCACCAGGTCGCAGAGCTGCTCCTGCACCGCGGGGTCTTCCACCCCGAGGATCGCCTTCGCGTGACCGGCGCTCAGCAGACCCACCTTGATGTCGTGCTGCACCTTGGCGGGCAGCTTCAGCAGGCGGATCGTGTTCGCCACCGTGGCGCGCTTCTTCCCCACCCGGTCGGCGAGGTTGTCCTGCGTCAGCTGGCACTCCTCCAGCAGGCGGCGGTAGCTCAAGGCGAGTTCGATCGGGTCGAGGTCCTCGCGCTGGATGTTCTCCACGATGGCCATCTCCAGCATTCCCTGGTCGTTGGCGTCGCGGATGTAGGCCGGGATGGTGGTCATCCCCGCCATCCGGCAGGCCTTGTAACGCCGCTCGCCGCTGATGATCTGGTAGCGGCGGTCGGTGATGCGGCGCACGGTGATGGGCTGGATCAGCCCGAGGGTGCGGATGGACGAAGCCAACTCCTCCAGGGCCGCCTGGTCGAAGGACATTCGCGGCTGGAAGGGGTTGGGTTCGATCATGTCCACGGGAATCCGCAGGATGTCCGCCGTGTTCTCCTGGCGGCCGCGGCTCCCCACGATTTCTTTATTGACGTAGCCGACGGGCTGGCGGAGCCGGTCGGCATCGGGAATTTCACCCAGCAGGGCGCCCAGGCCCCGTCCGAGTCCTCTGTGTTCTTTGCTCATAAGGCGCTGTCTCCGTTGTGCTCCAGCACCTCGGCAGCGAGGCGCATATAGTTGTTGGAGCCGTTGCACATCACGTCGTACAGGATGATGGGTTTGCCATGCGAGGGGGCCTCGCTGAGGCGTATGTTGCGCTGGATCACCGTGTTGAACACCAGGTCCTTGAAGTGGTCGCGCAGCTCGCCCAGCACTTCGTTGTGCACCCGCGTGCGCCCGTCGAACATCGTCACCACGAAGCCCTCGATCTGCAGGTCCGGGTTCACCCCGTCCTTGACGAGGGTGATGGTGTGCAGCAGCTTGCCGAGGCCTTCCAGCGCGAAATACTCCGGCTGCACCGGGATGATCACGGAGTCGGCCGCGGTCAGCGTGTTGATGGTGATGAGGCCCAGCGAGGGCGAGCAGTCGATGATGATGTAGTCGTAGTCCGCGCGGATGGGCGCAAGGGCGTGCTTCAGCAGCGACTCGCGGCCCTCGGCCTCCAGCATCTCGATCTCCGCGCCCACCAGGTTGATGTGCGAGGGGATCATGTGGAGTTTGGGCAACTCCGTCTGGATCAGCGCATCGGAGATGTCGATGCGGCCGATCAGCACCTCGTAGAGCGTGCGCTGCTGGTCGTTGTCCGGCGAAAAGTTCAGTCCGGAGGTCGTGTTGGCCTGCGGATCCGCGTCGATGATCAGCACCTTCTTCTCCAGGACGGCCAGCGAGGCCGCCAGGTTGATGGCGGTGGTCGTCTTGCCCACTCCTCCTTTCTGATTGGCTATAGCGATGACTTTTCCCATAAATCCAGTTCGTTCCAAATATGCAAATTTAGCAAATAATTCGTATATTCGCGGTATGTCTGAAACAAAAACCGAGTGGTACTTCATCGTCAATCCCCGGGCCGGATCCGGCAAGACGATGTCGCAGTGGGTCCCTGCCGAGAAGTTGTTGGAACAGAAAGGCATACCCTTCGTCACCGCGTTGACCGACCATAAAGACCACGCCATCTCCCTCGCCCGCGAGGCCGCCGAGTCGCCCGAGGCGGAGGGCGTCGCCGTACCGTGT
>CAMVGM010000010.1 GCA_947167015.1 uncultured Bacteroidales bacterium
ACAGCCCGGACTTCGGCTGCACGGCCGACTTCATCGCCGAAGGCGTGGACCAGACGCGCGGGTGGTTCTACACCCTGCACGCCATCCATACGATGGTCAGCGGTACGCCGGCCTTCCGCCGGGTGATCTCCAACGGCCTCGTGCTCGACAAGAAGGGCGAGAAGATGAGCAAGCGCCTGGGCAACGCCGTGGATCCCTTCCAGGCGATGGACAAGTACGGTCCCGACGCCCTCCGCTGGTACATGATGACCAACTCCCAGCCCTGGGACAACCTCAAGTTCGACGAGGCCGGGGTGGAGGAGGTCCGCCGCAAGTTCTTCGGCACCCTCTATAATTCCTATTCGGTCTTTGCCCTGTACGCCAACATCGACGGTTTCGACCCGGCGTCGGAGACGGTCCCGTACGAGCACCGTCCGATGTTCGACCGCTGGATCATCAGCCGCCTGAACACCCTCGTGAAGGGGGTGGTGGCTGCTTACGAAGACTATGACATCACCACGGCGGGCCGCCTGGTGCAGGATTTCGTCTGCGACGACCTGTCCAACTGGTACATCCGCCTGAACAAGAAACGCCTCTGGGGCGCCGGGATGACTGAGGACAAGCTGTCCGCCTACCAGACCCTCTACGAGGTGCTCAAGGGCGTGGCCCTGCTGGGCGCACCGATCGCCCCGTTCTTCATGGAGCGCCTGTGGCTGGACCTCGTCCCCGATTCCGCTTCCGTGCACTACTGCGCGATGCCGGCCTATGACGCCTGCCTCGTGGACGATGGCCTGGAGGAGAGCATGAGCTTCGCCCAGAAGGCTTCCTCGATGGTGCTCGCCCTGCGCAAGAAGGTGGGCATCAACGTCCGCAAGCCGCTTGCCAAGGTGCTCGTGCCTGTCCTCGACGACACGGTGAAGGAGCACATCCAGCGTGTCAGCGACATCTTCCTCACCGAAGTGAACGTCAAGCAGATCGAGTTCCTGCACGACACGGTGGGGCTCATCACCAAGAAGATCAAGCCGAATTTCAAGACCCTCGGCAAGATCTACGGCAAACAGATGAAGGAGATCGCCGCCGCGTTCGGCACCCTCTCCCAGGAGGAGATCGCCGCCATCGAACGGGCGGAGGACGTCTATGTCCTGCACCTGCCTTCCGGCGACGTTTCCCTCGCGAAGGGCGACTACGAAATCAGCTCCGAGGACATGCCGGGCTGGCTCGTCGCCACCGAAGGGACGCTGACCCTGGCCCTGGACATCGTCCAGACGCCGGAACTCGTCCGCGAAGGCACCGCCCGTGAACTCATCCATCCGATCCAGACCCTCCGCAAGGAAAGCGGCTTCGAGGTCACGGACCGGATCCGCACCGTCCTGTACGCCGACGGCGCCGTCGCGGAGGAGATCCGCGCCGCGCTCGCCGAGTATGCGGATTACGTTGCCGCCCAGACCCTTTCGGTCTCGCTCGAGCTGAAGGGGGCCGAAGAGGCGCCGCAGGACGCCGCCACGCTCGAATGGGGCGCCGGCACCCTGCGCATCCAAGTCAGCAAACAAACAGAAACCAATTAACGATATGGAAAAGACCCGTTACTCTGATGCCGAACTCGCCGAGTTCAAGGCCATCATTGAAGAGAAACTCGCCAAGGCCAAGGCCGAGTACAACACCCTGCGTCAGGTCGTGATGCACAACGGCACGAACGATATTGAAGATACGACCCCGTCTTTCCGGACGGTCGAGGACGACGGCGCCTTCCAGCTTTCCAAGGAAGAAGCCAGCCAGATGGCGCAGCGCCAGTACAAGTTCATCCAGAACCTGGAAGGTGCCCTGGCACGCATCGAGAACAAGACCTACGGCATCTGCCGCGTGACCGGCAAGCTCATCCCCAAGGAGCGCCTGCGTCTGGTCCCGCACGCCACCCTGACCGTCGAGGCCAAGGAAATGCTCGCCAAGCAGGGAAAGAACTAGGGATATGAAACTGTCCCAAGGCAAGCGGCTCCTGCTGCTGGGCGTGCTGCTCGTCGTCATCGACCAGGTAATCAAATACCTGGTCAAGACGAACATGGAACTGGGGCAGCAGATCTACGTGATCGGGCAGTGGTTCCGCCTCTGCTTCGTGGAGAACGAAGGGATGGCGTTCGGGATGGCCTTCGGCGGACAGGTGGGCAAGTTCCTCCTGTCGCTGTTCCGCATCCTGCTGAGCGGCGCCCTGATCTGGTGGATCGGTTCCCTGATCAAGAAAGGAACGACGCCCAAGGGCGTGCTGGTCGGCTTGACGCTGATTACGGCCGGCGCCATCGGGAACATCATCGACAGCCTGTTCTACGGCATCATCTGGGACTATGCCCCGTTCATGTTCGGCAAGGTGGTGGATATGTTCTTCTTCCCGCTCATCCGGGACGGCGAGCGCGTGATCTTCTTCAGCCCGGTGTTCAATTTCGCGGATTCCTGCGTGACCGTGGGGGCTTTCTATCTGGTTCTGTTCCAGTGGAAGTTCTTCGCGAAGGACGAGAAAAAATAACTATCTTTGTAGTCCCTTTTCCGGAGGTGTGGCCGAGTGGTCGATGGCGGCAGTCTTGAAAACTGTTGAACGGCAACGTTCCGGGGGTTCGAATCCCTCCGCCTCCGCTCAAAAGCTGGCAATTGCCAGCTTTTTTCGCTTCGGCTCCGGGATTCCATCCCTTGACCCCCGCCGCTTCGCGGCTGCCCCAAGGGGCATGCCGGCTCCACTCCGTTTCGCCGGGTGCCTTCCGGTCGTCGCATCGCTTCTCCCTCCCGGCACGCGCCTGACGGCGCTTCGGCCCTTCGGGCCTCAAAACTGACACGCGGCACGGAGAGACGATTTGGCCCAGGCCGGGCAGGCCCGCGCAGCGGGACTAATCCCTCCTACTGTGCTACGGCCGGCAGGCCGGGATGGCCGCTTGCGGAAATCGCCCGCACGGAAAAATAATAATTATCCTTGCTCAACGGGCAGCTGAACGAGAGCGCCCCGCCCGCCGTACCGGCCGGAACGATTCCGGACTGGCCCGACGGCAGGGCCGGCAGCCACTCGGAGCGGTCTGTCTCCCGGCAGAGGACCTGATAAGACACCGACCCGTCCGGGCGGCCGTCCGCCCCGGGGACGGGATCCCATTCGATCAGCGTATTGTTGTCCAGTTCCGCGGCATTGGCGATCCGCACGTTCTCCGGAACGGCCGGTGCCAGAGCCAGGTTCATCACGGCGGCCAGGTTGACCCGGATGTTGCGCACCAGATACGGAAAATCGACATAACTGGGCAGGTCCCCGTAGTCGGTCCCGTCTTCGGTGCGGACGTCCTGGTGCGTCCGCTCATAGTCCTCGCAATACTCGCACACGCGCACGGCCGTGAATCCCTCGCGCTGGAAAGAGGAGTGGTCGCCACCCCGGCGGTAACGGTCCGTGCGGTAGTTGAGGACGATCTCCTGCTCCGGCACATAGATGCCGGCCATCTCTTTGATATAACGTGCCAGCTGACGGGAATCGCTGTCCTCGCCGCTGCGGCTTTCGGAGAAAACGCGCACTTTATGGTCCTCCCGCAGGCCGGTTCCGCTGGCCCGGACATTGCCGATCATGTCGTTGTTGAGGACGGCCTGCACGGGCCATCCTTCCGCGCGGGCGCGGGCTGCCAGGTGGCGGGAACCGTCCAGGCCCTGCTCCTCACCGGAGACGAACAGGCACTTGACCGTCTGCTCCAGGGGAATTCCGGACAGGATGCGGACCGTTTCCAGCAGACAGGCGAGGCCGCTTCCGTCATCGTCCGCGCCGGGTGCGAAGGCCGTCGAGTCCATTACGTCCAGGACCCGCGTGTCAATATGCGCCATCAGCAGGATCTCCCGCTCGGCACGCGTGCCGGGCAGGGTGACCATCAGTTCCGGCACCTCCGTGACGCGGTCGTAGCGGCCGCCGTCTCCGCCCACGGCATAGCGGATCCGTTCCACGACCGGGCGGGGCCGCACGCCCGTGCTTGCAGCCCAGCGCTCGCAACGCCCTGCCAGGTAGTCCACGGCGGCGCCGATACCCTTCTGTGTATCGTCCTGCGAACTCAGCGTATGCCGGGTGTGCAGGGCGACGAGTTCATCGATATAGACTTTGACGCTGTCGATGCTGACGGCGGCGACGGCCTGTGCGACGGCGGGATCGGCGGCGGGTGCGGGTTGCTGCGCCTGGCAGGAGGCTAGCAGGGCCACAGCCGATGCGAGGATAAAGGGGAGGATCCTTTTCATACTAACGGAGTTAATCTGCTGCAAGATAGCAAAAAAAATGAAGCGCCCGGCAGGAATGCCGGACGCTTCGTCTTGTAAAGGAAACCGAGGTTTCTAGAAGAGGAATGCCACGCCAGCGGTGAGCTGGTTACGGTGGACGCTGAAGTTGTCAGACTTGTAGCGGTTCAGCATGCCGGCGTCATAACCGACCTGGAAGCGGATCATTTCGTTGAACTCGAGGCCGACGCCGCCGCCGAGCATGACATCGAAGCGCTGGAGGCTGTCGTTGCCCTTGAGGCGGTCATAGGAGGTGCTGCCGGAAGTGATCTTGGAAGCCACGGCGAGGGAGAGGCTCGGGCCGGCGTATGCGAAGAGACGCAGTCCGCCACCTACTTCGGTGCCAAAGCTGAAGTGCAGAGGGACATTCACGTAGTGATCCTGCTGCTTGCCTTCGATCTTGAGACCGAAAATGGAATTGGCGTTGCTCTTGGCGGTCATTCCGTAATAGATACCCGGGGTGAAGTTGAGACCGCCGGCGATGGGAACGGTGTAGCCGACACCGAGATAGAAGCCGTTCAGCGGAGTCCTGTCAGTAGAAGAACTGCCGCTTTTGACAACATCCGTGGAGGAAAGATAACCGGCGCCGATGGAAGCCTGCGCAAAAGCAGGGGCGCTGGCGAGCAGCACGAGGGCTGCGGAAAGAAGGGTAACAATCTTTTTCATACTTATAATGATAATGTATTGTGTCGTTTCGGACATATCCAAAATAATAGATGCAAAAAACGGACCGCATGCTGCAGGTCGCGGTCCGTGTCACTCAGGCAAGCCGTTTCTCCAGCCGCTCGCGGATGGCCGAAATGAAGCCGGCGGAGTTCACCGGACGGGGCGTGACGCCCTCCATCAGGTTCACGAGATCCTTGGTGACGATGCCCTCCGCCAGGGTGTCGAAGCACGCACCCTCCAGGGCGTCCGCAAAGCCGACCAGGTCCTCCAGGCCGTCCTTCACGCCCCGCTGGCGCAGCGCGCCGCTCCAGGCGAAGATGGTGGCCATCGGATTCGTGGAGGTCTCCTCGCCCTGAAGGTACTTATAATAGTGGCGCGTCACCGTGCCGTGGGCGGCTTCGTACTCGTAGTTGCCCTCGGGGCTTACGAGCACGCTGGTCATCATCGCCAGGGAGCCGAAGGCCGTGGAGACCATGTCGCTCATCACGTCGCCGTCGTAGTTCTTGCAGGCCCAGATGAAGCCGCCCTTGCTGCGGATCACGCGGGCCACCGCATCGTCGATCAGGGTGTAGAAATACGTGATCCCGAGTTCCTCGAAGCGTGCCTTGTACTGTTGGAAGACTTCGTCGAAGATCTCCCGGAAGCGGGCGTCATAGGTCTTGGAGATGGTATCCTTGGTGGAGAACCAGAGGTCCTGCCGGGTGTCGATGGCATATTTGAAGCAGGAATGGGCGAAGGAACGGATGGATTTGTCCGTGTTGTGCATGCCCTGGATGACGCCGGGGCCCTGGAACTGCTGGATCACCGCCTCTTCGTGGCTGCCGTCCTCGCCGTCGAACACCAGTTTCGCCGTGCCCGGGCCGCCGGCCTTCAGTTCCACGCTCTTATAGACGTCGCCGTAGGCGTGGCGGGCGATGGTGATGGGCTTCTCCCAATTCTTCACCACGGGATGGATCGAGGGGATGGTGATGGGGGTGCGGAAGACCGTCCCGTCCAGGATGGAGCGGATGGTGCCGTTGGGGCTCTTCCACATCTGGTGGAGTTTATACTCCGTCATCCGCTGCGCATTCGGGGTGATGGTGGCGCACTTGACGCCTACGCCGTATTTCTTGCAGGCGAGGGCCGCCTCGGTCGTGATCCGGTCTCCGGTTTCGTCCCGTTTGGGGAGCCCGAGGTCGTAATACTCGGTCTTGAGGTCCACGAACGGCAGGATGAGTTCATCCTTGATCATTTTCCAGAGTATCCGGGTCATCTCGTCGCCGTCCATCTCGACGAGGGGAACGGTCATCTTAATCTTGTTCATATCATCCGTTCTTTTAATGAGCCGTAAAGATAGGAAAGATCCGGGACAATCCTATCTTTTTTCTCCCAGTACCGCCCAGCGGACAAAGGGAATGCGGCGCAGGAGTTCGTATAGCAGGGGAGACAGGATGAAGACGGCCGCCGTCAAAATGGCATACATGGCCGGCGGGGGCAACTGGGTGTGGACCTTCATCATATAGCCGAAGCTCGCGATGACCAGGTAGTGGACGATGTAGATGCCGAAACTGCTGCGCGTCATGTAGCCGGCGAAGGGGCCCGTCCTGTCGAAGCGGGCCTTGAACCAGGCCATCATCGCAAGGCACATCAGCCAGCCGTACAGGCAGTTGAGCGGGCTTCCCAGGTATTCCGGCGAGGTGTCGTCCTGCCCGAAGGTGGTGATTACCAGGACGATGCCGGACACGGCGGCGCAGCCAAGCAGCGGAATCCAGGCCTTGCCCAGCCTGTCCTGCACGTCCTCGTGAGAGAATACGAAATAACCCATCAGGAACGGGATCAGGTAGAACAACGGCTTGTACAGGTTGAGCAGTCCGTCCGCGGTCTCCGGTCTGGGGTTCCGGATCAGCGTCTGCTCTCCCAGCCAGAACAGCACACCCAGCAGGATGATCCAGCAGATGTTCAGTTTGCCGCAGGCATGGTGGAACCTGCCTTTCGGGTCCAGTTTGCGGATCAGCAGCAGGAGCAGCGAGAACAGCCACAGGTCCTGGATGAACCAGAGCGGGCCCGTGCCGCTGAAGGCCATCACGATCCACTTGATGACGCCCGGCGTGCCGTCGAACACGCCTTCGCGTGCGGCGACGACGGTGTTGAAGTAGCCCGTCATCCATTGGAACACCAGCAGGCCGATGGTGCCGGGCACCAGGAGTTTCCGCGTGCGGGCCTTGAACCACGTCCCCGCGGGATACTTTTCCAGTGCATAGCGGGCGCTGATGCCGGCCAGCAGGAAAAGCAGCGGCATGAACCAGGGGTAGAGGATGTACATCACCACGTCCTGGTACTGCGGGCATTCGGGATAAGGCCCGAAGCCCCCGATGCCGCCGAAGACGCCTTTGTTGTTATAGAAGTAGATGACGTGGTAGAAGAGCACCAGGAGCACCGTCACCCAGCGCAGGTTGTCTAGCCAATGCTTTCTCATTTGGGCAGGCCCTCCATCACCTGGTCGATGGCGTTCTGGAAGATTTCCGTTTTCAGCAGGGCCATCCCTTTCTGGTCTCCGAGCAGCAGCAGGGCGTCACCGGGTTTGATGTCATAGACCTTGCGGGCGTCGCGGGGGATCACGATCTGTCCCTTGTCTCCCACTTTCACCACGCCGAAGATGTATTTCCCGTCGTTTTCTTGCATGATGTTATACTTGTTAGAAATTTCCTACAAATTTAACATTATTCCGGGATCCCTCACTCATTTACGGGATTTCGTCGCTTCGCTCCGACATCCCTTGGTCACCGGGAGCAAAGCAATATCAGGTGCAACCAGGAGTTGCTTTGTGTTTGCCGGCACACCCTTATGCAAGCGAGCTTGCAACGGGCGCGCCATCAAACACAAACGCCACACTTGCGTGTGGCGCCTGATATTGCTTTGCATAGCGCGGTGAGTGAGGGATTCGAACCCCCGGTACGTTGCCGTACACCTGTTTTCGAGGCAGGCTCCTTCAACCACTCGGACAACTCACCGGGTTGATGGGATTGCAAAGGTATGAAAAAATTTGCGAATTTCGCAAAATTGGTCTATTTTTGCAGTCCTTAATGAAACAGGGGCGTAGCTCAGTTGGTTCAGAGCGCTTGAGTCACATTCAAGAGGTCATCGGTTCGACCCCGATCGTCCCTACCAAAAACCTCCGGCAATTCCGCCGGAGGTTTTTTCGTCATTGATGTTTGCCGGTCAGCAACAGACGCAGACTGTTGCTGACCACGAGGACCGAACTGCACGCCATCGCGGCGGCGGCAACCATCGGGTCGAGGACGAACCCAAGCACACCGGACAGCAGGCCCGTGGCCACGGGAATGGCGATGATGTTATAGACGAACGCCCAGCCGAGGTTCTCACGGATGATGCGGACGGTCCGGCGCGACAGCGCGACCAGTTCCGGTACTTTCCGCAGGTCGGAGGAAACGATGGTCGACATCGCCGTACTGATGGCGATGTCGCTGCCGCCGCCCATCGCGACGCCGAGGTCGGCCTGGGCCAGGGCGGCGCTGTCATTGATGCCGTCGCCAATCATGGCAACGCATTTCCCGGAACGCTGCAATTCCTTGATATAGTTCACTTTGTCCGCAGGCAGCGCATCCGCCCGGACCTTCCGGACCCCTGCTTCCCGCGCCATGGCGGCCGCGGAAGCAGCGTGGTCGCCGGTCAGCAGGTGCACTTCGATGCCCTGTCGCTGCAGGCTCGCTACGGCCTCGGCGGCGCCGGGGGAGAGGCTGTCCGCGATGGCGATGGCGGCCAGCAGACGCTCTCCGTCGTGGAAATACACCACCGTCTGTCCCGCTTCCCGCCAGCGCTCCGCAACCTCGAAACGTTCCGGCGCATTCTTGCCGACGAAGAGCGTCCTGCCCTGCCAGACGCCCCGGACACCTTCTCCCAGCAGAGCGGTTACTTCCGTGACCGGGGATACGGCGGCCGAAACGTCATCCGGGATGACCCGGGCGATCGCTTCTCCCAGCGGGTGGCCGGATCGGAGTTCCATCTCCCGGAGGACGCGTGGCAGTCCGGGTTCGTCCGACAGCCAGCGGAGTTCCGTCACTTCCGGGTGGCCGGTGGTCAGGGTGCCCGTCTTGTCCAGGACCACCGCATCGATGCGGGCGGCTACCTGCAGGCTGTCCGCATCCTTGATCAGGATGCCCTGCGAAGCGCCCCGGCCTATGCCTGCGGTGAGGGCGGTGGGCGTGGCGAGCCCGAGCGAGCAGGGGCAGGCGACCACGAGCACCGTCACGCAGGCGAGCAGCCCGCGCACGAAGCCGCCGCTGGAGAAGAATGTCCAGCCCAGCAGCGTCAGCAGAGCCACGAGGATGACCGCCGGGACGAACCAGGCGCAGACCTTGTCCACCGTATGCTGGATGCGGGCCTTGCTGCCCTGGGCGTCCTGCACCATCCGGACGATGGACGAAAGCATCGTGTCCCGTCCCACTTTTTCCGCGCGCATCCGGAAGGCGCCCTGCCCGTTGAGCGTGCCGGCCCAGACGGGGCTGCCGGCTTCCTTGTACACGGCGACCGGTTCGCCGGTGAGCATGCTTTCATCGATGTAGCTGGCCCCTTCGAGGACGGTTCCGTCGGCGGGGATGCGTTCCCCGGGCAGCACCTGGACGGATTCTCCGCTGCGTATGCCCCGGCGCTGCGGCTGCAGGCCCGTGAGGGCGCGGACCGCACGGGTGGTCCGGTGCTTGGCGCGTTCCTCGAGCAGCCGGCCCAGCAGGATGAAGGCGACGATCATCGCCGAAGATTCGAAATACAGGCCGGCCTCCAGTCCGCGGGAGGTCCATACCTGCGGGAAGATGAGATTGAACAGGCTGAAAATGAAGGAGATGCCGACGGACAGGGCCACCAGCGTATCCATCCCGGCGTGTCCGTGGCGGGCCTGTTTCCAGGCCGTGACGAAGAAGCGCCGGCCGCACAGGCATACGCTCACGGCCGCAAGCGCGGCGAGCACCCAGCCCTTTCCGGGGAAGTCCGGAGCGGCCATCCCGAGCGCCATCACCGCGACGGCGATGCCGATGGCGATCAGCGTATCCCGCCGCAGCGTGCAATAAGCGCGCGCGTGCGCTTCTTCCGCGCGCGACTCAAGCGCTTCCTCCTCGCTTAGGTCGGGGTCGGCCTCTTCTTCCTCGTCCGGGACCAGCAGGTCATAGCCGGCGTCCTGCACGCATTTGCGCAGGGCGGCGGGGGAGGAGAGTTCCGGGTCGAAATCGATCCGGGCGGAGTTGGAGGCAAGGCTGACTTCCGCCTCGACTACGCCGGGGCTCTGCCGGAGGGCCTGTTGGACGCGGGCCACGCAGGCGGCGCAGCCCATTCCCGTGACGGGGTAATTCTTGCGGACGGTATTTGACATGATCTTGGATTCTTTTGTGCAAAATTAACTAATTTTGGGATATGAAACGACGTGAATTCCTCAAGACGACGGCCGTCGCAGGGGCCGGAGCGGCGCTTTTGGGCGCCTGCGCCCCGGTGCGGCGCGGCGACGACACCCTCCCGAAACCCTACCGCGTGGGCGGCCGCGAGCGGATGCGGCTCAGTTGGGAACCCTATGAACTGCAGTTGCAGCACACGTTCACCGTGGCCTCCTATTCCCGGACCACCACGCCCGACGTGCAAGTGGAGATCAGCTACGACGGCTTTACCGGCTACGGTGAGGCTTCGATGCCGCCCTACCTGGGGCAGACCGTCGAAAGTGTCTGCGCCTTCCTGCAGAAGGTGGACCTGTCTCGCTTCGCGGACCCGTTCCAATTGGAGGACATCCTGGCCTACGTGGACAGCCTTTCGCCGGGTGACACGGCCGCCAAGGCCGCGGTGGACATCGCCCTGCACGACCTGGTGGGCAAACTCCTCGGCCAGCCCTGGTGGCGGCTCTGGGGGCTCGATCCCGCCAAGGCGCCCGACACTACCTTCACCATCGGCATCGACACGCCGGAGGTCGTGCGCGAGAAGACGCGGGAATGCGCCGACCGTTTCAACATCCTGAAAGTCAAGGTGGGGCTGGACAACGACGAGGAAATGATCCGGACCATCCGGGAAATCACGGACCTGCCCATCGCGGTGGATGCGAACCAGGGCTGGACCGACCGGCAGAAAGCCCTTGACGAGATATTCTGGCTGAAGGAGCAGGGCGTCGTGATGGTCGAGCAGCCGATGTCCAGGGACCGCCTGGACGACAACGCCTGGATCACCGAGCGCAGCCCGCTGCCCATTTTCGCCGACGAAGCCATCCAGCGCCTCACGGACATTCCGTCCATCAAAGGCGCCTACACGGGCATCAACATCAAACTGATGAAATGTACGGGGATGCGGGAAGCCTGGAAGATGGCGAATTACGCCCGGGCCGAGGGGATGCGGGTGATGGTAGGCTGCATGACGGAGACCTCCTGCGCCGTCACGGCGGCCGCCCACCTGTCGCCGCTGGTGGATTTCGCGGATCTGGACGGCAACCTGCTGATCAGCAATGACCGCTTCCGGGGAATGACGGTCGAGGCCGGACGCATCACGCTTCCGGATGCGCCCGGCCTCGGCCTGGTAAAACTGTAAGAATCAGATCGTCAGCCACTCCGTGGAGACGATGCCGGTGAAGGCCAGGATACCCACGGCGATCAGGGACAGCAGCCAGAGCACGAAGATCACCAGCCCCGGGTGCCAACTCGGCGACTTGAAGCCGAACAGGAGCTGCAGCCCGCCGTAGAGCAAGCCCAGGAAGGGGAGGAAGACTACGAGCGCGAGCAGGACGTGGATCCACGGCTGGGTCATGGCCGCAGCGACGGAAGGCGCGTGGTGATAGAGTTCGGCGATTCCGTTGTCGTATAGTTCTCCCAGTCCGAAGAGGGTGCCGTTCGTGATGCCCTGGCCGAACAGGCCGCTTCCGAAGCCCAGCACGCCGCTGGCGAAGAGCCCGGAGAAGCCGACGATGACCAGCAGCACCCCGATCAGTTTCTCGAATACGCTGCCCATCTCGCTCCAGGCCTTGGACTGCCCGACGCTCTTGATGGCGTCTCCGACCTCGCGCGCCCCGTTCTCGATGCTCTGCTGGATGCCCAGGACGGTCCCGTCCTCGCCGCGCTGCTCCCAGCGCTGCCGGGCGGTCTTCGCAGCAGGCATGCAGATCCACAGGATGGCGTACAGGATGGGGAAGAACAGGTGGATGGACAGGTTCAGGTGCCCGTGGGAGTTCCATTTGAAGACAGACATCCCCAGGACGGTGAACAGCACGAACAGGATGCGGAACAGGGCCTTGTCCACGTTGAAATAGGCGCCCAGGCCGCTGCACACGCCCGCGACGACCTTGTCGTTCATGTCGCGGTAGAGTTTGCGCTTGCGGCGGGGTTCGGCGGAAGCACTGGCGCCGGCAGTTGCCGATCCGGCCGTGGCGTCCTCTTCCTCGATGATCTCGGGGCGGCCGAGGATGCCGATGATGCGCTCGATGTCGGCGCGGGAAACGACCCCGTCGCGCCCGCACTTCTCGTGCAGCAGTTCCGCCATCCGTTCCTCGATGCCCTCGATGACTTCGCTGCCGCCCTCGCGGCCGGAATAGAAGTTTTCCAGTTCGCCGAGGTAGCCGGCGGCAAGCTGCGAGGCGTCCTGCTCCATCGTGAAGGCATAGCCGCCCAGGCTGACTTTCTCTACTTCTTTCATGCGTTCTTGAGGGTTTGGATGCCGTCGACGAGGTCCTTCCAGGCTTCGTCCATCAGGGCGAGCTGCTCCCGGCCTTTGTCGGAAATCACGTAGTACTTGCGGGGCGGGCCCTGGGTGGATTCCTCCCAGCGGTAGGACAGCAGGCCCTGGTTCTTCTGGCGGATGAGCAGGGGATAGAGCGTGCCTTCGACGACGATCATCCCCACGGCCTTCAGTTCCTCGATGATCGAGGAAGCGTAGGCCTCGCGTTTGTTGAGGATCGAGAGGATGCAGTATTCCAGCACCCCCTTCCGCATCTGCGTGCGGACGTTTTCAGCTGTATTCTCCATGATTTACTTCTTTTTGGAATAAGCGGCGATGTTCTCCGCGGTTACGGGAACGCCGTGCATTTCGCACTTCTGCGTGGGCGTGACGGCCTTCGGGATGGCGATCCAGCAGATCACGTACACCCAGAATCCCGCCGTTCCGGCGATCAGGGCCACCAGCATGAGTACGCGGGTGAGCACCACGTCGATGTCCAGGTAGGTCGCGAGACCAGCGCAGACGCCGGCGATCCGCTTGTTGTCGTAGTCGCGGTAGATCTTCTTGCGGATGGCCGGATCCGGCTCGGGCTCCCCGGATTCCGGGGCCTTCGGTTTCTCCGGGCCGCCGTCGGGCATGCCGAGCTGGCTGGTGACGCGCTCCACGAGCGCGATGCTCACGACCCGGGATTCGTCACCGAGTTCCTGCAGGAACAGTTCCGAGATGCGGGTCTCCAGGTCTTCCATCACCTCCGCGTTCTCGCCGGTGGCCGAGGCGGCCAGGCGGGTGCGGAAGTGGCCAAGGTATTCACTCAGACGCTTGTAGGCGTCCTCTTCGATTGCGAAGCTTCTGCTTCCGAGGCTGATGTTCAGTACTTTTTTCATTGTTATAGAACTTTGACACTGCAAAGATATATAAATTTTTTAATACCTTGTACCACATAGTACCAAAATAATTTATAAAATTTTGCCCGGCCTGGTATTTTATCGGGTCGGGCAGATAAAAAGTTGCTTTGGAACGTTTCCGGGCGGGGGGGGGGAGTCTAGTGGCCGATCCTTTCCGCCACGACGCGCGCGCAACAGGCGGCGCCTATGGTAGAGGCGTGGCCGTCATTGATCGCATAAACGTCTTTGACACCGGAATCGACAAGTTCCCGGATGTAGGGTGTCATCACGATGATGTGGTCGTCGTCGGGAATCCGGTCCAGGATATGGCAGACCGGATGCTTGCCTTCCACCCAGGGCTCATAGGAGTCATACTTGTCGGCGCAGATCAGGAAATACATGTCCACACCCTTTTCCGCAGACATCCGCTGCAGCCGTTCCAGGTTCGACAACGCCTGCGTGACCAGGTCGTCCGGAATCTCCAGGAAACTCATTTCCTCGCGATAGACGTGCAGTTGCCGGGAGCGGGTGGGGTGGGAGAAGCAGTCTTTGTCGAGTTTGAACTTCTTGACGGGATTGTTGTATCCGATCGACAGGCGGACCCACCGCGCCGTTTCGGAGAGGACATCCTTCTGGTACTTGCCGGGTTTGATCGGGCCGAGTTCCGAGTATCGGGTACTTGCAAAATCCAGCCAGGCCAGACGCCACACATAGTAGTGCTCCACGATTTCCACGATGACGGTCTGCCCGGGTACGAATGCGCCGGCGTTGAGCAGCGAAAGATAGTCCTGGACCGGGGCGAAGAACATGTTCCGTTCGATATTGCCGACCTTGTAGCCATAGTCCCGGCCCAGGAAATGCGGGTAAGAATACAGCCCCTGGTTGCTGAAGGAATCGCCGATCGTGACGACGGGGAATTCCCGGATGTCATCGATGTCATGGATCTGTGAGGTGCAGAGGGAATCCTTCTGTTCATCGACCATATTGCCGACATTCAGGCCATACTCCTGCCCGTAAGGAACCAGGTCGAGCACCCCCAGGGCCCCGGAGACCTGGGGAGACACCTTCCAGTTGTACCAGGCGACAAGCGGAAGGATCAGGGCCACGATGGCGTAGAATTTTATGGCAAACCGTTTCAAAAGTCTATGTACAAAAAGGTTAGATTCTTATCCCAGAGCATGACCAGGAGACACACCAGGGCGAGGTAGATGGCGTAGCGGACGGCCCAATGATAAGCCTTCAGCGGCACCAGGGGGAATTCTACCGTCCGGTTCCGCCACTCCAGGACCATCAGGACGATGATCAGGACGGTCTTCGTCCGGAAATCCGGATGCAGGAAGAAGAGGTAGAAGCCCTTCAGCGTTTCCAAATGCGCCATCCCGGAAAGGAACTGCCAGGCCTGTCCGACGGAATCCGCCCTGAAGATGACCAGGCCCACGGTTACGAGCAGGAAGGTGAGGACCATCCCGCCGAGGTCGGACAACTTCGGGAGGCCGAGCCGTCCCGCCTTCAGCTTATGCTTTTTCGCGAATGCGCCGGACAGGATGAGCGGGATGAACAGCAGGCCATGGTACAGGCCGAACGCTCCGAAAGTCCAGTTCGCGCCGTGCCACAGGCCCACCAGCACCATGTTGATGACGATGGCCAGGATCATCCCAAATTTCCCCCAGTCTCGGAAGCGCACATTCAGCGGCATGAAGACATAGTCCGTCAGCCAGGAAGTCAGGGACATATGCCAGCGCCGCCAATACTCGGCCACGTTGGTCGCAAAGAACGGATAGTTGAAATTCTTCGCGATCCGGAAACCCAACAACTTGCCCGTGCCGATGGCCATGTCCGAGTAGCCGGAGAAATCGGTGTACATCTGGAAGGTGTACAGCAGGGCAGCCATCAGCAGGGAACTGCCGGAGGCCTCGCCGATGTTCTCCCATACCGGGTCGATCACATACACGCAGCGGTCAGCGATCAGCACTTTCTTGGCGAGTCCCCAGAGAAACTGCCGCATGCCTTCCGCCGCAGTGTCGTAATCGAAGACGCGGGTCTTGTGCAACTGGCCCAGGAACTGCGGCCGGTCGATCGGACCGGACAGCAGGCAGGGGAAGAAGGCGATGTATGCGGCGAAGGCTACGAAGTCCGTTTCGGCCTCGATCTTCCCGCGCCGGATTTCCAGCACGTAGCTGATCAGCTTGAACGTGATGAAACTGAGTCCGAGCGGAAGGATGATGTTGAAGGTATGCCAGTTGGTCTGCAGCCCCATCGCCTGGAACAGGGCCGCGAAGGATTCGATGAAAAAGTTGAGGTACTTGAAGGCGAGCAGGAGTCCCACGCCCAAGACCACGCCCAAGGTGCCGATCCACGAGGCTCCTTTCTCCGACCTGCAATGCTTCATCCAGATGCCCAGGCCGTAGAACACCGCCGTCGCGCCGATCAGCAGCGGGAGCATCTTCAGGCTGGCATAGCCGTAGAAGAACCAGCTGGCGATCAGCAGGAAGGCGTTCTGGGCCTTGGTCTTCTCCCGGAAGGCGAACCAGTAGAGGGTGAAGACCGCGACGAAGAACAGCAGGAAGGGGAGGGAGTTGAAACTCATCTCAGGCCAGTTTCGCGGCGAGGCAGTCTACGAGTTCTCCGACGTTCTTCCAGGAAAGGATTTCCTTGGAGGTGAACTTGATTTTGAAATGCTTCTCGATGGCGACGATCAACTGGATGTGCGTCAGGGAGTCCCATCCTTCCACGTCCTCCGCGGTAGATGTTTCCTGCAGCACGATCTCTTCATCGTCCAGCACGTCCCGGAAGATCTCCTGGACTTGTTCCAGCAAGGCTTCATTCTGCATATGGCGTCTGTTTGGTTTCAATGTAACAATCAAGGGGTGAGAATGCATCCACGTCCAGGACGAACAGCCGTCCCGGAGCGTCCGGAACGGGCGTGAACCCGAGCCGGAGGTAATGATCTGCTACCATGCCGTTCTTGGCGGTGGGGATGTATTCGCCGACGATGCGCTTGAACCCGTTCTCCCGAGCAAAGCCGGCGAGGGTATTCAGGGTGAAATTCTCCATGCCCCGTTTCAGCACCCGGCAGCTCATCAGCCAGGTGTCGATGAAAAGCGTCCCGGCATCCTGCTTTTCCAGGATGACCACGCAGATCAGTCCGTTGTCCCCGAAGCGGTCGGCAAGGGTGAAGGCGAAGCATTGGTGGCGGCTGTCGGCCCCCAGGGCGCGTACCTGGTCCTCCGTATATCGGACGGTCCGCAGGTTGAACTGGTTGCTCCGCTGGGAGAGCTGCGCCACGCGGGGGATGTTGAACCCGTTGAACCCGCTCACCTCGCTGACCATTCCCAGGGATTTCAGGAAGGCTTTCTCGTCCGTGAAGGCCCGGGCGGAACTGACCCGGCGGGCTTCCGCCTGGTATTGGGCCGTACGGTCCTTGTCGGCAGAGGAGTAAGAGGCGGTTTCGAACAGGTTGAGGCCGTACAGATACTCCAGATAGTCGCCCGGGTCTTCCGGCAGTTCCGGAACGCAGATGTCCGGAATGTTCTCCCGGACGATGTTCCGCTCGAAGGGGTTGTCATCCAAGAACACCATCGAATCGTACCCGATATTCAGGATCTCCTTGATGGTGCGGATGTTGTCTGCCTTGTTGTCCCAGTTGGCCACGAAGACGGCGAAATCGTCCAGGCGGAGCACCATCTCCGGATTCTTCTCGAACGGCTCCCGCGCCTTGTCTTCGTCGTTCTTGCTGCAAATGCACAGGATGATGCCGCGTTCCTTGAGTTTCTTGATCCACTGCTGGAACTCGCTGAATGCTTTTCCGATTCCCAGCCCGTGGCCGACCTGGATGTTTTCCCAGCCGTCGTCGCCCACGACGCCGCCCCAGAGCGTATTGTCCAGGTCGAGGATCAGGCACTTCTTGAAGCTGCCCCGGATGGCACAGACGATGTCCAGGGTGCGGGATGCGACGTAGGGTAGCGCGTCCAGGCTGAGGAGCATCTCCGTGCTGACATAGACGCTGCTGTCGAAGCAGAAGTCCCTGCCCAGTTTCGCCTGGAGTTCCGAGAGGTCGCAGATGAACAGGTTGGGGTATTCCCGGCTCAGGTCCATCAGGCCCAGGTTGAGTTTCCGGACCTGGTAGATGAAGGAGGATTCCACTTTGTTCTGGTAGCTGCCGAACACGCCGTCTCCGATCTCGGGATAGTTGTAGTAGATGATCCTTCCTTTCAAGGACCGGCACAGCGTCCGGACGAAATCCAGGCGTTCTTCCGCCAGCGAGGCACGGGTGCCGGCATCGGCCAGGCTGAACTTCTCGAGCAGTTTGTGCGAAGACTGGTAGATTACGGTGAAATCGGCATCGAAACCATACAGTTCCGACGTGGGGTCAAGTACCTGCCTTTCCACCTGGTTGTACTCCGCCTCGAACAGGTCCAGCGCCAGCCCCCGGGCCATTCCTTCTCCTTTGAGGGCGGTGGCCAGCAATTGCGTGGCGCTGTCACCAAGCAGGGCCATCCGGGCCTGCGGATATTCTCCACAGGCCCGTTTAGCCAGACGCTTCAGTTCTTGAAAAGACCGCATGGTCTTTATCTGCCGAAGAGTTTTTTCCAGAAGGATTTTTTCTTATGCATGAGATTCTTCTGGTGGTGGAAAGCGCGCTTGGCGCAGATGATTTCGTAGATCGTTCCCCAGTCCGGCAGGCCGCCGACATTCCGGTCGTCAATGTAGACGTCCGCAATGACCTTGGTGCCGCCTTGGCTGGAGAACAGGGCTCCGCGCGGTTGGTTGCTGTTGACGGCATAGAAGTCGAGCCCCCGGTCGTGGCAGAACTTGATAGCCGCCTCCAAAAGTTCGCCTTCGCGCGAAGTCCAGAGAATCAGGCGGTTACCTTCCTGCTGGAGCTGTCGGAGCGTTTCGATGGCGAAAGGTTTCTCTTTGCCTATCTCCGGATATTTGTGATCGACGATGGTGCCGTCGAAATCTACTGCGATGGTCATGGATTATTCGCTGTTTTCGCCGTAACCATAGCCATAGCCGTAGCCGTAGCCATAGCCATAGCCGTAGCCGTAAGCGCCATAGCCGAGGCCCTTCTTTAGCTCGGATCCATTGAAAATAATGGCCAGGTTCTTGAGCCGTCCGCCTTCCTGAAGCTCGTCGAGATGCGGCATGATCCGGCGGTCGAGCTGGCCGGCACGAAGCACGAACAGGTTGATATCGACCACGCGGCTGATGATCATCGGGTCGGCGACGACCTGCACGGGGACGCTGTCTAGCAGGATGTAATCGTAGAGTTTCTTCAGTTCGGCAATGAAATCATCGAAGCGTTTGCGGCTCAACAGTTCCGTCGGGTTGGGCGGAGTGTGGCCTGCGGGGATGAAGTCGACTCCCTCGGCTACGTCCTTGTGGATGACGTCGACGAGTTGGATTTGCTCTTCGAAGAGATAGTTTGACAAACCGATGGTCTTGTGTTTGAGGCCGAAGGCCTTGGACAAGGTGCGCTTGCGAAGGTCGAGGTCCACCAGCACGACGCGTTTCTTGGCATCGGCGAGACACCGTGCCATGTTGGCGGTCAGGAAGGTCTTTCCGGCGGACACGGCGAAGGAAGTCAGCGCTACGACAGGGCGATCCACACCTTCGGGTTTCATGAAGTCGAGATTGGTGCACATGATGCGCATGGACTCGGTGAAGACTCCTTTGGATCCGGGCTTATAGACAATGGGCGAAACGGCGTCCTCTTTCTTGCTCTTCTTGTGGGTTTTCTTTTGGGCAGACGCATCCAGGGGAATCTCGGCCAGGACGGGCACGGAAACCATTTCTTCGAGTTCCTTGCGGGTGCGGACACGGGAATCCAGGAACTTCCAGGCGATCAGGACGACGGCCGGGACCAGCAAGCCGATCAGCAGGGCAAGCAGCAGCATACGGTTGCGCTGCGGGTACACCGGGGCCCAGGAGCCTTCCGGAACGTCGACCATACGGGCGTTGTTGTCCGCCATGGCCTGGGTCAGGGCGTTCTCCTCGCGCTTGTTGAGCAGATAGACATACAATTGCTCCTTGATTTGCTGCTGACGCTCGATGTTGACCATCTGTTTGGCCTTGGCCGGCATGGCGGTGAACTTCTGGATGGAAGCGTTCTCCTGGGCGGCAAGGTCCTGACGCTGGACATTGAGGCTTGTCAGCAGGTTCTGGACGATACCCAGGATGTTCTGGCGCATCGAGGAGATTTCACCTTCGATCTGCTTGACGGCCGGACTGGTCAGGCTGGAGGCCGCCACCAATTTCTCTCGTTGCAGGATCAACTCGTTGTACTTGCTGATATTGCTGTCGGCATTGGCATCGTTCAGACCGGTGTTGACCGGAATCATTTCGTACGTGCCGGCGGAACCCTGCACATAATCGCGCAGGTACTCGGCGAGCGAGATGCGGGTCTCCAACTGGACGATTTCGGCATTGTAGCTCCGGCTTTCGTTCAGGTAGCGCGATGCGGCCTCGTCCACGTTCATGATCCGCTGCGAACTCTTGAAGGCGGCCAGGTTGTCCTCCACGGCGCCGAGTTCTTCCTGGATGATGACCAGACGTTCATTGATGAAAGCGGCGGTGTTGACGGCCACGCGGTTCTTCTCGCGGATGGCATCCTCGTTGTATTTTTCGACCAAGGTGCTGAGGATATCGCAGGCGCGTTGGACGTTGTAGTCTTGTTGGACGAGCGTCAGGATGTTGGACTGTTGGTCGATGGTCAAGCGGGACAGGAATCCGACTGCGGCGGATCTGAGCGGAACTTTCTGGATCCGGATATCCCGGCCGTAGCCCCATGTATTGTAGGACGCCGTGGGCTGGAAAACCACGCGGCCCTGACCTAGGGAGACCGTGTCATCCAGCGCTACGTTCTGTGTCCCGTCGCTGCTTTCCAGCCGGATGGTCTTGGAGTCCAGGGGCGTTACCCTGATCGAGAAGGTGCCGGGATCCTCTCCTTCTTCGCGGGAGAAGAAGATGCGTACAGGAGAATTTCGGTAAAGTTCAATGCTGCGAAGCCGCTCGTGGACTTCATAGTTGATATCCGCATCAAGCGAACGGACTACCTCTTCCATCATGCTTTTGGAGCGTAGCTGCAGCATCTCGTTGGTCATGTCGATCGAGTTGATGATGTTGCTGTAGGAGTCCATTCGCACGGAGCGGGTGGTGTTGCTTGGATCCTTGATGACGACGGTTACATTGCTCTGGTAGACAAGCGGGCTCTTGGAATACTTGTACCAGGCATAAGCGAGGGCGATGGCGGCACAGATCAGGAACCAGTACCAATGGTTCAAAAGGAAGAAGAACAGATCGACCAGGTTGATCTGTTCGTTACGTGCATTTTTCTGTTTCGTGGCCATAATTACAGACGGGTAAGGAGCAGGATCAAGGTGGAAAGCGTGGATCCAATCGTGATAAACGGCGTAAATGCGGACACGATGGCCGTCATCGTCGAAGAAGGCCTCAGACCGCGTGGCTTGACGTATACGATATCATTCTGCTGCAAGTAGTAAACGGGAGAATCGAAGAGACTCTTGGACTGCAGGTTGATCGAATGGGCGACACGCTCTCCCTGTTCGGTGCGGATGACCATCACATCCTGGAGATTGGTGTATTCACCGGCTCCCGAGGTCCGGGCGAGGACCTGGAGGATATTGATGCTGCTGCCTTCAACGGGGAGGATGGACTGGCCCATCTCGCCGATGACGGTGATGTTGAAATTCTCCATCTCCACCTTGACGAGCGGTTCGCGGATATAACCCAGACGGACGATCTCGCTGGTGATCTCGTCCTTGAGTTCCTTCAGCGTCTTGCCTTCCACGTGGAGGGTCCCCAGCACCGGGAAGTCGATGTTTCCCGACTTGTCCACGGTATAACTCGAAGAAGACACGCGTGTGCCTTCGCCGTCAGTCATCCCGTTACTCAGGTTGAAAGGTGCTGCAAGCCCGGCGACGGTACTGAGGACCTGGATGCTGACCCTGTCCTCCACCTGGAGGCGCAGCTCCGGTGCGGGTTTGGCTACTTCGGGCGTCTCGTACTTCAGATCGCGCAAATACGAATAGTAAGCCGGCGTGGAACACGATGCAACCAGCACCACGATGGCCGGCAACAAGCATTTAACAAAGCGTTTCATATTCGTCCAATATCTTGTCAATCATTTTGTCCGAGGTGAACAATGCCTGAAATCGCTCTCGTGCACCCCGTGAATACTTCTCATATGTTTCTCCATCCGCACAAATCTCCTCGATGGCCCGTGCCAGGGCTGCCGGGTCCGCCGGCGTCACGTTGAGCCCGGACACGCCGTGTTCATTGACCCAGGCCGTGCCGGAACCGGGGATGCGCGTGGCCACCACCGGCTTGCCGCAGGACATAGCCTCAATCTGCACGATGCCGAAAGCCTCCGTCTTCATCACGGAACTCAGCACGAACATGTCGCTGGCACCATACAGGGTAGGCACATCCTCATTGGCCACGTACCCCAGCAGTTCCACGCGGCCGCGCAGGCCCAGTGAATCGATCTGCGACTGCAACTCATCCCGCAGCGGACCCTTCCCGCCGATCAGGACTTGATAGTCCTCTCCGAGCAGGGCGGCCGCCTGTATCAACGAACTAAAGCCTTTGTACGGCACAAGCCGCCCCAAAGATACAACAATTTTTTTGCCGCGATAGCGATTGCGGTATTCCGAAACTGCATTTTCTTTGAAAATGACCGGTTCGATGCCGATAGGGACATAGCCGATCTTGTCCTGCACCTCCTGCAAGTACGGGGATTCCCGGACATAGACCGGCGTGGTGCCGAGGATGCGGTCGGCGCGGCGGATCAGCCAGCGCTGGAGCGGCCGATAGAGGGCAAGCAGCGCTTTTTGCGAGAGAATGTCACTGTGCCAGTGCAGGATGACTTTCCCCTTGTAGCCGCTCAGCCTCAGGGCGAGCGCCGCCATCGGATCGGGATGGTGGATGTGGATGAGGTCGTATTCTGCGGCGTGACGCCGCACCCAGCGGACCATCGCGGGGGAGAGCATCGTGGCCGCCTTCTTGGCGAGTGCCGGGACGCAGATCGCCCGGCCGGATTCGTTGAAACGGATTTCCCGCCCGTCCGGGGTCTGCGTGCAGCGGTCCCGGTCCTCCGCGTCCACCGGATCGTCCGGCAAGGTGGCACAGAGCATATCGCAGGTCACCCCGCGCGCCGAGAGCCCGCGGGTCAGGTCCCACATCACCTTCTCCACGCCGCCGCGGATGGGGTAGAACTTACCGAGTTGCAAGACTTTCATAGAGTCGGATATAATCTTGGAATCGTTTTTTCTTGTCGAAATGCTCCAGGGCATATTCCCTGCAGGTTTCTGCATAATACTCTTTGCCTTGGGCGCGGATGGTACGTATGCAGGCTGCCATGCCGTCCACGTCGCCCTGTTCCACCACGAAGCCGGTCTGCGGCGTGACGGATTCCACGCTACCGCCTGTGCGGTAGGTGATCACGGGCGTTCCGCAGGCGATCGCCTCCAGGTTCACGGTCGGATAGTTGTCCTGCCAGGTGGGGTTGACAAGGGCCAGGGCGCCGGTATAGAGTGCGGCCAGCGCAGCGGCATTCTCCGTACGCGGAATGAATGTCACACCGTCCGGGAAGGCCGCCCGCTGCTCTTCGCTCATCCGGCCCACCAGGACCAGCCGCTCATCCTGAGCCAGCCGTCCCGCCAGTCCGACCAGGTCGGGAATACCTTTCTGGGGCAGCCAGATGCTCGCGACGGCCAGGACATAGTGCGCGGCGGGGATTCCGTAACGGTCCCTGCTTTCCGGATCCGTAACGGGATGGAACGTGTCCAGATCGATTCCGTTATGGATGACCCGGCAGGGGACATCCTTCAGGAAGGACTTCGCCACTTCCCGCCGCATCCAGTCGGACACGGTCACGAGAGTCAGGTCCGGGAGCGCGGTCAATGCCTGCCGCTTCGCCGCATAATTGCGGCGGGACCGGTCCAGCAGCCAGCTCTTGGGGAAGGCCCGTTTCTGCGGGCAGTCGTGGCAGCCCGACTGCCATTTTTCACAGCCGGCGGCTACATAATGATAGCAGTGGCCCGTGAACAGCCAGCAGTCGTGGACGGTCCAGACGACGGGCTTGCCGCGTTCTGCCAAATAACTGAGCAGAAGCGGGTAGTTGAGGAAATAGCCGTGGACGTTGTGGATGTGCACGATGTCCGGATCGATTTCCCGGATGCGCCGGATCAGCTGACGCGTGGCGCATTTCGAGGCGAGTCCGTGGGCGTCGAGCAGGCGCGTGGCGAGCCAGTGAATGAACAAGTCCAATTTGTTCCCGACCGGCACCAGTCTGGAGCTGTGCTGCGGCACGCCGTCCCGGGCCCGGCTGTAGGCGATGTAGCTCTCCCACCCGGCTGCCTGCGCCAGCTCGCCGAGCTCGCGCATGATCTTGCCGGTCGAAGTATTCTCCCGGACCACCGGATTGATCTGCAACAGTTTCATTTCCCTCCGACGATAACCCCCGTCACCCGGGGCATGATCTTTCTCATTCCGCCATAAACGAGCGTCAGGGCGCCCAGCACGATGATGACACTGCCCAGATAGATGCCAAACAGGGCCATCGTTCCCTGCGGATGCAGGAGCATGATGAGTCCCTTCTTCACGCCGATGACCAGCAGGTAATGATAGAGATAAACGAAATAAGTCCAGGCGCGGGAACGGATGTCCACCCGGCAGGGCGCCATCAGCCAGCGTTCGACCGGTGCGATCTTCCACACACCCTCGCACGCGCCGAGCGAAAAGAAGAAGAGCGGAGCCGGTCCGATCTTGAAAGCCCACAGCAGGCCGAGCGCCAGCACGCCCCACCAGCGCGTGTAGCGCACCAGCAAATAGACGGCGGGCGAGAGCAGCACGACGAGAATCAGTTCGCGGATAAACCAGAGCGACATGTTGACCGGTCCGGTCCAGAACACGAAGACCGGGTCCTTCCAGCTGTCACCGAAGAATCCCGAGACCATCGAAGGCATTTCCTTTATGGCGAAAAAGAAACAGAGCCAGGCGATGCAGTTGGCAATCACATAGGGGATGACCAGCGAGAAGAAGCGGGAGCGGTATTTGTCCAGGAACCACTTGGGCTGCGGATTCAGCGGAACATTGCGGAAATAGAGATAGCCCGAGATGACGTAGAAGAGCGGTACGCAGACCTCCGTCAGCCAGACAATCCCTTGCGTGAAGGCGCTGAAAGCGGCCGTGGTGGACGACAACTCCGTGGTCGTGGCATGGCGGCAGACGATGCCTACCGTTAGCAGGACCCGGATGAGGTCCAGGCGGTTTCCGTTTACCGCGCCGTCAGGCTTTCGAAGCACTGCTGCCAAAGTTTCATCACATTCTTTTCGGAGTAGGCCTCCGTCACTTTCCGGGCCTCGCCGGACATCCGCCGGCGGAGCGCCGCATCCGTCATCAGCCGGGCCATCGCCCCGGCCAGCGCCGCAACATCCCCTTCCGGGACCGTGAGACCGTTCTCTCCTTCGCGGATAAGGTCCTTCGGGCCGCAGGGATAGTCGAAACTGACCACCGGCAGGCCGCAGGACATCGCCTCGATCATCACCATCGGCAGACCCTCGAAGTGAGAACTCATCGCCAGGAAGGCGCTTCTGGCATATTCGTCAAAAATGCGGCCGGTCGGCCGGTTGATCCGGGCGGAATCCGTGATCCCCAGCCGGACGGCCTGCTCCCGGAGCATCGGCTCCCATTCGCCCTGGCCGAAGATATCCAGGCTCCAGCCCTCGCGGGTGGCAGCCGGAATCTGCGCCCAGGCGTCCAGCAGCCGGTCGAAGCCTTTCTGGTAGTCCAGCCGGCCCACGGCGATGACACGCCTGTTCTGCGGATTGTAGCGGACTTCCGGCACGGCAGGCGCTGCATTGGGGATGACCGCCAGATTGGGCAGCGCCCCCCAGTAGCCGGCGTCCTCCTGCGTAAGTACGACGAAGCGGTCGAAACGGCGCACCAGCCGGTCGTCCTGCCGCATCCGGTAGCGGTCGGCCAGGCCCAACAGGCCGCTGCGGTTGTACTGCAGGCGGAAAAACCGGTTGTAGTGGAGTTCCAGCACCTTTTTGCTCCCGTCCCGGATGTCCGGGATGAAGGATGACTCGGATGGGAAGAGCGAGACCACGACGTCCGCCCGCTCCCGCATCAGCAGCTCCGTCAGCCGCTTCCGGTGGATCCTCCGCTTGCGGAAATAGCTGAGGATCTTCATCAGCGGAGAGCGTCCGTTGTCCACGGAGTAGTTGATTCCCAGGTCCGCCATCCGCACCTCGGGCGGGAAGGCATAGAAAGGCGGCCGACCCTGCTGGTCCGTGGTCACGACCAGCAGTTCATAGCCTCCCTGCGCGGCAAACCAACGGACCTTGTTGAGCAAGACCCGCTCGATCCCGCCGGGGTTGTAGAGGGAAGCGAAGCAGTAGATGATTTTCACGCGGATTCAGGATCTTCCGCTTCCACCGGCGTCGCCGTCGGGAGCGAGAAGTCGTCATCAATGCAGAAAAGCAGGGCGTCGACCAGGAAGATATCGGTCATCACTTTGGCCCATATGATGAAAGTGAGGGCAATCAGCAGGAAGGCGGTAAAAGTGAAGCTGCGGAACTTGTCGACGAGGGACAGGTGGCTATAGATGAAGAAGACCGAAAATAGAATCATTCCAATCAATCCTGAATATAGGATGAAGTTGCAGTATCCAATGTCGGAGCCGGTCTGAAACACACCGCAGCGGCCTTCACCGATGAGCCATCCGCGTGGCGTAGTAGGCCAGACCCACATCGTCTGAAGGACATCAGTCGATCCTGTCCGGAATTCTCCGGTTTCAACCCAGTTGAAGAAGCCTTCGAAACCGAAACGGAGGTTGTCGTGGAAAGACTGGTTCGAGGCGTAGAGGATCATGCTGATCACCGTGACACCTGCAATAAGGAAGATGAGCAGGAATGATGCATTGATCTGGACCTTCGAAATGAGGCCGCCCTGCTGTAAACGGAAGTTATTGATCAAGATATAACCGAGCCCCAAGCCCGCCCCGACGATGGTCGTACGGGAAATCATCGAGCCGATCACGGTTATAAAAAGGAATGATATGATGAAGAAAACGGACTTCTTGGTGTCACGCCTGACCCGGTCCTCTTTGGCCAGTTGGTGCGAAATGAGGACGAGGGCGGCGGCGAGCCGGATTCCGCCAGGGTCCAGGGCACATCCGATGCCGTACAAACGTCCGCCTCGTTCGTAGAAGTCTGTCGCTTGCAGGACGACGGCATTTACCAGGTTGCGGATGACGGGGATGTTGTCGATCAACAGGGCGATGACGCATTGGGAGACGCAGACAATAGCCAGGAAATAAGTGAGCAGGTACAGGTCGACGCGGTCGTACTTCGACTTCAAGATGGAATAGACGCCATAAGCGCCGCCCACCCAGGTCGCAAAGGAGGTATAATAGCGGATGTAGGTGTCCCGGGTCGTTCCGTTGGCAATAATGGCGTAGTAACACCAGAGAGAAAAAGCGAGCGCCAGGAGGCCGGAAATGATGACCCGTCGTGAAATATGGACTTGGTGCTCCTGGATACTCTTGTAGACGAAGGCCAGGATACCCCAGACCGCCAGCATCATCTTCGTGTTGGCGATGGGGAAGAACCGGAAGACAATGTCGAAATAGAAGAAATCGACGACGATGGTCAGCAGGATGATAGTCAGGATGTTCCTTTTCATAGCCAACTTATCGGTAGACGATGCCGTACACGAACCTGTAAACGAGCAGATAATAGGTTTTAACTCCAGCCCAGCACCGCCGGGCGGCCATTCCCTGCAGCAAGCGCGTGCGCATAGGGAGCGCCTGGTTGGCCATCGCGGAGGCGTTGGCCTCCGGGAACCAGCCGTACCAGGTCTCGTAGTCGGTGCGGTCGGCACTGATCAGCAGGGGGAGTTTGAGGAAGAGTTTGAGATAATTGCCATATGGCTCCAGTTCCGCTGAGTAGTGGCTGGCGGAGAGTGACTTCAGGGCCTCTTCCAGGTTCTCCGAAATCTCCCGCCGCCGCTCCGGGCTGAACTGCCGGCTGAGCGAGGTCTCGCTGACGGCGTTGTAGCGGTAGAGCGGCTTGTGTAGCTGCACGACTTTTCCGGCCTTGGAGAAAGCCTTGAGCATCAGCATCATATCCTCTCCCATATTGGCGCCGTCGAGGAATTGGATGCCATTTTCCGCCAGCAGCTCCCTGCGCACGGCGAAGAGCCATAGATTCCAGCGCATCGTGCCGCCCATCAAGTTCTTGAGTGCCTGCAAGGGCGTGTCGTAATCCGCCTGTCGCATCATCCTGCCGTTCTTCTCGAATCCGAGCGTCCAGTCCCAGCCGATGATGTCGGGGGGACTTCCCGCCGCGCGGATCGCTGCGTCTGCCTCCTCCAGCGCCTCCGGCTCGATCCGGTCGTCGGCGTCCACGAAGGCAAGGTACTCGCCGCAGGCCGCGGCAAGCCCGCGGTTACGGGCCGCGGCCACCCCGCCGTTGCGGGGCTGCGAGACGATGTGGCAGGGGAAGTCGGCCTCAGCAGCGAACGCTTCCAGCACCGACACGGTACCATCCGTGCTCCCATCCTCCACGAATATCAGTTCGAAATCCCGGAAACGTTGCGCCCGGATGCTCTCCAGACTCACGGGGAGCACCTTCTCGGCGTTGTAGACAGGCATGATGATGCTGAATCTCATCGGGTCGCAAGTTCGCAAATTTTCTGCAAAAAACCTTGGTCCTGGCTGTTGAATTTGCGGGCAAACAGCGCAGGGGAGGTTCGAAGTGTTTCATAATCGGCTTCCGTCCAGTCTTTCAGGATCCATTCGCCGCCGGCGGGATTCTCCCGCCAGCCGATGATACGCATGCAGCCTTCTCCGTCGGAGGCCAGGCTGTGGATATGCTCCCGATAGGGCGACATCCAGCAGAGCGTCTGCATCACCAGTTCGTCGCAGCAGAAGGTGTTGCGGAAGGTCTTCCGGATCCAGTCGCGATGTTCCAGGAAGTACCCGGCCATCCCTTCGGTGATACTCACCCACTGTGATCCTTTCTTAAAATCCACGTCCTTGTTGCGGTAGAGCCCGAGCGCCTCCTGCAGCCGGAGGAAGCCGGCGCGCAGGGCCCGGATGCACCAGTTCCGGCTTTTGAATCGTTCCGGGAACAGGTGCCAGCACTGGACTTTCCGCTTGAAACTGTCCGGCATTTCGGTCCAGGTGTAGCCGATGAACTCGTCGCCGGCGTGACGGTCGCAATAGTCGTGAATGTAGTCCTGGCTCTTGAGCGGCAGGTCCACGCCGGAGAGCAGGTGATAATACTGGTACGGCCCCTGTGCCAGCGCAGCCTCGAACAGGGCGAATTCCGCCTCGACCATGCTCGGTGCGCCCCAGCGGACGTCTATGCGCCGGTCCAGCACCGTCAGCCCCGCCTGCTTCGTGCAGAGTTCCGGCAGCACCGCCACCTTCTTGTCGAAGTGGACGTAGATGTCGTTGCGCGGGTCGTCCAGGCGGGAAACCAGCAATTTCAGGAGATCGAACTCCGTGTGGGCCAGTATCAGGTATGCGTGCTTCACGATAAAGACTGCTTCAAGCCGCGCAGGGCATCCAACACCCGGCCGAAGACCGGGATGCGGTAAAACTTCCAAAGCCGGTAGGCCCTGGCCGGCGGCGTCCACTCCGACCGGATCTCTTCCGGCAGGCTGTCGTAGACCCGCCACCAGTCCGCAAAACGGACGGTGAACAGGTTCCAGGGCTTGCCGCCGGTATAATGGATGCTGCCGCAGCGCTGCACCTCGTCCCAGAGCGCCTCGGAATACTGCCGGATGAAGTCGGGCTTATATTTCGGGATGAAGAAGGTCCGGATGCTGTCGTAGACCGGACTCAGCGGCAGTACCCGACCCTGGCAGACCTGGTTGAGGGCGTCCTGGTCCGGGAACTCCAGATAGGGGACCCGGCAGGCTTCCAACAGACGCTCCGATACCTTCTCGGCGCGCATCTGCGCCAGGTTCATCACCAGGAAGCCGGAGTTGAAATAGCGGTCCGGGTCGCAGCCGAGCGCACGGAAACGCTCCGCCTGCTTCTCGATGGGCGCCTCGAAGACTACGGCGAGGTAATTGTCCCCGAGCCGGATTTCGCGGTAGAGCGCTCCGATGTCCTGGCGGACGACGATGTCGCAGTCCAGGTAGACGATGCTGTCCACTTCGGGCAGGAGTTCCGGCAGCAGGAGCCGGAACGAGGCGGCCTCGGTATAGCGCGGGTCGATGTACAGCCCCTCCAGCCGTCCCTTCAGCGGGATGTACTCGAAGGACAGCCGCCCGCCGCCGAGCGCCGTGAGCTTGTCCTGCATCCGTTGCGGAATCTCCTCCGTGACCAGGCAGATGACCCGGAAATCGCCCGTGGATGCATCCAGCAGCGATTTCAGCGTCGTCGCGGCCGGCACGAAGTAATTGGGTGTGAAAGCGATGGCGAGAGGCGTGCTCATTTGCATAGCTTGATGACGATTTCCAGTGCCCGTGAGAACCGGAGGTATAAACGAAGAACAAGGGATGAAGGGTGCTTCAGCAAGCACTTCTCTTTCCCGGACGGGACGAACCCGGAATCGGCGATGTCTGACCGGATCATCCGGACCAGCGACGAATCACGGAGTTTCCTCTGCTCCGAACGGGCGCCCGTGACGACCAGTTTCCTCATCATCTCCAACCCGTTCCGGATCAGCGGGACCGAGTATTCGCTTTTTCTCCCGTTCTCGAGCAGGATGTCATTGATGACGGAGTAGACGCTGGAACACCAGGATGCCGTCCATTTGAAGTGAACGGAGAAACTGTTGGCGTTCCTATAGTAGTTATAGACCTTCTCGTGGATGATCGTGATGTCTTTGTCAGTCTTGAAGGCTGCCTTGATATTCATGATCATGTCTTCTCCCATCTTGATGGAGGAGGGCGCTTCTGCCGTATCGCCGTCCATGATGGACCGTCGATATAATTTGGCCCAACGTGTGCAGAGGATAGGATCCGAGGCGATCATCTTCGCTCTCCAGCTGTCGATGGGGGTGGTGCGGCAACTCCCGTCACCCTCGAAAGAAAAGCCCACGACAAGGTCGCAATCCGGTTTCGTATGCCGATAAAGCGTTTCCAACGCATCGGCGGGCAGGGTGTCGTCATGGTCGCTGAACGCAATCCATTGTCCCCTGGCGTTCTCTACACCCAGTTTCAAAGCCTGGATGACGCCGCCGTTGGACTTGTGGATGTACCTCAAGCGCGGATCGGTCTTTTCGAAACGCCTGCAGATGTCTGCCGTCCCGTCCGTGCTGCCATCGTCTACGACAATCAGTTCCAGATCCGTGAGCGTCTGATCCAGAATGCTTTTGATGCAGGGGATCAGGAAAGCCTCCGCATTGTAGGCGGGGACGATGACTGAAATCAATGGTTCGTCCATAAGATCAGGAATTGGTGGTTTTGATGACTTTTCCGAAGAGGAGTTTCGCCAGGACGTCGCTGCAGCGGAGGATATTGCTGATTACCAGACAGATTCCGATGATCAGGAGCGAAACGGTGGCACCGAGGAGAAGCTCTAGGATCGGGTTGCTGTACTTGCCGAGGAACTCGCCGATGAAGGTGAAATCGGTTTGGATGAGCAGAAGATGGATCAGATAGATGTCCAGCGTCCGCGCTCCGATGTACTGTAGGCCGGAACCCAAGGAAGAAGTCTCAAAGAAAGCATGGTATTTCCTGAAGAAAGCAAACACCGTGATGATCCCGAAGAAACCGGATACTGTCTTGATCAGCGAGTACGCGGAATAAGACACGCACGAAATGATCCAATCCTTGCTCTGGGGGAGTTGGAGTGCAAACTGAAGTACGAAGAAGCAGACCAGGAAGCCGAGCATGCTCTCTTTCTTGTCCAGAAGCCGCTGGAACCCGTCGAAGTGTGACCGGAGGATGGCGCCGAAGAAAAAGAAAAGGAAAAACTGCAGGTTGGCGTAACCGATGAATCCGCACAAGAAAGAATCTGCCCAGGGGCAATCTGCCGACAAAGAGTATTTGGAGAAGGCATACACAAGGAGGGCGGCAGCGGATCCGGCAAAGAGTTTCTTCTTTCCCCTCAGGAACTTGCCCAGCAGGAAGTCTCCAAGGGCGTAAATCGTGAAAAAGTAGAAAAGCGTAATCGTGAACCAATAGCCACACTTGGCCTTCTCGAACCATAAGGCTCCAAAAGAATACCGGAATATCAGGCAGTAGATAACCGAGAAAACGAGTGTCGGAATCAACTGGACCATGAATTTGTTCTTCAGGAAGGACAAGACGGCCGTTCCCTCCTTGAACCTGGCCGGCTTGTACATCAGGAAGCCGCTCAGGAAGAAGAACAGAGGCATACGGAACGTGACGAAGATATCGTTGAAACTGAAACCGGTAACACTGTGAAACGCATACGAGATGACATGGCTGTAGACGACGAGGATCATCGTGAATCCCCGCATGGCGTCCAGATAACCGATCCTTTTCTTTTCCATGGTCAGAATTGTCTTTTTATCCATCGCAGGACCATTAACAACTTGTCCATCCCGTTCGCCAGCCGACATCGCCTCAGATAGGGAAACAGCTCGCGTAAGGGGAGGTACTTTATGACGAGATTGAAATAATCATATACGCACTTTTTGTGCAAGTAATCCGGATTGACAATCGAGTAAAATTCCTTGTCCGCAGGATTGTCCGGCTCCTCGTAAGAAATGCCTCTGAGGAATTCCGACAAGCGGGAGATCGCTTCCAGTTTTTCTTTGAAGCGGGACGTGTCTGCGGACAGGTGCTGCGATGACTGTCGGAAGCAGAACAGCATCTCCTGTGTGTTGGCAACCCCGTTCTGAGAGAGCGAGATGGGCGTCGCGATGTCGGAACCGAAGGCGCAGGGGAAATCCATGAATCCGCCCATTTCCAACAGAGCGGAGCGCTTGAAAGCGAAGTTCCCGATGCAGGTGAATGAGCGGCCGGTCAGCCACCAGTGGAGGTATTCATACTTGCTGGTGAATTCAGGTAGGATGCTGTCGTCCCAGAGGTGCTCTCCGCTCTCGCCGATTTGCTCGACGGACGCGTGGATCAGATCCACCTGGGGGTACTTCTCTGCGAGTCGGATGATTTCTTCGCAAAAGCTTGGTTTATATAGATCATCATCTGCGGCCAGGACAATATACTCTCCTGTTGCGAAGGAGATGCTGTGGTTCCATTGCCGGACCAGATTGTTCCGCCCGAGGTTCCGTTCATTGCGGAAATACCGGATACGCGGATCGGCAAATGTGTCGACAATCTCCCGGAGCGGTTCCGGCGAGCAGTCGTCCACGATGAACAATTCCCATTCGGCTGATGTCTGAGACAAGATGCTGCTGATGGCTTGGCTTAGAAAGCGAGCCTTGTATGCGGGCATCACGAACGAGATCTTAGGCATAATCGCTGATGATTGAATGGGTAATCTGAATCTATGGAAGTCTCATGGGCGAATCAGCACCTTGCCAGGAACACCGACGACAGTGACGCCGGGTGTGAGAACATCTTTGACAACCACGGCGCCGGCGCCGATCCTGACGTTGTCTGCGATGCGGATCCCACCTAGGATCTGGGCGCCCTGGCCGATGTCCACGTTGTCTCCGATGACGGGCGAGTCGTCGGGATACCCTCCGTCGCTGCCGATGCAGCAGTTTCCGTGTATCTTGCAGTTCTTGCCAATTCGTGCTTTAGGATTCACAATGACAGAACCGTAATGCTCCAACTGCAGTCCCTCATCAAAACAACCAGCACTAATGATGAAACCGAGCCGTGAACCAAGTCGATTCTTTCGGGCTTTATACCAAAAAGCCAATAACCTGTTGGGCGAGGAGAAGGTGTATTGCTCTTCGTGTCGTAAGAATCGGAGATATTTGTGGACGTAATAACGTTCCGGACGAATAAGCCACTCGAGAAAGCGTTCTTTTGCTGTCATTTGGATTCTCGGTTATTTGTATGTTAGTTTATGAATAGGGAAGCGCTTGAAGATGTCTTCCCGCTGCATGATGGAGAACTTGGGATCATTGATAGACTGCTGGAGATAATGGGGGAGTGTGTCGCTCACAAGCTGAAACTCGTCCTGGCACTTGTAGACATCGAAAAGTATCTGGAAGAAAAAGTAGTCCGGCAGGGCATCGTGGTCCCTCCACCAGAGCAGCATCAGGTCGCAGAGTTCGGAGATGGTCCGGCTCCCCTTGCGGGCGATGATGAAACTGTTCAGCATATTCACCCGGAACCCTTTCGCCCAGCCGAAATAGTAAGCGTAGGTGTTCCTCCAGTACTTGTAATCCGGCTCGTTCGGATCGCGGCGGAAGACCAGGAACTCCGATTCCGCCCATTTCCTGGGGATGGGGGCCGTCATCAGGATGGTCGCATCCATCCACACGCCACCATAGGTTTTGAGCAGCATCAGGCGCAGCAGGTCGGAAAAATGCGCCCTGGAATAGAGCGCCCGCTTCTGCCGGACGAAATCCGGAAGATCCAGATACTCGGACAGGTTGGCGTCCGTAAGGCGGATCACGGTGTAGTCGCCCGCAAATTTATCCACTGAGTCCAGGCAGGTCCGCACGACAGCCGGGACCTCGTCATATCCCTGACCCCAGTACTGCCAGATGATCTTGTCCGTGCCGAACTCCTGCTTGGCTTCGAACACGAAATGCTCCGGATGCTCGCGGTAGCGGTCGATCAGCGCCTCGCAGATCCGGGCCACGCGCTTGTGGGTGGACAGGATCTTGCATTCGCGCAACTTGCGCCATAGAAAATTACGCATAGGCGGAATTCGTTTTGGCCCGGCCGCCGGTAAGGATCCCGAGCGTGCGCGGGGTGATCTTGCTCATCACCCAATACAAGGCCAGGCACATCCCGATGGCGAGGGTGGGACGGAGGAAGAGGTCAACGCTATAGTAGGCATCTCCTTGCAAGGGAAGCGTATGAAGCACGATATAATGTGCGAACTCGTTGATGATCAAGATGGCGTGGGCGGCAAAAATGAAGAAGCTGCTTCTGGTCAGCAGGGGAGTGTCCTTCACGAACCGTTTCCTGTAGGCCGTCGAGGCACCCAGGAAGACGGACATCACGCCGCAGAGGATGAAGACGCGCATCAGGAAATTGGATAGCGGCCGGTGGTCCCGGTATGTAAGGACGATGGCCACCAGCGACAGGCAGGACAGGATCAAGGCCGGCCATTTGACCGCACGGGTCATGTCCAGGATGCTGTGGCCGCAGATCCTCAGGCAGCAGCCGAGCGAGAAAAAGAGCAGGCCGCCGAGGAAATGGATGTTGTCGAAAACCAGGAACACCAATCCCAGGAGAGCGATTCCTACCCAGCGAATCTTTTTCAGGACCCAGTATATCAACGGTGCGGCGATGACGAAGAGAATCAGGTCCCGGACATACCACAACGAGTAATTCAGCGGCAGTCCTTTGTCGCAGTCCCAGAAGACCCTGAGCCCGCCCCACTGTTGCCACTGCTCGGGGAAACTGATGAACGGTTCGCCTTTCAGCCGCATCCGGAGTGCGGAATAGCCGTAGAAGAACACGACGGCCAGGATGTTCCACAAAATATAGGGGACCAGAAGGCTTCTGGCACGCCGCTTCATCTTGTCCAGGTACACCTGCTTGTTCCAGTCCTCGAGTCCATTGAAAAACAGATAGCCCGAAATCAGGAAGAACAGCGGGACGGCCAGCCGGCAGATCGCTTCAGGAAAGAGGATGCACAAGGTGGAATAGACGGGATACGGGCTGCCTCCACCCATGGAGCCGGTGTGGTTTACGACGACCAGGGCTGCCATCGGGAAACGCAGCCAGTCGATAACTTTGGATTCAGTGACGCTTTCTTTCGTCATAAAAGGGCAGGGCATTCCAGGCCAGGATCCGGATCTTGTCCACAAGGATGCAGGCCAGTCCGATAAGCAGGAACAGGACGATGGCCACCGGCACGACGGCAGGGGCCGGCAACCATTGATCCAGGTTTTGGAACAGTTGGTGGTAGTAAGGAGAGACGAGTGCGTTCTCGTGGATGAGGTAGATGGCGAAAGCCGAGGCGGCAAGCCAGTTGACCATCCGACTATGCAATTTAATCTTGGAGAATGCCAACAGGAGGTACAGGGCTGCGAGGATGGCCAGCGGCGAGTCGTTGTGGTTTAGGTGGAATCCCATACCGAACCACTTGTATCCGTACCAAAACAAGAGTGCGGAAAGCAGGGTCGCGCCCGCGTAGATACCGGCGTCCGTCCAGGCGCTGAATGAAGTCAGACGCCCCGGATACAGCCGGACATATCTGGCCAGAAGATACAGGCCGATGAAAGACAAAGCGGAGAAACCATAATCGAAATGGCCGGCATCGAGCAGGAAACCATAGAAAAATGCCAGCCCGAACCAGGTGAGCAGCACCGTCCGGAAAGTCCTTTGTGTCGCCTTCTCTACAAACGCATTCAGTACAGGCGAGATGGCGTAGAGGATCAGGTAAGATACCACGAACCAGTAGCCCTGACCCAGAAGCAGAAAGGGCAGGACGTCCTCCTGGAACGAGATGGGCAAGCCGGCGAGCAGGCTCACGACAACGCACAGGATCGTGATGAACAACACCTGGAACAGCAGTTTCCCCGCTCCGCGGAAAGACGCCTTGATGCCGAACCACCCGGAAATCAGGACGAAAACATCCACACCGACCAGGCAGAACTGGTTGACCAGAAGCCGGAATACCCCGTGTCCGCCAACCAGGTCCTTCTCGTTGAGATATCCTGACGCATGCCCTACCAGGATCATGAACATACAGATCAGGCGGAGGAGTTCGATATTGGATTGACGTACTTTCTGTATCATATCAACGCTTGTTGGCTGCCAGGGTTTCAGACAGGAAAGCGAGCCCTTTCTCCCTTTGGCGCAGCAATTGCCGGGCATAGGCTTCCTCATCGGCCGGGGAGATGTCGAAGCCGGAGATGGAATCCGGATCGACCAGCCGGTCCTGCAGGTTGAAGGCATCGAGCAATGTGCGGAACCGCGAAGACCCGCGCCACCGATTGATGAAAGAGATGAAATCCTTTCGGAAGATCAAAGAGAAAACGGTGCCGTGGTAGGAGTCCGTGACGACATATTTGGCATCAGCCAGGCCGGACAGCCACTTCTCCATCGGGTCCGAGCCGGACTCCCAGTCGAACCGGCCCAGCGGGACGACCGACAGATGATGCCGCTCGGCGAAAGCGGCGACCAGTTCCTCTTTCCGCGGATTCGGGTCGATGAAATAGGTCGCCACGTAGGGCTGGTCGGGAAGGCCGCAGGAGCCATCCTGGCAGAGTCCCAGATAATCTTCCCGGGTCAGCAGCAGCGTCGGATCCGGCATCAATTCTGCCTCCACGCCGAGATGGTCCCTGCACAGATCTACGCCGGACGCTTCCCGGACGGAGATCCGGTCGAAACGTTGGGCGAGCTTGCGAAGGACCGCAGTCTGTTCCTTGGAGGATTCCCATTCGTCAACGCCGAACGAGGCGGCGTACGCGATCCTGAGCGGGCGGTCGTCGTGCAGGAAACCCAGGTAGAAATCAGACAGGCGGGGGGAGAAGATAGGCCGCCACACCTGGTCGCTCCCGACGATGAAAGCATCGAAGGTCGGAAGCTTGCGGCTGTCCAGCGGGATGTCCGCTTCCAGGCAATGGAGATGTTTCTCAATGAATTCCTCCAGCACGCGGTTGACCTGGCGATACCGAGCCCATTGTTTGTTTGGGTTGCTGTAACGGATGCCCTTGTTCCCTTTGAGCTTGGAGAGGAAACGCCGGAAGATTTTCCAGTAGAACTCAAGTTTGGAAGAGGTATGTGCATACAATGGCTTGAAACGCAAGGTCGTGACCTCGTGTCCCATGGCTGCGAGGACCTTTTGCAAGGCATAGGCCTGCAGGATTCCCCCGTAATTCGTCTCGAGCGGTTGGGTGAGGATGCAGATTCTCATTGCTCCGTGAATTTACGAGCGAACAGATACTCTGTCTTACAAAGTTCCTCCAACTCGGAGAGGTGGTAAACGCTGGCGTTGGACCGTTCAATGTTGTGCAGCAGGTAGCGCTCGTCGCTGACCAGTGAGTCCTTGAGCGGAGAGGACATCAGTTCCGTCGGGACGAAGTACTCATCTCCGCAAAAGGTATAACGGTAGGTTCTCAATATTTCTTTCTTCCGGGAAAGAAGATACTGCACGGCCTCTTCCGTCAGGCTTAACCAGTTGTTTGATTTGTAGAAAGCCTTTCCGCGATGGGCCTCGATGCCGACGAGCCGCTGTACGGCTATGGCGCATTTCCACAAGAACTGGCTCAGTCTCTTCAAAAGGGGATTCGGGGAAGAATAGTTGTGGAGGAACAGGTTGTAGCGATGCATCTTCAGCATCTCTTGGTAATGCGGATCTTTGCCGAGCCAGGCGAATATGGTTTTGCCTGCATAGCCTTGAAAGAAATCAAGAATGACACGCAAGGACTTCAGTGGCAAGGTGGTTCCGGAAATGACGTGGTAATAGTCATACGGACCGGCCGCTGCCGCCGTCTCAAACAGAGTGAGTTCGCATCGTATCTGTGAGACGGAGCCCCAGCGGACATCGATCCGGTCTGTCAGGTTGAAGAGCCTGCTGTGTTCTGTATGGATATGAGGAAGACGCTTGACCTTCTTGTCTATATGGATAAAGATATCGCACTGAGGCGCATCGAGTGCGGAAACCAGTCGTTGGAGGATTCCGAATTCATTGTGAGCGATTATGAGCCAGGCGTGCGTCATCTGCCCGATTTGATCTTTCTGCTCATCCGGACCTTGAAGTCGGCCAAGGAATAAAGCGTTTGCATCAATTTCATCTTGAAGAGCTTATGCTCTCTCCAATCTTTGACCGGCTCAAAATAAAGACCTGCGACGCGCGTGGAATAGCCCTCGATTTCCTGATACAGATCAGGTGCGTGCTGCTGCAAGAAAGAATCGAAATCCTGTAATAATATGTCTGAGGATTTGATGTGCCGGTGGAGAGTCAGGAGAAAGAGTTGGTAGATATGTGAAACCTGAAGAGTGATAAAATCGTGCAAAAAAGACCGGTTCCCTTCGCTGAGACAATCTTTTGAAATGGCCGGGAAATCCTGGATCATTTTCTTGACGATCCCTACTTGCATCCCGATATTCTTCCCTTGAACTGCCGGATTGACAGACTGGTCTTCCCGAAGTTTTGTATACCTGTACAAGGCGCCCTCGAACCGGTAGAGATTCCGAATCTTGACGATCGGATAGAAGCACCACTCAATATCGGTATAGGCAATCCCTTCCGTCTGTTTGTGATGGATGTCCCTCAGATATTGTGTCCGGTATGTAAGACCATGGATGAACCATTTCTTGCGGTCCTCCTTTTGCAGGTCGCTGATCTTTACGGGATTGGAATAGCTGGAATATAGATGACGGCTCAGCAGGACGAGATTGTCATCAACTTGAATGTAATCAGAGAGAATGACATCCCCATTCTCCTGAACATCGTCGTCGGACAAAAAATGAAGGAATTCGGGGAATACTGCCGGATCGAAGGTGTCATCTGCGTCGAGGACTTTGACAAAGAGACCTTTAGCGATGGCGAGACCGTAGTTGATACAAGAACCATAATGCCCGTTTTCTTTGTCTATTATCCGGAATGTCTCCGGATAATGATCTTCGAATCTGTGCCCGATTTCGGATGTCCTGTCCTTGGAACCATCGTTGATGACAAGAACTTCGAACTGACGCATCTGATTCCCGTCCACGATCAATGCGGATAGACACCGGTCCAGGTACTTTTCCATATTGTACGCCGGGACGATGATAGATAACAAGCAACGATTACTATTCATTGTAGAGCGGATTTTCATGACTTGGACAGGCGGGCCTTGGCAGCCTGGATGAGTTGGGTGCGCATCTCCTTCGTGAGCCCCAGCGTCCACACGGACACCAGGACGCTCAGGACCGAGACGGCAAGGATGACGGCGCAGTACCAGAGGTTGGAAACGCCCAGCCCCAAGTAAACGAGCAGGGGGATGGGAATCGCCATCAGCGTGACCTTGAGGCAGTTCCAGAAGACGCGCAGGATTTCGCCCCATCGGTAGTCTACGATCTTGACCAGCAGGTACGGCTTGACGAAGAGGGCCAGGATGGCCTCGGCCACCAGATAGGCCCAGGACAGTACCGTAGGGGAGGCTCCTCGTTTGAAGAGGAGATAGACGACCGGGAAGCAGGCGAAGAGCACGATTGTCGTGAACCAGGCGTTTTCGCGGATGCGCCCGGATGCGGAAATCGCGGTGAAGAAGGAAATGTTGAAGACCGTGAACAGGCTCTGGACAATCACGATCTGCAGGAAGGTCGATGCGTATTCCGGAACTTCGACCAGCCAGAGGTCCAGCAGCGGGACCGCCAGCAGGCAAATCGGCAGGGCGAACACGAACATCAGGTAGTAAGAGAATTCCGCCGACACCAGCATCAGGCGCTTGGAATCGGCATAGTCTTCGGCGGCGAATTGCTTGACGATCCGCGGGTTGACCGCCGTCCGGAAGTTCCCGACAAACTGCGAAGCGGCGCTGTTGACCTGCGATGCGACCCCGCGTGCCGTGACGACGGAAGGCGGGAAGAACAGGTTCAGCAGCAGCGTGATGCCCTGGCCCGACAGGGCGATGGCGCAGTTGGTCATCAGGCTCCAGCCGGAGAAACTGAAAATCTTGCCGAAGAGATCCTTGTCAAAAGACAGCCGGAAGGAGACTTCCGGGAAGTTGTGCCGGCAGTAGATGGTGTTGAAAACGAACAGGCAGACCGTGACCCCAAGCATTAGGATGGCGAACAGGACCAGTTTGTCCATATGGCCGACGTTCAGGAGATACACGATGCCCAGTTTGGCGAAAGCCTCGAAAATGCCGATATAAGCAAAGACGGACATCCGCTCGTGGGCGATGATCTCCGCGCTGAATGGGACCTGCTGGATGGATAGGAAGGATGTGAGGATGGAGATGTGGAAAATGATGACTGCGGCATCGAAACGATCCGGTGGGATGACCATTTTGTTGTACACGTACCACAGCCCCGCGGTCTCGGCAAGGATGACGATGAGCAGTCCGATGAGGAAATGGGTGGTCAGGGTGGCGCTGAAGGTCTTCTTCAGTTCCAGTTCGTCACCTTTGCCCAGGGCGAAGGTGATGAAGCGCGAGGTCGCCGTGGACAGGGCCCCGTTGAGGAAGGAGAGGAAGCCGACGATGCCACCGACGGTCTGGTAGAGCCCGTTGTCGTCGATGCCCAGGATCTGGAGGATGACCCTGCTGGTGTACAACGACACGAACAGGATGATCAACATCCGGGCATAGAGGAACAGGGTGTTCTTGGCGATGGCCTTTCCTTCTCCGGGTTGCGCCATGGTGGTCAGAATCGAAGCAGGGTGGCGCCCCAGCTCAGTCCCACGCCGAATCCGGCGAGCAGGACCTGCTGCCCCGGGGTGATGATTCCCTTGTCCATACAGTCTTTAAGTCCGATGAGCACGGTGGAGGAAACGGTGTTCCCCACCTGTTCGAGATCCAGGTAGAATTTCTCCTTCGGGATCGCGCAGACTTTGCGGATCGTATTGAGCATGAACTTGTTGGCCTGGTGGAAGATGTAGTAATCCACCCGGTCTCCGGCCGTGTCGTTCCGGCTCAGTACCGTGTCGAGCAGGGCCGGGACGACGTCCAGCGTGAAATTGAAGATCTTCCCGCCGTTCATATAGAGGAAATCCTCGCGGTTGACGTGGCCGTCCTCGTCGACGCTCTCCCGGCCGCTTGCCGCAGGCTGCCGGGCGCCGCCGGTCTTCACGATCAGGTCCTGCGCCCCGCTGCCGTCCGTGCCCAGGGCGAACTCGCCGATCTCGGCAAAGCCATCTTTCGACACCAGGCACGCGGCGGCGCCGTCGCCGAAGATGGCGCGGTTGCCTTTGTCCGAAGGGTGGATGTACTTGTTGTACGTCTCGGCCGTGAGGAGCAGGACGTTGGAGGCGATCCCGCCGGCGATCAGCCCCTTGGCGAGCGCCAGTCCGTAGATGCAGCCCGAGCAGCCCAGGTCGTAGTCCAGAGCCCCCGCCGAAGTGGGGATGCCCAGCCGGTCCTGCAGGACGCAGGCGGTCGTGGGCAGGAAATAGTCGGGGCTCTGCGTGCAGAGCAGGATGAAATCGATCTCGGAAGGATCGATGCCGTATTCTTCGAACAGGCGCCGTGCGGCCTTCTCTGCCAGGTCGCCGGCCGTCTCGTCCGGCCCGGCGAGGTGGCGCTGGCTGACGCCGACCTTGGCGCCCACCTTGTCCACGCTCCATTCGGGGAATTCGCGGACGAGGTCCTCGTTGGTGACGACCCGCTCGGGGAGGTAATAGGAAATTGCCTTGATGAAAGCCATAAGCGTCAGACCAGGATGCCCTCGCCGCCGCCCGAGAGGTCGATGCTGCTCCCGGTCATCCAGGCGGAGGCGTCGGAGAGCAGATAGACGATCAGGTTGGCTACGTCGGCGGGGGTGCCGAAACGTTTCAGGGGATATTTCAACTGTGCTTCGCGGAGTTCCGTTTCGTCGAGGCCCTGCCCGAGGATCAGGTCCGTCCAGACCATGCCCGGGCGGATGCAGTTGACGCGGATCCCCCGGCCGGCGAGTTCGAGCCCGAGGCACTTCGCGTATGCGGCCAGGGCGCCTTTGGAGGCGCTGTAGATGGCGTTGCCGGGACTGGGGTATTCCATCGCCCTTGAGGCCAGGAAAACGACGGATGCGGCGGATTTCAGACGCTTCTGCTTCAGCAGGGCGGTCTGCAGGAGGACCTGCGCGGTGAAGTTGAGGTCCATCACCTGCCGGATATGCTCCTCGGTGATCAGTTTGCAGGGCATCCGGGTGCTGACCCCCGCGCAATGGACGATGCCGTCCAGTGCGGGGAGTCGGCCGACCAGTGCCTCGCGCTCGTCGGAGCGGGTCAGGTCGGCACAGATGAACTGGTGGCCCTCGCCGGGCAAGGCGCCGAGGGTCTGGCGGAGCGCCTCCTCCCGGCGTGCCGTGACGATCACGACCGCGCCTCTCTCCGCGCAGGAAACCGCCGCCTGACGGCCGATGCCGGAAGAGGCGCCCGTCACGAGGACGGTCTTTCCGCACAGGGAAAAAGGATCGCCGCTAGCCTGCATTCTCCACGAAGTTATAGAGATCCTCGATGGTCTCGCAAGCGCGGATCTCCTTGACGGTGATCGACTTGCCGTATTCCGTCTTCACGAACGCAATCACGGACAGGTTGCTCAGCGAACTCCATTCGTCCAGTTCCTGGAAATAGGTCCCGGCATTGATTTCCGCGGGATCGGTCTCGTCCAGCAGGTCAGCGAATGCGGTGATGAATTCTTCAAGTGTCATATCGGTTCAGTATTAATACTTCCATAGAATATCTTCGTCCACCACGGTGGCGGGATTGCCGGAGACCATCGCGTGGGCGGGTACGTTGGTGGTCACGAAGGCGTGCGCGCCGACGATCGCCCCTTCGCCGATCTTGACCCCGGGCATGATCGTGCAGCCCTCGCAGAGCCAGACCTTGTCCCCGATGACGACGGGACGGGTGTCTTTGAAGCCGGCCCGGTTCAGGTAGTGGCCGCCGTGGTTGTCGCGGATCGTCACGCCCCGGCCGATCTGGACGTCCTTCCCGATCTCGATGGAATCACCGCAGATAACGGTGAATCCGGTGTTGGCGGCGATGCCTCCTTTCAGTACCAGCCTGGCACCCCGGAAGACCTCGATGTCCGCACCGTAGAAGACCATGACCGACCCTTCCGTGGCAAGGGTCGCATTGTCCTCGACCAGCAGACGGGACTCCAGTTTGGATCCCTTGATCCGCCGGGTTCCGAACCAGAAAGTATCGTGGATGTCCAAGGTCGCGGATTTGGCTATGTCCACGGCGGCGTGCCGGCCGGCCAGCAGGTAGTCGCCCCGGAATATGTCCCGGAGTCTGGCGTGCCTGAGGGTCTTGAGCGTGGATGTGGACGGCCGGAGCAAAGTGTCGGCCATCCGGAAGCATCGCTTGAGAAACATCTTCAGTCGGTATTTGGCACCCGAAGGGGGCGTGTTGATGTATTTGTCGGCCAGTTGCGTGAAACTCATCGCATCCAGGTCCCGGAAGAACTGGTCCCGGTCGACCCGGGGCGGGTCGAGCGGACGGGTCAGGGCCGGGTTGCCGGCGAGGATGGAGTCAAATGCCACCGGGAAGCAGTGGAGCCGCGCCTTGAAACGTTCGAAAAAGCGGACACCCTTCTGCGAATTGAGCAGGACCAGGGAAGTGCCGAGGTTCTTCTCCATCGACCTGTCCACGTTCTCGATACCCCAGAAATCCGCCAGGGTGATGTCCGAAATCCGCGGGAATCCCTTGAACTTGCAGTCGTAGCAGGACGGGCGGCAATAGACGTTGGTCCGCAGGTAGCCTTTCGTGAAATTGCTCTGGTCCTGAGTTTCGTAGATGTGCCGCCCGTCCGCGAGGATCACCTTCTGCGTGAGGGCGCGCCAGCCGTACTCCTTGGATTTGGCCTTGGCATACACGACGGGGGAGCCATAGCGTTCTTCGAAGGATTTCAAGTACTTCTGCCAGACCTTCGGGGAATTGATACCGCGGCAGATGAAGTCGGCGATGATCAGGTTTTCGTAGTCTTTGCCCAGGAAGGCGCGCAGGGCCGCCATCTGGCACGGCGTCCCGCAGACCAGCACCTGTTCGCCCGCCTTGACGAGTTCGCCCACGCGGGAGTAGAACCCTTCCAGCTTGCTCTGCAGGTACTTGGAACTCCGGAGCCGGGGCAGGTCGCCCTTGTCGGAGGAGATGTAATGGCTGACGGAGAAATCCTCGTTGAAGACCGCCCCGCCGACATATCCGCCCGAGCGGTACAGGATCTCGGCCATAGCCGAGAAGGCACCGCCGGAGGTGCTGTCGAAGATGACTTCCAGGTTCCGGTGCTCCGCCGCATGGCAGACTGGCTCGGTCAGGTCGTTCTTCTTGAGTTCCTTGGCATTGAGAACCGGGCAGACCTTCTCGCAGCGTCCGCACTCGATGCACTTGCCGGGATCGACCTCGGGATACCAGAACCCTTCCGGGTCGGTCCGGAAGGTGATGGCGTCCTTGGGACAGATGTCCCCGCAGGCGTTGCAGCCGCAACAGTCGGCCTTATTTAGGATCTGAATCACAAACGCTATTTGAATAACGAGAGGACCTTTTCTACTATCGGCGCCATATCATAGTACTTATACTCCGCCAGCCGGCCTCCAAAGACGACGCTTTCTTCGGCGTCAGCCAGGGCTTTATACTTCAGATATAGCGCATTGTTCTTGGCGTCATTGACCGGATAGAACGGTTCCATCCCCTCCTGCCACTCCGTAGAGTACTCCCGGGAAATAACGGTATGCGGGTTGTCGTAGACCGCCTGCCCGAAAGACTCGAAATGTTTGTGCTCGATGACGCGGGTATATGGAGTTTCCCGGTCTGTGTAGTTGATTACGGCGTTGCCTTGATAGTTGGGGCACGGGAGGATCTCGTTCTCGAAACGAACGGTCCGGTAGTCGAGTTTGCCGAAGCGGTAGCCAAAGAATTCGTCAATCTTGCCTGTGAAAACAATCTTGTCCGCCACGCTCTCCCAATACGACCGGTCGGCGAAGAAGTCGGTGTCCGTACGGGTCTCAATTCCTTCTAACAGTCCATCGATCAGCTTATTGTAGCCGCCTTCCGGGATGCCTTGGTACTTGTCGTTGAAGTAGTTGTTGTCGTAAACCAGGCGGACCGGCAGACGGCGGATGATGAAGGCGGGCAGTTCGGTGCAGGCGCGCCCCCACTGCTTCTCCGTATAGCCTTTGACGAGCTTCTCGTAAATGTCCCGGCCGACCAGCAGCAGGGCCTGCTCCTCCAGGTTGCGGGGTTCGGAGGCGCCGTCCGCTTCCAGGGCCGCCTTCGCCTCGGTGCGCTGCTCTTCGATCTTGGCCAGTGCCTGTTCCGGCGTGACCACACCCCACATCTGGTGGAAGGTGTTCATGTTGAACGGCAGGTTGTAGAGTTCGCCGCGGAAGTTGGCAACGGGAGAGTTGGTGTAGCGGTTGAAGGGTACGATGCCGTTCACGAAGTCCCAGACCTCCTTGTTGGAGGTATGGAAGATGTGAGCCCCGTATTTGTGGACGTGGATGCCCTCGATATCCTCGCAGTAGACGTTGCCGCCCAGGTGCGGCCGTTTGTCGATTACCAAGCACCGCTTGCCCGCTTTGTGGGCCAGGTGGGCAAAGGTGGCGCCGTAGAGACCGGAACCAACGATCAGATAATGGTTCTTTTCTGGAAGAGTTGAAATCACCGGAGAAATAATTGGTTAATACAATCTTTAACATAACGCCAGATGAACTCGGGAAATGTCTGTAAGATTGTAAACAATTGTTTTGATGAGAAAGGGAGCAGATTCATTAACCTGTCGCAGCAATAGCGGCGGCAGCGTTGATCTGCAATCTTGAGAATGTGGGCATTTCCTTGCACTATGTTAAGATAGTCCTTGTACCATTTGTAGAAAGAAAGATTCGCCTCTCTCTTCAGTTTGGAATAAGTTGGGTTATTGTAGTTGCTGGAAATGTTCAACTCGGAGTTCCGAAAGTGAAACAGTACTTTGGCGGTGTGTGCAACTCCACTTTCGCTGCACAATAGTGCTGTTGCGTCGTCACTGAACCAAGCTAAAGGAAAATACTTGAACCCACCAAGTTTTTTAAGAATGTCCGTTCTGAAAACGTATTGCCCTATGCTATGAAAGTGAGAGTAGTCAAACAGGCTGGATATAAATGAATCTTGCTCTTCATACACATCAAATGGTAGCTCCGTTTCCGTTACTACCCCTTCTTGATCAATTTTGTCTATTCGGCATCGAAATAGATTTGCCTCTGGATACTCACTAATGACTTTATCCATTTCCTCTAAAAAGAATGGGCTGTACAAGTCATCGTCTCCTGCTATGATGACGAATGGCGAATGGCATTCTTCAAGAAGGAGATTCCAATGGCGGACCAAGTTTTCCGCCCCGATATTGATGCCGTTCTTCCTATAACGAAAGCGTTGATCACAGAGGAAAGGCTGTACGATTTCTTCCAAAGGATATGGAGAACAATCGTCCGAAATGATTACGGAAAAATCCTTAAACGATTGCGCCTGAAGAGAGAGGAGCGCTTCTTTTAAAAAGGCACTCTTGTAAGCAGGTAATAGGAAAGTATACTTCATCGATCCGGTTCAAGACGCCTTGGCGCTGAAAAGACGAAAGAATCTATCGGCTATGAAGATCGGGCGATAGAGTCCTAATCGAAGAAAGCACCAGTATAATTTGAACTTTCTGCCTGACGGAAAAGGCGAATCCTTGAAATACTTTTTTACAATCGGAGTAGTTATAAAAGCCTTGAGTTCTTTCGCTAAAGTGTTGATTTTCTTTTTGTTTTGTCCGTTGAGGAAGTAATAGTTCAGCCCCTCTTCAATCCCTTTTGTCGTTCTTTCCGGGAGTGCCTTCGCATAATAATGCCGATGCCCGGCGTCTTGATAAACAAAGCGCTCTTTATCTTCGAGAAGCGGTGCAAGGGCTTTTACGCTGTTGTCCGAAAACTTATTCATGATAGATTCGGGGTTGAAGCAATAGACGTATATTATTTCATTGTCAAAGCAGATGCTGGAACAATGGTCATAATACTGAAGACAGAACATCGCATCCTCAGAACGCCGCAAGTCATGGAAACAAAGATGATTGTCTATGATAATATCATTCCGGAAAATCTTGGCATAGATAGAGTCAACGACCAGATCCATGTCTATATAATTCGATGAATAGGCCAAAGCGCTGTATTTCATGTCGACAATCTCCTCTGCCGTCAAAACTTTCTTTATGGGATGCAGTTGCTGTTTCGGGGAGGTACATTGTCCAAAGAGAACGATATCGCAGTTTGTAGATTCAATGGAATTGACGGCATATCTGCAGGCACCTTCGAGAAGGATGTCATCAGAATCCACAAACATAAGATACTTCCCTTGACTTATCTCCATTCCTCTATTCCTGGTGGCCCCAATGCCGGAATGCTCTTTATTGAGGTATTTGATCCTGGGGTCTTTCTGGCAGAATTCCAGGATGATTTCTTCTATCCAGGGCTCTGTCGACCCGTCATTCACGATAATGAATTCCACCTCCGGATAGTCCTGATGATGTAGACTGTCCAGGCTCTTTGTCAACAATTCCTGAGGCGTATTGTATACGGGAACAATAATAGAAAGAATGGTGCTCATTGCGGTGAATACGGTTTTAATACACAAAGCCCCCAGCGCGTTCCCTTGCGGGAGAAGCACCAAGGGCTTTGGGTATTAGGAAGTTAAGACCTACTCGTGATTGGTGAAGGTAATCTCGATACGGCGGTTCTGATGACGGCCGATCCAGGTCTTGTTGTCAGCAACAGGCTCGTTGAAGCTGTGGCCCTCGTAGCTGAGGCGGTTGGCGGCGATACCCTTCTTGACGAGGTAGTCGACGATGGCCTTCGCACGGTTCTCGGAGAGCGTCTGGTTGTAGGCCTCGGTACCGATGTTGTCGGTGTGGCCGTCGACCTTGGCGGTGACCTTCGGGTACTTGTTCAGCCAAGCGACCACCTGGTCCAGACCGAACTTAGCTTCCTCGGTAATCTCGTAGGAGTCGAACTCGAAGAGGGTGACGTTGCGCAGGAACTCGTTGATCTCCTGAGCCTTGCCGAAGGTGTCGGGCACGGTCTCGCGGATGATGACGGTATCGTGGACAGCGTACGGCTTGTCGATGTACTTGATGGTCTCACGATCCACATAGACGGTCTTCGGCTTGAGCTTGCCGCCGAGGTTGAAAGCGAGGCCGAGGGTGGCGCTGAGGTTGGAGCCGGGCCATACACGGCCGGTCTTCTCTCCTGCTCTTTCCATGGCCGCATTCGGGAACATGGCATAGCGGAAATCGGGAACGATCCGGACCACCTTGCCGAGATAGATCGGGAACATGATACCAAGGCCGCCGGCGGCAGTGCCTTTGTCAATCCTCATATAACCGGCATGCACGTAGGGAATGACGTTCTTGTGCGCACGGACGAGAATGTCGCCGTGGATGTACATGAGTTTCTTCTTGGCGAAGTCGACGTACTGGTTGCTCGTCGTCAGGCCTTGCCAGCCCACGCGGAAACCGGCAATGTCATTGAACCACTTGCCGATATAGACATCAGCAGCATAACCTGCGCCGACGTGGGAACCCGGACGGCTTTCGAACCTCTCGCCGTCCCAGCTGATGTTGACACCGCCGCCGATGCCGGCGAACCAGTTGTACTGGACATACTCGGTCTCCTGGGCGAAAGCCGTCAGGCCGGCTGCCAGGGCGAGCATCGTGATAACGAATCTTTTTTTCATATTATATAAAGCTTTTAGATTTCGACGATTAGAAATGATAGATCATGCCGAGCGAGACCTTTGCGACAAGGTCGAACGGGAAGCCCGCGTAACCACCATAATCTCCCTGGTCACGAGTACTCGGACGGATGCCGTTGTGCCAGTCGCCATATGCTTCGACGCCGAGGTCGGCGAAGAAGCCAAGGCCGGCGGGGAGGTCAACTTCGGCGATGAAACCGCCGCGCATGCCGAACACGAAGTTGGGGTCGTGCGGGTTCTGCCACGGGTGATGGGGATCGGTGAAGCCGAAGGTCTTCGCTCCGCCGATACCGGCGTAGAACTTCGGAGCGACAGGAGAGAAATGACCCGTCACACCGTTCAGGTTCATGATGACGTCGGCAAACCCGAAGATACTCTTGTAGGTGAAGGGCCAAATGGGCTTGCTGCCAGTCTGGTAGATGTTGGAACTGCCGGCATGATTGGAATATCCGCCGGCAATGCGGACACCGAAGGAACCGGTGAAGTCGTAGCCGATGGCTGCTTGTCCCTGGAACTTGAGCAGGTCTTTGAACGTGCCGGTGTCGGTGTAACCGAAGACATTGTCGCTGACCGTGGCCGACAGACCGCCCTGGACGGCGATGTTCCAACGGCCGGAGTAGTCGAAAGGTCCCTGGGCAAAAAGGGAGGGGGCTCCCACGAGGAGAGTCGCCAAAATTACTGCAATTTTGCGCATATTATGAATAGATTTATTAGTTCGGAAAAACGGCTTCGCCGCCGGGCCTGTCAAGCAAACTCGGGACAAAAACTATGAAATGGAGACACCATTCCGATGGCAAAGATAATGCAATCTGCCTTAAAAACAAGGGTACCGGGCGATTTTTTGGAATTTATTCCTCCACAAGACCGGCTTTCAGCCATTCCCGGGCGATGTCGCGGGCAGCGGAGGCGGCTTCGTCCGGCTCTACCTCGTACTCGTCCAGCAGCAGGGCGGTCAGGTCGTCCACGCCGAATTCGCGTCCCTCCACCCCGCGCCACAGAAAGGCGGCGGAAGAATTCAGCGACACGAGCCGCTGGAAATCCACGGTCAGCCCCTCGCCGATCACGATGTGCTCGTCGCCGAGTTCGCGCAAGACAAAACCTTCTTTCAGATGCATGGCGCAAAGATACGCCATTTCGCCGAATTTCCGTATCTTTACCCGGAAAAGCTGCCGTTATGCAGAACGATACCTACGTATTCTTCGCGCTCCTGCGCGCGGGCCTGTGGGAGTGGGACCTGCGCCTGCCTTCCGCCCCTTCCGCGGATGCCTGGCAGGCCGTCCTGCAGACGGCGCGCCGGCAGGACGTGACGGGCTTGGTGTACCGCGGCATCGCGCATCTGCCGGAAGAACAGATGCCCCCTTCGGAGTTGCGGCTGTCGCTCCTGGCCGGCGTGGACCGCATCGAGCGGCGGAACAAACAGATGGGGGCCGTGCAGGACGAACTCCTCCGGCGCTTCCGGGATGCCGGGCTGCATCCGCTGGTGCAGAAGGGTACCGAGGCGGGGAAGTACTACCCCCGCCCGCAGCTTCGCGAGAGCGGCGACATCGACCTGTATTTCCCGGCGGATGAGTTTGACCGGGCGAAAGCCCTGCCTCCCGGCTCAAGCATCGCTCCCGACGGCGCCTGTGTTTTCAGATTCCGGGACGTGACGGTCGAACTGCATTCCCGCTACTACGACCTGCATCTGCCTGAATCGCGCCTTCCCGAAGTCCCTTCCGTCTATGCCGAACTGCTGATGCTCTCGGCCCACATCCTCAAGCACGCCATCGGCGCCGGGGTGGGCTGCAAGCAGCTCTGCGACATGCTCCTCGCATTGGAGAAAACGGACGGGCAGTACGACAAAACGCTGCTGGAGAAATACTTGAGGGATGCCGGGATGCTCCGCTGGCACCGGATCCTCTGTTCGCTGCTCGTCGAGGACCTGGGGCTTCATCCCGCCCGCTGCCTGCCGGGCTTCAAACCCTGCAACCCGGCTCCGCTGCGCCGCATCATCCTGGCAGGCGGGGCCTTCGGACTCTTCGACCCGGCCCGCGAAAAGGCGGTCCGCAGCGGCAAGACCGTCCGTAAGATGCAAGCAGCCAGCGCGTTCCTGAAACGCCTGCCCTTCTCGCTTCGCGTCGCGCCGCGGGAAACTTTCGCCACCATCGGCGAACTCGTAAAAGGGAATCTTTCCTAGAACTTCCTGCCGCCCACGATGCGCAGGAAGGTAAGCGCCAGCAGGCGCATGTCGAACCAGAGCGAGTGGTTCCTTAAATAATAAAGGTCCAGTTCCAGCCGAGTGAGCATCTTGTCCAATGTGTCCGTGTAGCCGTTGTACAGCGTGGCGTAGCTGGTTACGCCCGGGCGGATCTGGAAAAGATAGCGGTAACGCGGGTTCACCGCCATGATCTGGTCGATGTAATACTGGCGCTCGGGGCGGTAGCCGATGAAGGACATGTCGCCACGGAAGACGTTCCACAGCTGCGGCAGTTCGTCCAGATGGTGCTGGCGCAGGAACTTGCCCACCTTGGTCAGGCGCGGGTCGTCGTCGCCGGAGTACAGGGCAGGGGAGCCGGCGGCCTCGGCGTCGGTGCGCATCGAGCGGAATTTCAAGATTTTGAAAGGTTTCCCTCCGCGCCCCATGCGCTCCTGGGAATAGATGGCCGGACCGCCGTCTTCCATCTTCACGGCGATGGCGCAGAGGAGCGCCAGCGGCGAAAAGACGATGATCAGCAGGCCGGACAGCACGATGTCGAAAGAGCGCTTGATAATGTGACCCATCAGCGACATGGCGTCGTTGTTGGGAATGTCGGAATCCTTGGCGTTGTTTCCAAGGTTCTGTTCTTTGTCGCCTCCTTTCGGGAAAAGGATGCAGTCCACTCCGCCCAGGCGCCACTGCAGGGCGTCGATTTCGTCTGCCGTGGCGGCGGCATACACGATACGGTCGCCGATGACTTTGCCCGCGTCGGCCGGGTTGTTGGACAGGTAGCCGAGCACGGTGTAACGGCCGGAGGCCTCGGATTCGTCGGCGAGCAGTACGGATTCCCGCCCTATGCCCGCGACGAGCGCGCTTGCACGGCCGGTGGCGGCATGGATTTCCCGCTCCTCGCGGCGGATACTGCGTACCAGGAAGCGGGGCGAGAACAGCGCCACGCTCGTGAAGATCACGTCGGCCAGCAGGGCCACGACGGACAGGGTGTTGGAAGGAGTCTTCAAGAGCCCCACGACTACGAGGATGACCATCCCGACCTCCTTGACCAGGATGGCGCGGCCCAGGCGGCTGTAACCGCGCAGGGACGCATATTGCATGACGACCTTGGAACTCTTCGTCAGCATCAGCCCCATCAGCGTGAGCAAGGCGCCGGAACCGACCCACCATGCCAGACGCGCGGCGAAACCGAAAACGGGCTCGGAAACGCCGCGCATCAGCAGGATTGCGGCCAGGGAACCCAGCGCGGACAACAATGTATCCACGGCCAGCCTTCTGAGGTAAGCGCGTCTCTCGTTCATGGTTTCAGATGCTTTTGACGCGCAAATGTATCATTTTCCGTGGAAAAATGCAAAGTGAATCCTGATTTCTCGAACTTATAAAGCCCCGGGCTTCCTTTTGTGGAGCCCGGGGCTTTGGCAGAGGTATCACAGGATGCTGTCTTTGCGATTACTCGTCGGGGGTGCAGCGCACCACGGAGTAGTCAGAGGTTTCGCCGCTCTGGAGGGTGAACATATCTTCCCTGAAACGTATTCTGAGGAAACGCCAGATACTGGCGGCGGTATAAAGGGCTCCTGTAGCAGAGTTATACATTCCCTGCAGGCCGACGTTGGCCAGGATCAGGTCTCGTTCGCCGAGCGCGGGTAAGAAGATCTGTTCCGCGCCGGTGGCGGGATAGACACGGCCGGGTCCACGCATCTGCTCATCTTCCTCCTTACTCACCCACTTCGTGTTGGCAGCGGAGAACCCTCTAAACGTTATAATATTCGGCACCTTATATCCGACCGGAGAAGGATCATACACGCTTTTCGTGATGAACTCAGTCTCGGCTTGCGTCGCGCTGGAATAGTTTCCGGTTGAATTCCATAAATTGTACCAGGTCGGCGAGGTGTAGGTGTAGCCATTGTCGAGATACTGTTTGTACGGCTCCCGGATCATCTGCTCGATAGGCATCCTGCCCGGCAGACCATACTGGGGTGCATACTGATTACCGTCTGCTGCCGAAGGATACACGGGTTTGTTGAGCGGAGCGTCGTAATCGCCGTTGAATCCCGGGATGGGATCCTTGCGGCCCCAGCCGTAGTACGGACTGTTGCCGTATGTAATCGTCGTCGGGCCCTGTTTCTGCGTGAGCAGGATCGGTTCGGACTTGACTCCGTCCGGGTCGTCCTGGACCACACGGACATAGGCCGTGCGCCCGTCGTAGCGCGACATGATCCGCGTGTCCACCCAGCCCAGATTCTCCCTCGTTATTTTCTGTCTGTAGGCGACGTTCGTATGCGGCGTGAGCGGGAGGTTGGCGCTGCTCAGGTCGTGATCCGTCACCCAGATGTGCCAGCTCCAGGCAATCACGCCGTCCGCCAACACGGCCAGCATGGCATTCCCCTGGGTGATGTTATCCTTCGGGACGCTGAAGGTGATGTAGGCATCCTGGCCGCTGCCGGTGATGGCCACGTTCTCAATGAGCCCGGGGGAATCCATCCACAGCAATTGGGCGGTAAAGGTCTTTCCATTGTGCTGCGTCTCGATGTAAGGACTCGTGATATAGCCTCCCAGGTGGTCTAAGAAACGGCCGATGAATCTCATGTTAGGTTGGTTGGGGTATTGGGCGCCAGCGTCTGTGCGATAACCGCTAGCCGTCGGTGATGTTTTGGCGCGATAGGCAACCTCGTTGATCGCACCACCCTTCACGCCGTTACCATAGACGAGCGGGAATTTGTAGGTGCCGGCGGCCTGGACCACATAGCAGTTGGCCGTCGTGCGGTCAACGGTCGCGCCCGTGGCGACATTGATCGTGGAGAGATCGAAATCTGACTTCTGAGCGGCAGCCCGCAGCGCGTTGGTATGCTCGTCCAGCGGGATGCCGTTGCCATCCAGGGGGATGGCGTTCTCCTGCGGAGCCGCAACGATGCTCAGCGGCTGGCCGTCGACGTTGCCGCGGAGGTCGACGCCGGCACCGAGGTTCAGCCAGTCCGGCCAGGTCGTGGTCCAACTGCCCGCGGCGCCGGTCTCGGAGAACTCGAAGTGGAAGGCCTCGGCCTCCTCCGAAACTCCGTTGGTCACATAGCTCTTGAATTCGTCGCCTAAGCTGATGATACCACCGGTATATTCCGCGTCATCTATGTCGTCATTCAGACCTTCCATCACGAAACGGATCGGAGAATCTCCGGCGGACAGGCGCTTGCCGTGGTGGCGCCGCATGTCGAGCGAGCCGTCCGCAAAGGTGCGGGAGGCCAGCACGTTGCCGTCCTTGTCAAGAGACTCCACCCTGACACTCTGATAGACGCCGCAAGGCACGGGGAGATTCAGGGAGAATGTGGTCACATTGGGGCCTACGCCGCTCTCGGAACTGGCGACCGTGAACGTGATCACGTTGTTGGTCGTATTCCCCTGCGTCTGGATGAACGGAGCGGTCGGGTCCGTGGTGTCCACGGTATAGGTGCCAGTGACATCCTTGTCAAAAGTTGCCACGACCGTCACCGTGGCCGGGTCGACGTTGGGGAAGGTAACGCGCATCAGCGCACCGACGTGGTAGAAATCCAGCTGGTTCGACGTGGGGACGATGCTGTTGTCGGCCACCATCGGGGAAGGCGTGTAGTCGGCGGTCAGCCCCGTGTTGTTGCCGGCGATGATGTCCGAGACGTCGTAAGTGTCAGGCATGGACACTTGCAAAACCCCTGTCGCCTGGTCTATGCCGGCAGCGGATGCCGGATAGACCGCGAATCCTTCGCGGGTCTTGCCCCGGGCCGAAGAAGCCAGGATCGTAGCGACAGAACGATCGCTCCCATTCAACTCTACGGTGTAGTTATAGAAGTAGCCGTCGCTGAAATAAAGGGCCACCTGGTCTCCGGCATCCCAGGCGAACTTGCCGTCATGGCTGTCATACGACGTTTTCGTGTTCAGTTCCGCGTCGGCGATCCGGATGGTCAGGTTGTCGTCAGTTTCCATGCCCGGAAACTCCCGCTGGCAGCCCGTGCCCAGGAGCAGGACGGCGGACAGGAACGTCACAATATATCGGTTGGTCATCTTTTTCATATCTGTTAGTTTATGATGCGTGATTATTCCTGTATGGACCGGACCGGAAGCTGGTTGTACAAGTAGACGATGCCTTTCTCATAGACTTCGCTTTCGTTGAACGAAATGACGTAAGCCCTGCGGAAGTTGTCGGATGTATTGTTCGTGAGGCTTGCGGACCAGTACTGGGACGTACTGAAGACGATGGAATCGTTGAAGAGAACAAATCCATTCTCCGGAAGGAACACGCCCTGGCCGTTGTTGTAGGCGCGGCCGTTGGTGCCGTCGTTGAACGAAGCCGGATCGGCATAGCTCCACGGGAAGTTCGATTCATTGAAACTGGCAAAGGCATTCTCGCCGGGCACCTTGAAGCCCACGGGCGAAGGATCGTAGACGGACTTGGTCACGGGTACGTTAAAGGTCATCTCCCCCAGGGTGTCATAGGTCGTATTCCAGAGATTATAGAACCATTTGTCCGTCCAGTTCCAGCCGTGAATGCTCGAGCCCGTATAATTGTAGCGGATGTTCGGGTGCTGGATGACGACGCCGAGAGGTTTCCAAAGCTCTTTACTGTATTTCGGCAGATAGTTTTCGGAATAGGAGTAGAGCTCTTTCCGGGCAGGCCCCTGCTGGTCGTCGATCTGCTTGATATAGGCGCCGGGCAGGGGATCCTTGCGACCCCACTGGTAGTAAGGGCTGTTGCCCCGCTCCACGATGGTCGGGCCGGCCTGCGAGGTGATCAATACGGTGTTGGACTCGGCTCCGCCGGACTCGGTCTGCCGGGCGCGCATATAGACCTGTTTCGTCTCGTAGCGTTCGGTCTCCTTGGTGCCGACCCAGCCGACGTTCACCGGGGCGAATTTGATGCCGTTCAGGCCGTCCTTGAGGGCGGTGAGGTCCTCGTCGGTCACCCAGATATGCCAGCTCCAGGCAATCACGTTGTTTGCGAACAAGGCTATCATGGCGTTGCCCTGGCAGATGGTCTCAGCGGGTACTTCGAAGGTAATATAGGCATCCTGCCCGCTGCCGGTGACGCTAACACTTTCTGCATTGATGAGCCCCTTGGCATCCGTCCAGATGAGTTCGGCCGTGTAGGTCGTATTGGCCGGCAGCAGTTCTTCAATATAAGGATTGGTGATATTGCCTGTGGAGGTGCTCCAGCCGTTGTTGCCTGCGACGGTATAAAGGTGATTCTTGAAGTATCCCAAATATCCCATGACGACACCATCGTAGACACTCGCCTCGCCATTGGCCGTTCGGCGGTCGCCTCCTACACCTTTGCGGGCCCGATAGGCACTCTCGTTGGCCGCTCCGTCCTTGACACCGTTGCCATAGACGAGCGGGAACTTGTAGGTACCCGGAGCCTGGACCACGTAGCAGTTGGCCGTGGTGCGGGCAACGGTCGCGCCCGTGGCGACATTGATCGTGGAAAGGTCGAAGTCGCTCTTCGGCGTCGCGTTTTTCAAGGCTTCGGCGTGGGCATCCACGGCCAGGTTGGGCTGCGGTTTCAGGGAGATGCGCATCTCGCGCGGACGGGAGAAGCCGCCGAAATCGATGCTGGGATCCGGGACGATCCAGTCCGGCGGAGTCGTGCTCCAGGTTCCGTCTGCGCCCGTCGCGGAATACTCGAAGCGGAAAGGAGCCGCCTCCTTGTCGCCGTATTCGTCGTATTTGAAACTCACGAATGCGTCCGAGAACGTGAAGCTGCCGCCGAAGTAGTAGGCCGTCACATCCTTGAGCGTGCCGATCGTCCAGTCTCCCGGGGTTTCGCCGAAGAAGATGAGCTTTCCGTGGTGGCGTGCGAAGGTCAGCGCAGCCTTGGAATATTCTTGCTGCAGGACCGGGTTGGTCGTGTCGTTCACATAGGCTTGGACATCGATCCGGGCGTACGTCCCGCAGGGGACGGGAACGTTCAGTGCGAAACTGTTCTGTGCAGGGAGTCCGTTGGCCGATACGGTGAAAGTGACTGTACGGGCGTTGCTGGTTGCGCCTTCGCCGCGGTTCGTGATACGGGGATTCCGCGGGTCCGACACGTTGACGGTGTATTCTCCCGTGACATCGTTTTCGAAGGTGACGGTGACCGTCTTCACGCCCGCGGGAAGATTGGTGCAGACGACGCGGAGCAGTCCTCCGACGTGGCGGAAATACA
>CAMVGM010000011.1 GCA_947167015.1 uncultured Bacteroidales bacterium
TTTAATCTCTTTTAACTTCTTACCTCGTTATCTCTCTCAGTATTGTCAATGAACTTTGAATCCTTTCGTTAAATTATGTGCTCATCGAAAGGGACGGCAAAGGTACACACTTTTTTTGAACTTGCAAATCTTTTTGGAAAAAATTTCAAAAAAAGATTCGCCGGCCCGGAACCGGCGAATCCTTGAAGGGGCGCAAGCGTCGTTCCTACTCCGCGTACAGCGCGATCAGGTTGCGGATGACGGCCGCCGCCTTCTCCATGTTCTCGACGGTCACCCACTCGAACTTGCCGTGGAAATTGAGCCCGCCGGCGAAGATGTTCGGGCACGGGAGGCCGCGGAACGAGAGGTTGGCGCCGTCGGTGCCGCCGCGGATGGGCTGGATGCGGGGCTTCACGCCCGCCATCTCCATCGCCTTCACCGCCTTCTCCACCACGTGGTAGTGCGGCTCCACCTGCTCGCGCATATTATAATATTGGTCTTTGACCGTAACGGTCGCGGTCCCCTCGCCGTAGCGCCCGTTGATGAAATCGGCGCAGCGGGCGATGACCAGCTTCTTCTGCTCGAACTTCGCGCGGTCGTGGTCGCGGATGATGTAGGAGAACTGCGCCTCCTCGACCGTGCCCTTGAGGCTGATCAGGTGGAAGAATCCTTCGTAGTCCTGCGTGTATTCGGGACGCTGGCTGACCGGCAGCAGCGCGTCGAACTCCTGCGCGATGTGCAGGGCGTTGCGCATCTTCCCCTTGGCGTAGCCGGGGTGGACGTTGCTGCCCTGGATGTGCACGGAGGCGGATGCGGCATTGAAATTCTCGAACTCCAGTTCGCCCACGTCGCCGCCGTCCATCGTATAGCCGTAGTCGGCGCCGAACTTCGCCACGTCGAATTTCACCACGCCGCGGCCGATCTCCTCGTCCGGTGTGAAGCCGATCCGGATCTCGCCGTGCTTGAACTCCGGGTGGGCCATGATGTACTGGACCGTGTCCATGATCTCGGCCACGCCGGCCTTGTCGTCGGCGCCCAACAGGGTGGTGCCGTCGGTGGTCACGAGCGTCTCTCCCTTGTGCGCAAGCAGTTCCGGGAACTCGGCGGTCTTGAGCAGCAGGCCGGGCACGCCATTCAGGGGGATGTCGGAGCCGTCGTAATCCGGGATGATCTGGGGCTTGATATCGGCGCCGGAAGCGTCCGGGGCCGTGTCCACGTGGGCGATGAAGCCTACGGCGGGCACCTTCTTGTCAATATTGGAAGGAATCCGCCCCATCACGTAGCCCCATTCGTCGAGGGTCGCCTCGACCCCCATGGCCTCCAGTTCGCCCTGGAGCATGCGGAGCAGGTTCAACTCTTTCTCGGCGGAGGGCTGGCTTTCGCTCTCCTCGTTGGACTGGGTGTCCACAGCCACATAACGGAGAAATCTGTCAAGTATCTTTTCCATAAGGCACAAATGCTATTCTTTTTTCATAGATGACACAATCATATAGGCGCAGATGCCGATCAGCGGCAGGATGGCGACCATCTCGGCGCCGGAGGCCACGTGACCGGGGGCGACGGTGTTCCAGCCTTCCAGGAACCAGTCCACCTTGGCGAACTTCAGGATGGCGGAGACGACGCCCATCAGCGCGCCGCCGGCGATGAAGCCGCTGGCGATCAGCGTGCCCTTCTCCTGTCGGGCCGTATTGACGGCGGCGTCCTTGCTGCGGGTGCTGACGTACCAGGAGATGGCGCCGCCCAGCAGCAGCGGGAGGTTCAGGTCGATCGGGATGAACATGCCCAGGCAGAAGGCCAGGGCGGGCACCTTGAAGACGGTGAGCAGGATGGCGATCACCGCGCCGATGCCGTAGAGCAGCCAGGGAGCGCTGCCGCCGTTCATCATCGGCTGGATCACGGCCGCCATCGCATTGGCCTGCGGGGCCACCAGGGCGCCTTCGCCCGTGAAGCCGTAGGTCTTGTTCAGGATGAGCATCACGCCGCCCACGGTCGCGGCCGCCACGGCGATGCCGACGAACTTCCAGGCTTCCTGCTTCTTGGGTGTCGTGCCGATCCAGTAACCGATCTTGAAGTCGGTGATCAGGCCGCCGGCGGTGCTCAGCGCCGTGCAGACCACGCCGCCGATGACCATCGCGGCCACCATGCCGGCGTTGCCCTTCAGCCCGACCGCCACCAGCACGAGGGCCGTGATGATCAGGGTCATGATGGTCATGCCGCTCACGGGGTTCGTACCCACGATGGCGATGGCGTTCGCCGCCACGGTCGTGAAGAGGAAGGCGATCACGGCGATGATCACCAGTCCGATCAGGGCCTGCCAGATGTTGTTCACCACGCCGCCGAAGGCGAAGAAGGCGAACACGGCGAGCAGGGCGATGGCAATTCCCCACACGACGGTCTTCATCGGGAGATCCTCCTGCGTGCGCTCCGGCTTCTCGGCCGCGGCGCCCGGCTTGCGCTTGAACTCGCCCACGGCGAGTCCGACCGCGCTCTTGATCACGCCTGCGCTCTTGATGATGCCGATGATGCCGGCAGTGGCGATGCCGCCGATGCCGATGTGGCGGGCATACTCCTTGAAAATCTGCTCGGGAGCCATCTGGGAGACGGTCTGGGTGATGCCGGTGCCCATCAGGTCGATCACGCTGCCGCCCCAGATCAGGTTCATCAGCGGGATGATGACCAGCCATACGAGGAAGGATCCGCAGCAGATGATGAACGCGTACTTGAGGCCGACGATGTAGCCCAGGCCCAGCACGGCGGCGCCGGTGTTGAGTTTCAGGACCAGCTTCGCCTTATCGGAGACCACCTGGCCCCAGTGCATCACGGTGGTGCTGAGCGTCTCGGCCCAGGCGCCGAAGGTCGCGACCACGAAGTCGTACAGACCGCCGATCAGGCCGGCAGCCAGCAGGGTGCGGGCGCTCTTGCCGCCGCCCTCGCCGCTGACGAGCACCTGCGTGGTGGCCGTCGCTTCCGGGAAAGGATACTTGCCGTGCATCTCCTTCACGAAATACTTGCGGAACGGGATGAGGAAGAGGATGCCGAGGAATCCGCCGAGCATCGAGGACAGGAACATCTGCCAGAAGTTCACGTCCAGGCCCAGGATGTAGATGGCCGGCAGGGTGAAGATGGCGCCCGCCACCACCACGCCGGAGCAGGCTCCGATGCTCTGGATGATGACGTTCTGCCCCAGGCCGCCCTGCTTCTTGAGGGCGCCGGTGAGGCCTACGGCGATGATGGCGATGGGGATGGCCGCCTCGAACACCTGGCCGACCTTCAGTCCGAGGTAGGCCGCGGCAGCGGAAAAGAGGACGGTCATCAGGAGACCGAGGGCGACGCTATAAGGCGTTACCTCCAGCGGCTTCTTCTCCGGGCCCAGCAGGGGCCGGTAGCTCTCCCCCGGTTTCAACTCCCGATGGGCGTTCTCCGGCAGGCTCAGATTTTTGTTTTCTTCCTTCATTGCGCTCTTTCTGTTTTTGGTAGCGTTCTATGTATTTCTGCAGTTTCGCCTTGTCGATGGCATCCTGCCGCGCCTGGCGGGCCGCTTCCCGCGCGGCGCGACGGGCGGCCCGGGCCTCCTTGCGCGCCTGTTTCGCCGCAGCCTTGGCGGCGTCGCGGGCGTCCAGTTCTGCCCAGCGGGCGTCGCGGCGGGCGATGCGCAGGGCGCGCTTCAACTCGCGGTCGGACATGTAGGTTGTATCGGCCGGGGCCGTTCCGCTAGCCGGAGCAGCGGTCGAAAGCGAATCGCGGCCGGCCGTGGAAAGCGAGTCCGGCAGGGCGGGTTTGTCAATGTCCGGCTTTCCGCCCACCAGGACGGAATCCTTCACGGCCAGGGAATCGGACACCGCTTCCGCCGGCCCGGCCGGCGGCGCTGCGGCGCTGCGGCTTTCCCGTTTCTGCCGCGCGGATTCCAGGGCGGCATAGACGTCTTTCATATGCCCCGGGAAATAGATGTCGGTCTGGGGGAATCCGGCGTGCGGCCGCGCCTCGTAAGCGCTCCGCTCGGAATCCCGGACCACCATCGCGGTCACGTCGAACTTGTCTTTCGGGCGCAGGTCGGGCTGCCAGTCGAAGCCCTTGATGCGGTGGTCCGCCTCCGGCAACTGGACGACCGGATAGGCGTCGCTCTTGGGGCTCGCAAAATAGTACACGCGCTGGACCTCCCCGTGCTCGAACTCGGCGGAGAGCATCTGCGCCGAAACCTTGTTCACCGTGGCGATGGCGTCGTTTTCCTCCAGGTAGAACAGGGCGTTGACGCCGCCCAGCGCATCGAAGCGGCGCAAGGCGGTGGAATCGGTGAAATAGGCGATGATGTCCGTGCTCTTGATCTGGTCGAAATAGCCTCCGGGCTCCTCGGTATGGATGAAGGCGTTGGAGAGCAGGTTCGCCCGGTCCATCCGGTTGCCCCGGACCAGCACGAAAAGGCTGTCGGAGTTGTACTGGCGCTTCTCTTCGTTCCACACGACCGGATCCTTGTAGAGCCGGGCGATGGAGTCGAGATCATTGTAGCGGAGCGAATCGCAGCGCACCTGCATGTCCTTGCGGAAGATGCGGATGTCGCCCGTGGCGAGCAGGAAACCGACCTTGGTGGTGTCGGGCGGGGGCGCCGCCACGCTGTCGGCCGCGACGGCCAGGCTGTCGGTCACCGGCCGCTCCAGGTCCAGGGAGTCCGGCAACATCGTCGAGAGGCTGTCCGCCGCGTGGCTCAGGCTGTCCTGCACGGCCGGAGCCCCGGCCGGCTCCGGGGGCGCAGCAGGCTCCGGGGGCGCGTCGGGCTTTCCGGCCCCGGCTTTCCCATCCGCCCGCTGCGGTCTTCCGCCTTCCGCACGGGCGGCACGCGCCGCTTTTGCGGCCGCCTGCCCCTGCGCGATCGGGTCGTTCTTCCGTGCCTCGGCAGCCGCTTCGGCCGCCTGCTGCGCCGCCCGCCGGCGATATTCGGAGACGGGATCTCCCAGCATTTCTTCCAGCCGCTTGGCTGCGCCAGCGACCTCGGACTCCGGGATGTCGCAGCGTTTCACCGTCTCGTAAACGAAGCAGGAAGCGCCCAGGTAGGTCGTATCCGCATTTTCTCCAGCCTCGTCCCACAGGGCCGCGGAAGCCCGCTTTTCGAGGGTGACGCGGGCGAGGGAATCCACGTAGTGCAGCCGGTCGCCCATCGCCGCCACCCGGTTCTCGGCATCCTGCACCTGGACGCGTCCCAGCATCAGGATGTCGCCGGGGGTGCGGTAGTAATAGAGGCTGTCGCTCCAGGATTCCTGCGTCTTGCCCAGGCCGTGGACGTTTTTCCGGAAGAAGAAGGTGTCCTCGTCGCGTTTATACCAGCCGCCGCCGGCAGAAAGCATATTGCCGTCTTTCCAGAAATCGATGTAGGTCGTGAAGTCCGCCCGGGCCGCCTCGGAATCATAGTCCAGCGTGGTCGTCTTCACGAACACGGAGTCCGTGAACATGTTGACATTCCCGGTGAAGGTAAACAGGCCGCGGGAGTTATAGTACGTCCCCTCGTCGCTTTCGATGATCTGGCCGTCCTCGCTCATCATCGAGGCACCGCCCCGGAAGACGGCCACGCTGTCCTGGGTGTTGTAGTCCAGGATGCGGGTGCGCAGGATGTTGTCCCGCTTGTTGCGGAGCTGCACCACCGCGCCCCGGAACTGGGCGAGGCTTTCTTCCACGAGGTAGTCCAGCTTCTCGCTGGTCAGCACGGACTCTCCCTGCATCAGCTGCACGTTTCCGTAGCAGTTGATGAGTTTTTCGTCCACGTGCCAGAGGGCCGTGTCGCAGGAGAGATAGGTGCCGTTATGCAGGAACGTGGGGCTGACGGCCTTGCGCGCCATCCTGCCATCCGTCTCGACCTGTTCGAGGTAGCGGGCGTTGAGCAGGCGCACCAGCGAATCCGTCTGTCCGGAAGAAGGCTGGGCAGACAGCGGAAGCACGGCGCACAGCAGGACCGTGCAAAGGATCAGGAGTCTTTTCTGACTTTTTTCGCCCATCCTTGCCGCGAGAATTCACAATCCCCGAATAGCGGGTCTATGATGATATAGCTGGTGTCTATCTTCTTTTCCAGGAACGAGTTGATGGCTTCTTCCGACTTCTTTGCCCGCACCATGTCGAGCAGTTCCGTGTAGTCTGTCTCGAAAGAAGCGGTATGGGCGGGGACGATGCGGTCCAGGCGGACGATCTTGTACACCAGGTTGCCGTCGCGGCCTTCGTTGTCCAGCGAGGCGATCGGTTCCGAGATCTCCCCAATCTGCAGGTCCTGCACGGCGGCATAGTCCTGCGGCTTGAGCTGGTCGATCTCGAAATAGGCGGAACCGGTACCCGGGTCGGCCATCTGGCCGCCGTTGGTACGGGTGGCGGGATCCTCGGAATAGAAACGGGCGGCCATCTCGAAGGTGATGGTGCTGTCCAGGATGGCGGTACGCAGGCTGTCCAGGCGCTTGAAGGCCTTTTCCTGGTCTTCCATCGTGTAGCTGGGCTTCAGGAGGATGTGGCGGGCGTTGAACATGTCGCCCCGCTTCTCCAGCACCTCGATGATGTGGAAGCCGTCCGGGGTCTCCACGATCTGCGAGACGGTGCCCGGTTTCAGGGACATCGCGGCGTCCGAGAAGGCCGGCCAGAAGATGGTCTTGGAGGCCATGCCCAGTTCGCCGCCCTTGCGGGAGCTGCCCGGATCCTCGGAGTACAGGCGCGCCAGGGTGGCGAAACGTTCGCCGCCGATGATGCGCTCCCGGATGGACAGCAGGCGTTCCTTCACGGCGGTCGCGGCTGCCTCACGGTCGGGATACACGCAGATCTGGCTCATCTGATACTTGATCGGGACGACCGGCAGCGAAGACACCTCGGCCGTATCCAGGTATTGCTTGACATCATACGGGGTCAGGTCGGGAAGGTTCTTGGAAATCTCCATCTGCTCCTGCTGGGCGAGGGTCTGCTCCTCGATCTGGTCCCGCCATTCCTGGCGGAGCTTGTAGAGGGGCTTGCCGAAATACTCCTCGAGTTCGTCCTGCCCGCCCGCCATGGTGAGCGTCCGGGCCGTATATTGCTCCAGCTGGGCCGTCACCTGGTCCTGGTTCACGACCAGCGAGTCCACGCGCGCCTGCGAGATGAGGAGTTTCGTCTGCATCAGGTTCTCCAGGATCTCGCAGCGGAGGTTGCGGTCGGAGGAATAGCCCTGCACGCGCATCGCCTGCACCTGGGCCTCCACCTCGGAGAGGCTGATCATCTCCCCGCCGACGATGGCGACGGTCTTGTCGATGACTCCCTGGTATTTTTGGGCCGAAACGGCGGTGCACAGGCACAGAAGCAGGCCCGACGCGGCAAATTTCAAGCGTTTATTCATTCTCGTAGATGACAAATTGTTTACTTTCGAGCGCATTCTCAAGCAAGTCCCGTTCCAAACCGCGCATCAGTTCGTGCTTTCTTCCGCTGACCAGGATGTCCCGGATGCGGGAGGCGCAGAAATCAACCGGCGCGGTGCCGCTCCGCTGGATTTCGCAGACGTAGGCGGCCATCAGGTCGTCCCGGTCCGCGGGTTCGTATTTGATCCAGTCGGCCTTCAGCAACGTGAGCATCTCCCGGTAGTCCAGGCCGAAGAAACGGGCGAGTTCGCTGGCGTCCATCCAGTTGTCGGAGCTGTCGAACCAGCGCAGGGCGGTGGATTTCGCCAGCGTGTCGGCCCGCTGGAGGTCGTCGTATTCCGAAGAGCGCATCATCTTCAGGATGGCGTCCTTGTTCGGCGAATCCTTCATCACGTCCACGAAACGGACCTTGAGGATGGGCCGCGCCAGGGCGAACTCCTCCTGGTGGGCGTCGTAGTATTCCCGCAGTTGGGCGGGGGTGACCAGCGTGTCCAAGCGGTCGTTGATATAGCGCTGCTCGTAGCGGTATTTCAGCAGCGAACGGCGGAAACTCTCCAGTTCGACGGCCACGTCCAGTTCGGATTTGGACAGCTCCTTCTCCGCCACGTCCAGGTACAGCAGGTCCATCGCCCAGCTGTTGATGTACTGCTCGGCGAGCCGGACGCTGTCCGAAGCGGGGATCATGTTGGGGATGAACCCCTCGACCTCCGATTTGTAGAGCTTGTTGTCGCCCACCTTCGCCACCACCTGGTCGTCATGGATGAGCGACGAGATGGCGTTGCAGGAGCCGAGCAACAGGGGCAGCAATATGAGCAGTTTCCGCATATCCTGCAAAGATAACAAATAAAATCAATTGCCGTTTTCCGCGGCGATGGCGGTGATGATGGCGTCGATGGCGTCCGTCACCACCCGGCCCGGAGCCGTGCAGTTGTTGACCAGCAGCGAGAAGACGATGGTGTGGGCGGGGTCGCCGTCGGCAGCCAGGATGTAGCCGCTCAGGCAGCGCACGCCGTTCATCGAGCCGGTCTTCATGTGGATGCGGTCCTTGAATTCCTGCTCCGCGTCGGGGAAGCGGTTTTCCAGCGTACCCTTCGTGCCCGGGACGGGCAGCGAGGCGAAATAGGCGTCCCACGCGGGCAGGGTGGTCATCCGCTTCAGGAAACGGACGAAGAACTCCGGCGAGACGTAGTTCTTGCGCGAAAGGCCGCTGCCGTCGAACTGCTGGCAGGCGCCGTCGGTGCGGAGCCCCAGCGCCCGGAAAGCCTCCTCCGCGGCGTCGGTGCAATCGTCCGGGCCGGTTCCGCGGCCGGACTGCCGGGCCACCATCCGGAGCAGCGTCTCCGCGTAGAAGTTGTCGCTCTCGCCGTTGGTGTCGCGCACGATGTCCGCGAGCGTCACCGAACGGGCGGAGCCCAGTACGCGGAGCTGGTCCCAGCCGGGAGCGCGGTCGCGCGTGCCGCCGAAGACCAGGTCGGTGCGGATCTCGCCGCGGGAACTGATGTCACCGTAGCCACCCTGCACGTCGATCCCCTTCTCCTTCAGATAGTTATGGAAATAGTACGCACAGGTATAGGCGCCGAACAGGTTCGAGCACTCCAGGGTGTAACCGCGCCGGTCCACCGGGAAGGAACCGGCCACTTCGCCGAAGGGGCCGAAGCCGGTGTTCACGTAATACAGCGTATTGGAGGACCGGGCCGCGCCGGTCGTGGCGCTGACCGAATAGCGCATCCAAGGCGTATCGGGGTAGCGCGGACGGACGGTGGGCGGCGCTCCCACGGACGCGGCAGGCGTGACGTAGAAGTTCTGGGCATTCTCGAAAAAGTTGAGTCCCAGCGGCCCGGCGCCGTAATTGGTGCCGAGGTCGTCGTAGGTCCAGCCGAGGTTCTGCGGGGTGCTTTCGCTGAAAAAGCGGGGATCGCCCAGCACACGGCCCTCGATGCGGCTGATGCCCGCGTCGGCGAGCACCTGCGCCCAGCGGGCGAAGGTCGTGGTCAGCGGATCCGCGCAGTCCGTGCGGGCCCCCGTCGTAGGATCGCCCCCGCCGAGGATGTACAGGTCGCCTTTCAGCACGCCGTCCACGATCTCGCCGGAACAGGCGAGGCGCGTCTCGAAACGGTAGTCCGGGCCCAGCAGATGCAGGGCGAGGCCCGTGGTGAGCAGCTTGACGTTGGACGCCGGCACGAGTTTCTGCCGGATGTTCACGGCGGCCACGGTGTCGCCGTCCATCCGGAGGGCGAACACGCCGGCCAGCGAGTTGTTCAGCGGGTCCTGGCGGCAGATCCGGGACACGGTACGCTGCGCCTCCGTTGCCGGGGGATAAGCAGCAGTCGCGCTCCATGCGGTAAGCAGAAGCGCGACTGTCGTCAGGGTAACGGCTCTTATTCTCATTTGACCGCTTCCTTCACGGCGGCGCTGAGCTTCTCGTAAAGGGCGTCGGTCCGGGTGAGGACCTCCTTGCGCAGTTCGTTGTAGTAGGCCTTCTTGGGACCTTCCACCTTGGCGTTCACCTTGTCGCGGAGTTCGTTGAACAGGTCGATGGCCTCTTCCATCAGTTCGCTGACGCTGCCGTCGGTGACGTTGGGGTTCACGCAGGCGACGACGGAGCAATCCTCCACAAAAGCGCTCAGCACATACTCGATGTCTTTCTTGATGTCACGAAGATTCATAAGATTCTATTCTTTAATTACGGTGCAAAGATAGCGAATTAATTTGAATAGCTTCAAAACCGGCCCGTGTTTTCCTAACCGACCGTGAACATCCCGTCGTAGAAGGTCCACTCCTCCTTGGTGGTTTCTTCCTCGTCATCAAAGTTCTCCAGCAATTCGTCGATATTGGAGCCGTCTTCGTTGATGCCCGCCTCCCAGGCGCGGCTGTAGCTGGTCATCTCGTGCTTGATGAGGAACACGCCGTCACCTTGCTTGATGAAATACAGGGAGGAATAGCAATTGTAGCTGCCGGGGCTCTCATGGCTGTCCTCGGCATACCAGGTCCCTTCTCTTTCGAGGGAGGGATTGTGATAAGGATTCTCCCAGTCACAGAAATGCCAGAACAGCATCTCGTTCGCCTGCATCACGCGGAAGATGCCCATCACGAGGATGTCGTCCGGACTCATCGGACCGTCTTCCGGCTCGGTATGCAGATAGTCCAGCATGTCGTACGAGAGGGGGATCCAGCCGAAGTTGATGGCCGGCAGCTTCGGGAGCGTGCCGTTGGTAACCTTGCGGTTGCGCCCCTCGCCGTCGGTGCGGTTCATCTTGCCGGTGAGGTAATTGTAGGATTCGTCGTAGTGCTCGGAGGCGTGCCTGTCCTTCTTGCCGCCGATCAGGCGGAAGTCCCCGTCCTGCCAGCGGAAGAGGAAGATATCGGCGCCCTCCTCGCTGTCGCACTGGATGCGCACCACGCCCGCGTCGGTGACGGTGATGCCGGTCTTCTGCCCGTACGGGTGGGTCTCGTATTCGCGGAACAGGGTGTAATTGCCCTGCTTGTCGCCGAAGTAGAAGGCGAAATTGCTGCCGGAGTAATAGCCGTCCAGGGCGATGACCAGGTCCTTGACGCCATCCTTGTTGATATCGGCTTCGGCCGAAATGACGGTCTCGTCCGTATTCGGGGTGTGCAGTTCGGCAAGGGTTTTTCCTTCGCGCTGGAAGACGGGCTGGCCCCAGGCGGCCAGCGGCAGGGCGCAGAGGGCTGTCAGAATGAAAGTTTTCATGTCAGATACTTTTTGGACCTATTTCGTGAATCCCATCTTGTTGGACGCCCACTCGATGAAATACTTCATGTTCGGGCCGTCCGTATGGCCGCCGTCGTGCTGGCGCCAGGCCAGTTCGCCGTCCAGCAGGCCGGTGAGCACCGGCGGCATGGGCTCCTTGCGGTAATCGTTGGAGACACCTAAATCCTTGGCGCCGAGCAGCTTGAATACCTCGCCGGCCGCCACGGTGGCCTGCCAGCTGCCATACTGGTCCAGCCACAGGGCGTCGCCCTGCTCGGGAACGCCGTAGCTGATGAAGACCAGGCGCGGCGCGCAGAGCGCGATGAGTTCGTGGGAATCCACGGGCAGCATACCGGCGTTCCAGGCACCCGTCTTCGACTCGATCGCGCAGTATTTGATGTAGTTGCCGGCCATCCAGTGATACTCTCCGGAGTTGGCGAGGTTCTCCAGGCCCTCGCCGAAGATACGGCGGTGCAGGGTGGCTCCGCCCTTGCCGGACGAGCCGATGAGGCCCATGTAGAAGCGTTCCTCGAACGCCAGCGTCACCAGGGCGGCCTTGCCGTAGCGCGAGACGCCCTCGATGCCGACGTGCTTCGCATCCACGTCCGGATCGGTTTCAAGGTAATCCAGGCCGCGGGCGGCCCCCCAGGCCCAGGCACGCAGCGAGCCCCAGTCATCCGGCTTGCGCGGCTGTCCCTTGTTCACGAGGCCGATGATGCCGCGGGTGAGGCCCGCGCCGTTGTCCGCCTGGATGCTGCCAGGATCGATCATCGCATAGCCCCAGCCGGCGGCGAGCAGCTGCTGGTTGGACGGCGGATCCTGGCCGGGCGCCTGCTGCTGCGGACGCATGAAGGCCGCAAAGGGATTGGCCGGCTCGAAAGGCTGCCAGGCCGGGTATTTCTTCATCAGTTCAGCCGTCTCCGGATCATTCTCCAGCATGCGGCGGATGGCCTTGTTGATGACAGCCATGTCATCTCCGCCGGGCTTGACGGGGTTCGGAAGGTTCGCGCCGCCGAACATCATCAGCAGCGGAACGGGCCCCTTGGCGTCGGCAGGGGTCACGACGACCATCTTGATATCGACGTTGATCGACGGGCAGGCGGAATTGTCCACGTGGCCGCGGAGCTGCTTGGCCTTCGCCCGGATCCGGCCGACGAACTCGATCTCTTCCGCCTCGACGGTCCAGGTCACGCCGGGCACGTTGTCCGGAACGCGGCCGTACACCTCGCTTTCGAAACCCTCGATGATCTCCGGCCTGCGGACCTCCCACCACTGCTTGGCGCTGGTCACCTTCTTGCCGGCCTTCGTCCGGAGGATCTCCGGAAGCACCGGGAAGGGATTGGCCTTGCTTTCGTCGTAATTGGCGGCGTAGGGACTCTTTTCGTCCGCGTCGAAACCGCGCCGGATGGACTTGATGCCCAGCTGGTCCAGCATGTTCTGGTGGTCCTGTTCGGCGGTGAACGTTACCGGCGCCTGCGCAAAGGATGCTGCGCAGAACAGGCAGCCGGCGAACAAAAGGAATAACTTTTTCATATCTGTCGGATTAAGATTTCTCAATAATACCACGGGCGTGCCGCCACGCTGCGGATACCGGAGCCGTCATCCACGTGTCCGAGGATGCGGCGTACCGCGATCGGCTGCCGCTCGTAATAGTCCTCGCCGTCCGGGGTCAGGGAACTGATCCGCACTACCTGCGAGGAGTGGATGATCTTCCGGTCCCCGTAATACATCGCCACGTGGGAAACCACCCGGGGTTTTCCGTCCGGATTGAGGGTGCCGTAGAAGAGCAGGTCGCCCGGGCGCATCTTGTCGAAATCGTAGGGCACTTCCTCTCCCGTGTAGATCTGCTCGCGGGCGTTGCGCGGCAGGACGATCCCGCTCTGGCGGTACACGAACTGGGTGAAACCGCTGCAGTCGAAGTGCTTGATGCTGGCCCCGCCCCACATGTAGGGCGTGCCGAGCAGGCGCCGCGCCGTCGCGAGCAGCACCGCTTCCGAAGCCTCGCGGGAACGGACCCACTCCTCGAAATCCATCACGTCGTAGGCGCGCGCCCAGCAGGCCCGGCCGGAGGGCAGGAAGACCTGCACCCAGCCCGGACGGCTCTCCGCGCCCTTGCGCACCAGGTCCGCCATCGTGAAATCGCACACCCGGCCGGAAAGGGTGGAAGGTTCTTCGAACAGATGGGAGTACTCCGCCACGCAGATATATTTCGGCGCCGCGATCCAGGCGTCCTTCCCCGCCTCGTCCATGAAGGCCACGTTCAGCTGCGTGGTCCACACGTCCTTGTAGTCCGGCGCATCCACCAGCCTCCAGTAGCGTTCGGCACCCTTCACGCGCAGCACCGTGCCCATCAGGCACTGGGTCTCGTTGCCCGACTCGTAGTCCGGCTTGAGCCGCAGGAAACACGAAGAGGAATTGACGACCGCCCACTGCGGACCGTCCCAGGATTGCGCCCGGGCACCAAGGGCGGCGCAACCCAGGAAGACAAGGAGTAAAAAGCGTTTCATACCCCCAAATATAACGATTTCCCGGATAGAATCCTCAACGGCCGTCCGATTCCAGCCGCACGCGGTGCAGCATCACGCAATTGTTGGAGGCGGCATTGTAGCGGTAGCCGGGGGTGCCGGAGTTGTAGATCCGCAGGGCGCAGCCGCCGCAGGCATTCCGCCCAAGCTCGCCGGACGGGTCCGTCCAGGACAGGTCCAGGCGCCCGGGCAGGTTCTCGCTCAGCTGCAGGGGCGTACGTTCCGACTGCGTGGAGGCGCTCACCCGCAGGGTGTTGCCCTTCACGGACACGGTCAGGCTGCTCTGCGGCATGAAGGCTGCCGCCAGCACGCCTTGTGTCAGCGCGGTCCGCTCCCCGTCCGCAAAGTGGTACAGGGTCCAGAGCGTGCCGTTGGTCGTGGCGGGGACACGCTCGATACGCACGCCGTAGCCGCTGCGCGTGGCAGGGTCGTACTTGACCATCACTTCCAGATAGCAGCCGCTGCCGCCGAAGCCCTGGCCCTCCACCTTGCTGGAAGAATAGTCCACCGTCAGGGCCATGTCGCCGACGCGCCCGTCCCGGCCATAGACCAGCAGCGGCGGATGGTCCGTACGCATGTTGTTGCAGAGGCCCCAGCGGCCGTCGGAGCCGTTGGAACCGGTGCCCCAGACCCACGGGTCCGGACCGTCTTCCGGCTTGTCGAAGAACCAGCGTCCCCGCGTGGAGACGGGATCCTCCGTGCCGATGAAGACGTTCTTGAAATCGGTCTCCAGCGCCGTTGTACGCACGTCCCGGGCCCGGACGGCCCGGCGGGTCTCCACCACGCAGGGCAGCCCCTCGGGGCTGAAGGCATATTTAGGCGTGATGATGGCGCACAGGCGGTAGCCGACGTCATCGCGCGTAAGCGGATAGTCCACGAACGGATCGTCCAGGAACAGGCCCTCGGCATCGCTGCGCGAGGTGCCGACGTGGATGTATTCCGTGCCGGTCACGCGGTACCAGTCGATCCGGGAGACGTCCCTGTACTCGGAATGGTCGGTGGTGTAAGATATGTGCGCCCGGCCGTCCCGGATGCGGATGGGTTCATCGACGGTCAGCACAGGAGCCTCGACGGGCACGGGCAGGATGCGCAGCGTCACCCCGGCGGAAACGCCGTTCGGCAGGACGCATTCCACGGGGGTCTCGATGATGGCGCCGCTCTCATTGGGCTTTGCCTGCAGGGCCAGGGTGGCGCCGGAAGCATCCGGGCTGCCCTCCAGCAGGTTCTTGTCGTAACTCCAGCGCGCCTGCCGGAGGTCCACCGAGGAGGCCGGCACCGGGGCGGCCGTCAGGGTGACGAGGTTCCCCTCCCCCCGCGCCGCGGAATCCAGTTCCTTGCCCGAATAGCCCAGCAGGAAACGGTAGGGCAGGTTGGCATAAGGCGCCCATTCCGGCCGGTACTGCCCTTTGGGGTCCCAGCCGTCGTCGCCCTTCAGCAGGTTATAGACATTGTATTCCTCCCCCACCTTGAAAGCCTTCAGCGCCTCGGCGCCGTATTCTACAGACAGTTGCGGGGCCTCCGGGCTGATGACGAGCGGCCGGCGCGGCTCGCCGATGGTGTTGCCGTGCACGGCATAGCGCGCGTCCTCGCGGATGCGGTTTTCCCAGATTACCTCCCCGATGCGGCCGGAGAAGTGGCAGTCGATGACGGCGTAGATGGCGGACGCGCGGGCGCCGTTGCCGGGCGCGGCGTTCTTCGCGAAGGACAGGAAGGGATGCGACATCTGCGGCATCCCCACCAGTTCGCAGCCCAGCAGGACGTTGATCCCGCCCGCCTGGGCGCCGCTCCAGGTGGGGTGGCTGCCGAAATGATGGAAGGTGCAATGCTCATAGACGTTGATCCCGCCCCCGAACACGGAATCGTCCGTGCATTGGAAGAAGCAGTCCTTGAAATAGGCCCGCTTCGGAGAGAAGCCCGCCATCATGTTGAGGTAGCCCACGAAACGCACGTTGCGGAACTCCATCCGGTCGATGTCGCGCGAGGCGCCGGACAGCACCTCGGCGTGGTTCTTCGAATCGATGCGCTTGGGGAGGTTCTGCGAGGGGTCGCGCGGATAGACGAGGTCCTCCTGCGCATAGTTGGCAATGGTGATGTTCTCCGCCCGGAAGCCGGTGGACACGGCCAGGGTGTACCAGCTGCCGGTGGCGCCCAGGCCCTTCGCGCCGCCCTCGCCGCGGTTGCCGCAGATGCGCACGTCATCCGGGTCGTCCGTCAGGCCGATGAAGGAGATTCCATCTCCCAGCAGCGTCAGGCCCACGTTGGGCGGGGCGATCACGAAGCCGCTGTCGTCGAAAGGAAAGCCCTGACGGAAAGTCTCGTCCGTCCAATAGACGCCCGGGGCGATATAGACCGTGGTGCCGGCGGGCAGGGTGAGGGTTCGGCGGTCGGGCGAGAGTTCGCCCAGGGTCTGCAGGGTGGCCGCCACATAAGGGTTCGCCAGCTCTTCGGGCGTGGCGTAGGCGTTCAGCAACCGGTGCGTCTCGTCCAGCTGCAGATGGCCATAGCCCTGCGCCTGGCAGAAGACACTCAGCAGCAGGGCGGACAGGAGAAGTCGGAGTCGCATGGGAAAGCGCTTATTGCGGATCGGGCAGGATGATGACCACCGTGCCCACCTTCACGCGCTGCTTGAGGTCGAGGATGTCCTCGTTGCGCAGGCGGATGCAGCCTTCGGTGGAACGGGTGCCGATGCTCTCCGGGAAGGGCGTGCCGTGGATGCCGATGTCGATGAATCCCGGCACGGCCAGGCGCAGGAACCAGGGGCCGTAGGCGTCCTTGACCGGTCCTTTCCCGTCGCGGAAGTCGTGCGAGAGGCCCTTGGCGTTCAGCAACTGATTGATCTTGAAAGTCCCTTCCGGGGTCTTGTGGTCGCCCTTGACCTTCTTGGGACCGTAGTTGATGGCGCAGGCCATGGGATACTCCTTGATGGGAGCCCCCTGCGGATCCACCAGCGTGAGCGTGAACGCCTGCTTGTCGATCACGATGAACGGGGCCCCTTCGGCCTGGTCGAGGTATTTTTCGAAACGGCCCTGCGCCCCGGCGGAAAGCGCCGGCAGCAGCGCGAGCAAAAGGATCAGGATTCTCTTCATAACAGGCGCAAATGTACGCAATAACTTTGCCAAAACCAATCAGTGCGTGGCACCGCGGCGCATCCGGTTCACGGCCTCGAATTGCCCGGGACGGACGGTGTCGAGCCAGTTCTCGTTCGTACGGGGCTTCCCTGAACGCTCGACCGCGTGAACCTTGATGTCCTGACCGCCGATAACTATCCGGTCCAGGAACGAATCGATCTCGTTCCAGAACCATTTCAGCGGGAGAAGAGCCATCACGTGATCGCCGCCGGAATACTCGTAGAGCATATACGGGACGTCCATATTGAAGAGTTGCTGGCTGATGTACTTGGGACCGAAACCATGGCGGTTAGGGCCATTCTCCTGGTCAAAAGTCACGGTCGGGTCCGCGGAACCGTGGAAGAAGCACATCGGGCAGGGCTTGCTGTCCCACCTGAGCGCCGTGTCGCCATCGCCTGTCAGATAGACGGCGCCCGCCATCGGAATCACGCCGGCATAATTGAATCCCGCGGGAAGGTTGTCCTTCGCGATCTTGTGGCCCGTGCAGATGTAGTATTCGGCGTTCATGCTGTTGATGGCACCCGCGCTGCTGCCGCTAATGACGATCTTGGACGGATCGATGTCGTATTCGTCCGCGTGTCTGATGAGCCAGGCGGTAGCCGCATAAAGGTCCTCGACGCCGATGTCGATCGAGTATTGGAATGCATTGTACCCCTCCGGGGGAGTAATGAGCGGTTTCCCGTCCCTGCCGCGAGCGGAGCCGAGCCGATAATCGATGGCAACGCATACCCAGCCTTTTTCGCAGAGGTGGTCATAGAGGGGGTTGCAGAGGGCATCCACCCTCGAACCCATCGCCCAGGCGCCGCCAAAAGAATAGATGAATACCGGACGCTTGCCTTCCGTCTTCTGGTCCTTGAAGCGGTAGATATCCATCAGGACGGGCTTGGAGTCGCGGACTACGAACTCCACGGTAGACCTGTCGGCTTTCGATACGATCTGTGGCGGCTGCCACTGCGGCTGCGCACCGGCCCTGACGGCAAATGCCGTTATGAGCGTTACTCCGAGAATCAACAGTTTCTTCATATATCAATACTTGAAAATCGCCGCAGAAATCGGGGAGAGCGTGACCGTATCGCCCTTCCGGGTCTGCTTGTATGTACATTTCCTATAGCTGCCGCCGATGATTTCCGGCTTCATTTCCTCCTTCGGCAACGTGACGCTGACCTGCTTGCCGGACGGATTGAGCACCACCCGGCAGCGCTCGTTTCCGAGTTTGCGCTCATACACCATCGGGTAGGGCTGGTCCAGGCTGCTGACCAGTTTCCAGGAAGCGTCGGCGCCCAGCGCCTTCACCTCTTTGCGGAGTTCCAGCAGGGTGCGGACGTAGTGCAGCAGCGAATTCGGATCAGCTTCCGCCTTCTCCACCGTCATCCGCTCCGGATCCGGATCCTGCGGGATGTAAATCTTTTCGATGGGGGCCGTGGAGAAGCCGGCGTTGGCCGTGCCGTCCCAGAGCATCGGGATGCGGCAGCCCGCCCGGAAACCGGAGCCTTCCGTCGGAGGGGCGGCCGGGTTCTGCTTGAGCCCGATCTCGTCGCCATAATAGATGAAGGGCACGCCGGGCATCGTCAGGAAGAAAGTCATCGCCACCTTGAGTTCCTCCGGCGTCGTACGCCCCTCGGTGCACACGCGGTTGAAGTCGTGGTTGCCCGTAGGCATGCACACGTATCCGCTGCCCTGCACGGCGTCGTACTGATAGGTATAGAGACCGTACCAGGTCTTCAACTCGCCCGCGCCCGCCTTGTCGAAGTAAGGCGTGGAAATGGTGGCGTTGGGGCCGAAGCCGCGGCGACCGTAGAAGAACAGCGTCGAGTAATTGTACTGCCCGTCGTGGCAGAAAAAGTCAAGGTCGAAACCCGCCTGCGCGACGGACTGGGCCGGGTTGAACCACTCGGCGATCAGCACGCCCTCGGGGTACTCCGCGTCAAACCAGGGCATCAGGTCGTCCTTCCACAGCTTGATGGTGGCCGCCTTGTCGGGGTCGTTCTTCACCAGGCTCGCCGCCATGTCCACGCGGAAGCCGTCCACGCCCTTGTCCATCCAGAAGGAGATGATGTTCTTGAGTTCGCGCCGCATCGCCATCGGACCGGGAGCGTCCACCGCCTGCTCCCAGGGGTGCGCCGGGTCGGGATGGGCGAAACCGAAGTTCAAGGCCGGCTGGGTGTCGAAGAAGTTCTTGACGTAGAAAGGGCCGCGCGGGGCGTCCGTCGCGACGAACTTGCCCAGTAGCGGATCCCCTTCCGGCTTGAAACCCGGCCAGATGTAGTAGTCGGAATAACGCAGGTCCGGGGCCTCCTTCGACTGGAGGAACCACTCGTTCCGGTCGGAGGAATGGCCCGCCACCAGGTCCATCACGACCTTGATGCCCCGGGCGTGGGCCTCCCGGACCAGTTCCACGAGATCGGAATTGGTGCCGAAGCGCCCGTCCACCCGGTAGAAGTCGATGATGTCGTATCCGCCGTCCGTCCACCCGGACACATAAACCGGATTGAGCCAGATGGCCGACACGCCGATGGACTTGATGTAGTCCAGGCGCGAGATGATGCCCGGAATGTCGCCGATGCCGTTGCCGTCACTGTCCTGGTAGGACGAGGGATAGATCTGATAGAAGACTGCATCTTTCAGCCAGGAGGGACGTGCCGTGACGGCGCAGCAGGCCAGGCACGACAGAAGGAAAAGGCAGAGGAATCTCTTCATGGGTTATTTCGTTTCACGCTTTCGCAAATATAATCATTCCCGGCCGATTAACATTTTTTTGTTATATTCGTCTTGTTGTCGGAATGCGCTCCGGCGCCGCTTCCGCTACAAGTTGTGATATGATGAAAAAGTTATTTTTGCTGATTGCCTTCCTGCTGCCCCTGGCAGCCTCCGCCGCCCGGCCGTCCCGGACGGTCTCCAAGACGGAAATCGCCGCCATCGTTTCCGAATTCCGCCGTTACGACGGCGTGGAAGTCGTGAAGTTGAACCGCCTGGCGACGGGCGCTGTCAAGGGCGTGGTCCGGCTGGCCGCCAAATCCGATCCGGACGCCCGCGAGGCGCTCCGGATGATGAAGGGGCTGAAAAAACTGACCGTCCTGAACTATGACGACGCCGCGCCCGAGGTGAAGGCGCGCCTCAACGCCCGCCTCGCGAAGGCCCTGGACGGAAGCGAACTGCTGATGGAAGCCAAGGACGGCGGATCCGCCCTGCAGATCTTCGGCATCGTGGACGATGCGAACGGCCTGGTCCGCGACTTCGTGCTCCACGCCCCGAAGGACTGCGCGCTGATCTGCGCGTTCGGCTCGATGTCCCTGGATTCCCTGAGCAAACTGATGGCAGAATGACCCCCGCGCTTTTCCAGACGGAGTACCTCTCGCAGGCCGGGACCTTCTACCGCGTGGCCTTCTACATCCTGGAGGACGCGGCGGAAGCCGAAGACGCCGTGCAGGAACTGTTCCTACGGCTCTGGAACGGCCGGGACGCCCTGGACGGCATCCGCAATCCCGCGGGCTACGGCATCCGGGTGCTGCGCAACCTCTGCCTGGACCGCATCCGGCGCAGCCGGAAGACGGTAAGCCCGCCCGAGTTGCCCGAACCGGCCCTGCCCGGCCGCCAGGACGAGGCGGTGGACGAAAAGGAACGGCTCGCCAAGGTCCTGGACGCCATCAAGTCCCTGCCCGACCGGCAGCGGGAAGTCCTGACGCTCCGCACGCTCGACGGCCTCTCCTACGAAGAGATATCCGAACGGACCGGCATCAATTACCTCACCCTGCGCGTGCTGCTCTCGCAAGCCCGCCGCAAATTAAGAAATATCGTATGAAAACCCTGGAAGAAATTGAAAACCTCAGCCTCGAAGAACTCGAGCGGAATGCCCTGGAGGCGCCCGTAACCGTCCCGGACGGCCTGGAGCGGCGCCTGCGGCAGGCCCTTGCCGCCCGCGAGATCGCGGAAGCCGCCCGGCCGCGCCCGGTCCGCCGGCTCGTCCCGCTCGCCGCCGTGGCGGCAGCAGCCGCCGCGGCCGTCGTCCTGCTCCCGCAGCGCGGTCCGAAAGACAGTTTCGACGACCCGCTGCTTGCCTATGCCGAAGTGGAAAAGGCCTTCCAGACCATTTCGGACAAGATGTCCGCCGGCGTGGACCTCGCCCGCGAGGCCGGTTCCGCCGCAGAACTTCCCAAATCCATCCTCAACAAGACCCAATCGAAATGAAACGCTTTATTTTCCTGTTCGCAGCCCTGCTGCTCACCCTCTCCGCCGCCGCCCAGAACGGCAAGAGCATCTACCAGAAATACTCCGACGAGGAGAACGTCTCCGCCGTCTATATCTCCCCCGCCATGTTCCGCCTCATCGGCAAGATCCCCGATGTCAATACCGGCGACGGCGAGGTCAACCTCTCCCCCATCATCCGTTCGCTGTCCGGGATGTACCTCATCAACAGCGAGAACGAGAAGATCAACGGCAACCTGCGCGCCGAGGCCGAGCGCTTCATCAAGTCCGGCAAATACGAGATGCTGATGGAAGCCAAGGATTCCGGCCAGACCGTCCGGATGTACACCGTCGGCAACGAAAAGACCGTGGAAGGCTTCGTGATGCTGGCCGCCGAGGCCGCCTCGGTGACCTTCATCTGCCTGGACGGCCAGATGCCCCGCGACGAATTCGAAACGCTGATGGCCAAGCAGATGGCGGATTAAAGGCCGCCCGGCCGATTTCTTTATGTGGCTTTTTTTGCTAAATTTGCAGAAAAGCCACATAATTTATGAAGAGAATCCTGTCCTCCTTCCTGCTGGCGGCGCTCTGCGCCCTTTCCTTCGCCCAGAACCGCACCGGGGAGATGCACCCCGGCTTCAAGGTCATCGCCGACACCTCCCGCGAACCCGTCGCGCCCGGGGCCTTCGAGCCCACGGTCGAGAGCCTGTCCGCCTGGGAGTGCCCGGAGTGGTTCCGCGACGCCAAATTCGGCATCTGGGCCCACTGGGGGCCGCAGTGCGAGCCCGAAGACGGCGACTGGTACGCCCGCAACATGTACTTCGAGGGCAACCGCCAGTACCAGTACAACATCGACGCGAAGGACCATCCCTCCCGCTTCGGCTTCAAGGACTGGATCCACGAGTGGAAGGCGGAGAACTGGGACCCGGACGCCCTGGTGAAACTCTACAAGGAAGCCGGGGCCCGCTATTTCTTCACCCTGGCGAACCACCACGACAACTTCGACCTATTCGACAGCCGCTACCAGAGCTGGAACTCCGTGGCCCTGGGGCCGGAGAAAGACATCGTGGGCGGTTGGGCGGCCGCCTGCCGGAAATACGGCCTGCGCCTGGGCGTGAGCGTGCACGCGGCGCACGCCTGGTGCTGGTACGAACCTTCCCGGGGCGCCGACACCAAGGGCCCCCTTGCGGGCGTCCCCTACGACGGGGTGCTCACGAAAGAGGACGGCAAAGGCACTTGGTGGGAGGGCCTGGACCCGCAGGAGCTCTACGAGCAGCGGCACCCGCTCAGCCCGAACAACCGCGCCTGGGAATGGCAGGAAGACCAGGTCACCACACCCGACCAAGCCTTCTGCGACAAGATCTACAACCGCACGGTCCAACTCATCAACGACTATGACCCCGACGTCGTCTATTTCGACGACACCTACCTCCCGCTCTGGCCCGTCAGCGACGCCGGCCTGAAGATCCTCGCGCACGGGTACAACCGCAGCGCCGCGAAGAACGGTGGGAAGAGCCAGATCGTCTTCACCGGCAAGGTCCTGACCGACTGGCAGAAAAAGACACTGCTCTGGGATGTGGAGCGCGGAGCCCCCGACGCCATCCAGGAACTCCCCTGGCAGACCTGCACCTGCATCGGCAGCTGGCATTACGACAAGCACGTCTATTACGAGGACCGCTACAAGACCCCCGGTCAGGTCATCGCGATGCTGGTGGACGTGGTCTCCAAGAACGGCAACCTCCTGCTGAGCGTCCCGCTGCGCGGCGACGGCACCCCGGACCCTACCGAACTGGGCATCGTGAAGCGGATCGGCCGCTGGATGCAGGTCAACGGCGAGAGCATTTATGACACCCGTCCCTGGGTCATCTACGGCGAAGGCCCGACCGCCGAGGCTGCCAATCCCATCAACGCCCAGGGCTTCAACGAGGGCCGGCAGCAGTATTCCGCCGCCGACGTCCGCTTCAACAAGAAGGGCGACAAAGTTCTCTACGTCACCCTGTTAGGCGTCCCGGAGGAGGACGTGGCCGTCAAGGCCCTCGGCAGCAAGACCGCGCAGAATTCCCGGAAGATCAAGAGCGTCTCCCTGCTGGGCAGCGAAGAGAAAGTCGCCTGGACCCAGGACAAGGACCGCCTGACCATCGCCAGGCCCGCCGAGGTCCCGTGCCCGGAAGCGGTGGTTTACAAGGTCGTGTTCAGATAATCGCGGACGGAAACTACTTTTCCAGGCGGTTCTTCCCGCCCGGCGTAGGCTCGTCCGAAAGCCGGAAGTCCTCGCAGAGATTGTCCGTATCGGCGCCGTCCGGCATTCGGACGAGGCTCTGTGCGCGCCGTTTTGCCAGTTCCGGATTGCGTGCCAGCATCCAGGCCGGCACCGGACCCGGGGCCACGGCGATGCAGCCGCCTCCGCGCTGGTCGCCTTCCAGGACGGCCAGTTCCGGACTCGCGATGGTGCCGTTCGCACTGGAATTGCTCTGCTGGGAACCATAGACCAGGGCGTCCAACACCAGGCCGGAAGCCGGATCCACCAGGGCCACGGAGCCGGCGCTCGCGGACGGCGCACAGGCCAGATACAGCCCTTCCGTCCTGTTCCAGCCCTCGCCGAGCGGCTGCAAGGCGTCTCCGCTGACGTGCGCAAAACGCGTGGCGGGCGTGAAACTGATTCCCTCGCCGGGACAGGAGACGTCCACGCCGTTGGCATGATCCCGCTTCAACGGGGCTTCCAGTTCCACCAGACCGGGCTCGTGCGGACGCTCCCGCTCACCGAACTGGCGGACATAGGGCTCCGCCGAGATGAGCACCTCTTTCACCCGGACGATTTCCTTGCGGTCTCCAGTGTCCACGGTCAGTTCCGAGCCGGGTCCCAGATTTGACGTGCCGACGATGGTCAGTTGCACCTCGCCGGCGCTGGCGGCTCGGGCGAGCGTGCTCTGCGTGGCGGGCGTACCCACCCGGATCACGGTGACCTCTTCATACTTTCCGCCCAGGTCGATGCCCATCTTCTGCCCGACGGCAAAGCCGGCCACGGACGTGGCGGGCAGCGTGGTGATGCCCGCGGGGAAAGTAAGTTTCGGCCCCGTGGAAACGGGGATGAAGATGGTCGTGACGGGAGTCGCCGGCGCGGCCGGGTCGGGCTCCAGCAGCAGGTGTTTCCCGGCGGCGAGACGGGTCCCCTCCGGGAAGGTCAGCGCCGTCACGGAAGCCCGGCCGCTATGCCGTACGCGCAGTTCCAGGCCCGACAGGTCGGCCTCGGCGTCACCCGCGTTGTAGAGTTCCACGAACGGGTCCGACAGGCCCAGTTCATTGATCTTGAGCGCTTCGGAACAGCGGATGCGGGTGGTCAGCGTGGCGCTTCCGCCCTTCCAGTTGGCAGTCACCCTCATCTCTCCGGACGAACGGCCCACGACCGGTGCGGTAAGGGTATAGATACGCGTCTGCCTGGCAGCGGGATCCAGGCTGGAGGAAGAACCCTCCTCCGGGAAACGGAGGCTCCATCCTACCGGCAGGAAGATGTCCAGGGAAATCTCGCTGAGCGGCTCGGAGGTCACATTTTCAAGGAAGACGCCCACCTCGCGGCTCTCGCCGGGGCGGAAGGAGATGATGCGCGACAGTGCGAGCGGATAGGCCTGGTAGCGGGCCGCCGCAATGTTCTTCTGCACGGCGGCGATGGTCTCGTCACCGGGGTATCCGACCGTCATAACGCCCTCGTAGAAGGTGCCGGCGGAACCGTTGCCGTTGTCGCCGCCGTTACCCAGCAGCATGCCGCCCTTCTTGTGCATCGGGTAGTAGGCGTCGCTGTCCGGCGAGCCGGGCCGGAGGCCGCTGTAGAAGGTGGTGACACCCTCGCCGGTGGCGTCTGCGCCGCGCAGGTCCCAGCGGTTGCCGCCGCCCCCGTTCACGTACACCGACACGAAACGCCAGTCCGTGATGGCGGGGACGTCGTTCTGCTTGGCCCCGTAACCGGAGAACAGGCCGGCCTCCATGTCGGCCATGATCCAGGGACCGTCGCCGTTCCCGCGGCCCCAGGCCGTGGAGGTGCCGTAGTAGGTGGTCTCCATCGTGCCGGTGCCCACGGCGCGTCCGTTGGTGGAGGAGTTGCCGTAGTCGAAGCAGCAGCCGCTGTCGTAATGCGTCCCGTCGATCAAGTAATAGATGCCTTCCGGCTCGTCATCCACCGCCAGGCCGCGCGCGTTGTTGCAACGGTATCCCATGCCGGGCATGATATAGACGCCGTACACCTTGTGGCCGTCCAGCCAGGCCGGCGCCATGTCGGCGATGGCCGGGTTGTTGAAGCCGCCCTTGTCGGGTCCCTGGAAGGTGCCCGGAGGCGCGGGGAGCAGGTCGTTGCCCTTACCGGACTGGTCATAGATCACGGTGATGCGGCAGACCGTGCCTGCGCAGAAAAGATCCTGCGCTTCCGCGTCGGCATAGCCGCCCCGCGTGGCGCGGATGTCCATTCCGGCGCCGTCGGAGTCGCGTTCCACGCGGTAGAGGGGTCCCTTGTAGCGGGAATACAGCAGGCGCGTGGTGCTGTGGGCGGTGACGCAGGGGGTACCGCCCCGCTCATAGATGTCGCAGGGGCCGGGGCCGGCCTTGGAAACGGCGGGCGTGCAGCGGACGGCGAGGAGGACGCCCGTGGCGAGCGTCGCCGATGCCAACAGGGTGAACAGCAGCTTGTTATTCATATCATTTGACGGGTTTCAGGCGCAGGATGCCGATGGAATTCTCCGGCATCGTGAACTCGAAGGATTTGCGGACGGTGCCGAGGTCCTTGGCGTGCGGGACCACCGGCTCGGTATATTTCACCCGGCGGCCGAAACGGAAGGCCATGCCCACGAGACCCGGGCGCTCGCCGGGGCGCGGTCCGCCGAAAGCGGGCGGCGTGGCGTAGTCGGGGTGGCTGGAGTAGTAGTTCTGGTCGCCCTGGTTCTTAACGGAGGTGTCGTGCGAGGAGACGAACTCCAGCGTGGCCGTGTAGCGCTTGCCGCTGCCGGTCTTGACGGTGAAGAGCTTGTCCACGGCCTCGGCGTTCACGAACTTGATGAAGATCTCGCCCGTCTGCGAATCCACGGTAGGCGAGGTGAAGACCTTGTCGTCCGCCACGGCGCCGTCCATCGCATCCGACATCTCGAAGGCGCGGTCGCCCGCGACGGAGAACAGCTGCTGGTAGTAGTAGTTGGTGGAGCGCCACATGCCGCGGTTGTCGAACCAGATGAGGTTGGAGTTCCACTTGTTGTAACCCTTCTTGCAGAAGAGCGGGGCGTAGGCCGCCATCACCACCATGTCGGAGTTGCGCTCCAGGCTGGTCCAGTAGGCCGCCTCGGCCATCGCGGAGGAATAGGCGTTGTTGGCGCGGTTGTTGGCGAACTCGCCCACGAGCACGCGCGTAGGCTTGCTGCGGTCATAGGTATGGCCCTCGTTGCCGCGGACCTTGCCGGCCTGGTAGCGGTCGCGGTTGGTATAGAACCAGTTGTCGTCCTTGTAGTAGTGCTCGTCCACGATGGTGTCGGGGTACCTGGCGTCGATCTCGGCCATGTTGGCGTTGAATTCCGGACCCGCATCCGCCGCGCCCGCGGTGGACACGATGACGATTTCCGGATACTTCTCCTTCACCGCCTTGTAAATGATGTCGAAGCGCTCCCAGAACTCGGGACCGCGGTTCTCGTTGCCGATGCCCAGGTATTTGAGATGGAACGGCTCCGGGTGGCCCATCTCGGCGCGGAGGCCGCCCCACGCGGTGTCGGGACCGTCGTTGCAGAACGCGATGAAGTCCAGCGCGTCCTTCACGAAGATGTCGTAGAAGCGGTCGCGGTCGGCCTGCGTGTCCAGCGGGGCGATGTACTGGTGTCCCGCGAACTGGCAGGTGACGCCGTTGTTCAGCACGGGCAGCGGCGTAGCGCCGAGCCCCTCGGCCATCAGCAGGTACTCGTAGAAGCCGATGTACTGCGAGGTCCAGTAGCCCCAGTGGTTGCGGAAGCCGATCCGCTCCTCGCGCGGGCCGATGGAATACTTCCAGAACACCTGGCCGAAGTAGTTCGTGCCCTCCGAGGCGCAGCCGCCCGGGAAGCGCATGAACTTGGGATGGAGCGCCTCGAGCGCCTCCATCAGGTCTTTGCGGAACGGGCCGTACCTGCCTTCCTTCCAGAGTTTCGAGGCCTCCGGGACCAGGGTGACGAAGTCCAGCCAGAAGGTGCCCGGGGCGTCCGCCACGATGGCGAGGCGGCTGTCTGCGGAACGCTCCGCCGTCAGGGAGCCGGTGTATTGCTTCCAGTCCCGGCCGAGCCGGGAAACGGTGATGACATTGGAGTTGCGCTGCCCGGCGGCATCTTCCAGGTAAACGGAGATATTCCCCTTGTAATCAGCGCCTTGCAGGTAAAGTCCCAGGTCGTAGCTCACACCCTGCTCCGCCGGGATGGACGCCGTCTGCGTATTGTTGGAGTAGAAAGCATCCCGGCTGCGCTTGTATTCGGCGATGCCGTAACCGTTGGCGGCGATGCCGAAGCCCTCGCCCGGGGTTTCAATGTCGAAGCGCACGCAGTACTTGACATATCGCAGCGCGTCGTCATACGCGTCGTCCGGGTCGAAGTTGTAGTGCTTCATCCGACTTACGTTCAGCGGCTTGTCCGCCACGGCGCGGGCGCTGCCTTTCGCACCCGCCCCGCGCAGGACAGTCCATCCGAAGAAAACGGTGTCGGAGGAAGAGAACTCCCGGGGATCCGGGGCGCCCGGCACGTTGTAGGCCTGGAAAGAATTGTTCTGGATCAGCTGGGCGCAGATGCCGCCGTCCACGCTCTGGTTGATGTCCTCGAAGAAGATGCCGGACAGCGTAGGGCTGATATGGATACCCTTCTTTTTCGGCTGCAGGGTGAGGGTGCGCTTCTCGGGCGCCTTGAATCCTTGAAGCTGGAGCATCTTGTCCGCCATCCGGTAGCCCATCAGGCGCATCCCCTCGGTGCTGAAGTGGAACTGGTCGCCCGTGCTCTCGCAGCCCAGGGCCGAGATGACGTACGCATTGGGCATCACTTCCGGCAGGTGCGGCAGCACCACCTCGTTGAAGGCGGCGCACACGCCGTCCTGCTCGGCATATTTCAGTTCGCCGGCCAGCAGCGGGATGGACTTCGGATCCAGGCCCAGCTCGGCGCACAGGTCGTCGTGGATCTTCTTCACGCGGCCCGGCCAAGCGGCGTCGTCCGGGTTGGACTCGCCCTGATGCAGCAGCATTCCCTTGATCACGCCGTATTTCTGCGCCTCGCGGGCGGTCTCCACCAGGCGCCGGTAGGGACTCATCCCGTACTCCTTGGCCATGTTCACGAGCCAGCTCCGCGAAGGGTCGGCGGCTTCCATCGCCAGGTACTCCTCGCAGGCGTCCTTGTCCCAGAGTTCCAGTTTCGCGCCCGCCACGGACACGTTGATCACGCCCACGCGGTACTGCTGCGGCAGTTCCTCGATCATCTTGCGGCCGAAGAAGTCCACCGGGCCCATGCCGTTGGATTCACGGCAGATGGGCGGCACGGCGGTGTACCAGTGGTTCCGTTCCCGTCCGAGCCGCGGCATGTCCACCGCCGCCATGAACTGGAAACGCGGGTCGTTGAAGTCTTTGTCCTGCTCGGCCGGACGGGCGCCCGCCTCCATGTTGGACTGGCCGAAGCAGAGATAGATAAAGAAATTGGGATCCGGCGTCTGCGCCTTTGCCGCGATGCAGGCAAGCGCCGCCAGGAGCAATGTGATCAAGTATTTTTTCATATTTCGAGAATGACTCTTATCTGCTTTCTACCGGCTGCCGCCGCCGAAACTGCCGCCGAAGGAATGGCCGCCACCGCCGGAGGAGAAGTGGCCGCCACCGCCGCTGCTGCGCCAGGAACCGCCGCCGCTGCTGCTGGAATGAGCCGCCTTCTCGGCGAAGGCGTTGCGCATCGCCGATGCGGAGATGTTCTGGGACATCCGGGACAGGTCGGAGAAGGTGACGCCGCCCAGGCCGGCCTTCTGCGTGAACTGCGTGAATTCCACCGGATAGAGTTCCTCGAACTCCTTGGCCACCTTGTCGGCGATGCCGAACAGGGCGGCGAACACGAGGTAGTCCCGCCACAGCGTGGCCTCGATGGCGCCGCGCTCGCCGCTGAGGGTGAAGTCCTCCAGGAAGTTCTTGAATTCGATCAGGTGCCGGGCCTGCTCCTGTCCCTCCTCGTTGAGTTTCCCGGAAACCCCCGTATAATGCCTGTCCTGATACCATTTGAGCCCGCGCGTCTTCTCACGTTCCGGCAGGTTGGACACCCGCTTGAACGATTTCTTGGACCATTTCTCGAACTCGCCCGCCTCCAGGATGAGGTTGGAGCCGCTGGCCTCGCGGACCATCTTGTACAGGTCGTTTTCCACAGGATCCTCGAGATGCTTCTCTTTCTCGAACGACAGGTTCACGCGGTCCCGCCGGCCCTGATCCGGCAGCACCTGCACGGTGCCGTCCAGCACCCAGCGCAGGAAATAAGCGCCGATCAGGTTCTTGGACGGGTCTTTGCCCCAACGGTCGCCCTTGGCCAAGGTATAATAGGCGGCGGAGACATTGCCCTGCAGCGGGACGTCACGGTACCAGCCGGCGATCCTGCGCTGGCCGTAGATGCTCTTTTGGTATTTCCAGCCCAGGATATAATAGGTAAATGCCAGGTACAGGAGATACAGCGTGCCCAGGATGATCCAGCCTAAGGGCGAGAAGATCAGTATCATCAGGACCGCCACGACGAACGTCAGGATATCCGAGAACGTCAGCTTGTCCTTGTAGTCGCTGCCTTCGAAGGCCATTTTCTGCACTTCCTCGAAGTCACCGTCATATTTGACCGCAGGGTTGAAAAGGCCTTTGTCGAAACGCACGAGCACCGTCATCGCGCTGTTGGTCCCGAACGGGGCGAGCGATTCCGCACGCACGACGCCCTCCTCGACGAAAATCTCGCTCTCGGAGCGGAAGCCCCATACCTTCACGTTCTCGAAGGTCCACTCGGGGCCGCCCGTTTCATTGATGAGCTGGACCTTAACGTGCCGGGGCGGCGCGGCCAGGCCGGGATTCACGAAAGAGAAATACAGTCCGTCGTACTCCCCCATCTGCATCACCAGCCCCTTGACGATGTAGCTGACCGTCCAGACGTGGTCGCCGTAGTCGCCCTGCCCCCAGCAGAGTTCCACGCCGCCGTTGTCCTTGCGCACGATGCCGCAGCGCCCGCGTTTCCGCTCGCGCGGACGGTCGGTGTCCCAGCCGTCGCCTTCCGAGAAGAATTCCACCCCGTTTTCGCTCACCGACAGGGAATCGATCGACATCGGTCCGAGGTGGTCGAAGGGCAGGTAGAACTCCGTGCCGGACACGATGGTCACGTCCCACACCTGGGTGATATGGGCAGTGCCGTCGCTGCGGAGAACCACGGTTTCGTCGATGTCGCGGATTTCCTGCCCGGAGAGCAGGGCGGTGGCGGCGAAGAGGGAGAATAGCAGGGCTGTCAGTTTTTTCATTTGGCGGAAAGGTTTTCGTCATCTGCGAAGTTACTGTTTTTTAAAGAATCTGAAACCGTGCCTAAACCTTTTTCGCCTCAAAAAGGGTATCTTTGTCCAAACCATTCCCTTTATGAAACGAATTCTCCTGCTTCTCTCAATCCTGGGCATTGCCCTGTCCGCATCCGCCCAGAATCCGTATCTCCCGCTATGGGAACATCTCCCCGACGGGGAACCGCGCGTGTTCGAAGATCCGGACAATCCGGGGAAATACCGCGCCTACATCATCGGTTCGCACGATATCACCTACACGGCCTACTGCGGCAGCGACATCCGGATGTGGTCCGCACCCGTCGAGGACCTCTCGCAGTGGCGCGACGAAGGCCCCATCTTCACCTGGTTCGTGGACGGCCAGTGGGACACGATGTACGCCCCCGACCTCGTGGAGGTGCGGGACAAGGCCACCGGCAAGAAGACGTATTATCTGTATCCGCACTCCCGCGGGCGCGGGCGCGTGGCGATGGTCTGCAAGGGCGACCGCCCCGACGGCCCCTTCACGCCGGTCAACGCGACGCCGGACGGCCGCGGCTGCCTGCCCGGCTCCGTGATCGACTTCGACCCGTCGGTGTTCATCGAGACCGTGACCAACAAGAAGGATCCCGACTTCGCCCGCGGATGGCGGGCCTACGCCTACTATGGCTTCCAGCATTCGACCGCCATCGAACTGGACCCGAACACGATGTATTCGATCCGTCCCGGCACGGAGGTCCACGACTACTTTCTGCCCGCCAGTTCGCGCTACGGCGTGGTGCGCGACCCGGAAGGGACGCAGTATCCCACGCTCTACAAGGGGCAGGACCCCGGTGAATTCAATTTCTTCGAGGCCTCCAGCATCCGCCAGGTGGGCAACAAGTACGTGATGGTCTTCTCCGGCTACAGCGGCCCGGACTACGGCCTGGAGTCCACCAACTCCGCCCTGCGCTATGCCTACGGCGACTCGCCCCTCGGCCCCTGGCGCTCCGGCGGCGTGCTCGTGGACTCGCGCGGCGTGGTGCCCGACGAGAACGGCGAGCACCTGATGACCTCCAACGCCGCCCACAACACGCACGGCTCCCTGCAGGAGATCAACGGCCAGTGGTACGTGTTCTACCACCGCCCGCCGCGCGGCTTCGGCAACGCCCGCCAGCCGATGGTGGCCCCGGTGAAGATCGAGTGGGACAAGAAGAAGGTGGCCGACGGCGGACAGGTCCGCATCACGGCCTACGACCCCTTCGCAGCGGATGAGAAGTGGGTGGCCGCGGCCGCCGACGGACAGACCTACACCGGCGCCGAGGTCACGAGCGAAGGTTTCCAGATCTACGGTCTGCCACCCTACAGCTACTACTCCGCGGGCTACGCCTGCTATATGAGCGACCAGAACTGGTTGCAGGACAACCACGATGTCTGGGACAACAACATGGACCTCGCCGGCATCAAGAACGGCGGCATCATCGGCTTCAAGTACTTCGGCTTCGGCGGCCTGGAGCAGGACAGCAAGGGCGTAAAGGCCTTCGAAGGCACCCGGCCCGGCGACGGCACGATGCTCGACTTCTACCTGACTCCCGGCGGCCGGGGCGCTTTCAGCATCCGCGTGATGCTGGACGGCCCGTATGAGAACGCCACCTGGAAGGGCCGCGAGATCGCCCGGCTGGAAGTGCCCGCCGACGCCCCTCGCACAAGGCAGCACTACTCCGTGGACGTCCCGGCCGTCGAAGGGCTGAGCGGCAAGCACGCCATCTTCCTGGTGGCCGTAGGCCCCGAGATCGAGGAACCCCAGCAGAACGCTCCGCGCTTCCCGGGCTTCCGGCCGAACACCCCGCAGCGCCCCACCGGCCTGTTCGATCTGCACGGCATCGGATTCTCCCGGAAGCGGCTCCCGTTCCTGGAGAAAGAACCCAACGATCATTCCGGAGCCCCGGAAGTGGAGATCCTCTGCGACGGCAAGAAACTCGCCGTCCCCACCACGCCCATCCGCTGCTCCAACGCCAACGGCCTCACGGACCAGATCCGCTATCAGGTGTACGCTCCGCTCAAGAAGGATTCCACGCTGAGGGTAAAGCGGATCCCCGGTATGGAATTGGTCAGGATCAGTCCCATCGTGGAGGGCCGCGCCACCATCGTCCTCCGCTACAAAGGCCAGGAAAAGATTTTCCTGATCAACTGATGGCCCCGGCCGAAGCGATTCTCGCAGACCGGCTCCCGCCGAAGCGGCAAAAAAATCAAAAAAATATTTGCAGATTCAATATTTCGTGTTACCTTTGCGGTGTACTATTATACTATTACACAGGTAAACAAAATGAAATCATTCCTGAAAATCGCGTTTCTGCTGCTCTGCAGCCTCGTTTTAATCCCGGAAACCTCCGCCGCCCGCCAGGGCGAAACCACCCTCCGCGGCTCCATCATAGACGCGTCCGGCGTACCGGCCGGCTTCGCGACCGCCTTCCTTTCCCGCGCGGACGGCGCCATCGTATGTGGCGCCACCGCCGGGGAGGACGGCCGATTCGAACTGAAGGCCGCCGCCGGCACCTACACTCTCACGGTGTCTCTGGTCGGCTATCGCGACGCTTCGCAGACCGTCAGCCTTAGCGGCGCCCTGGTGGAACTCCCGCCCGTCCGGCTCGAGGAAGACACGGAACTGCTCGGCGAAGCCGTCGTGCAAGCCGTGATGCCCAAGACCAAACTCACCGGCGAGGGCCTGCAGACCAACGTCCGCGGCTCCGTGCTGGAGAACGTGGGCAGCGCCAACGACGTGCTGGCCAGGACCCCGGGGCTCATCAAGGGGCCGAACGGCCTGGAAGTGATCGGAAAGGGATCCCCGCTCGTCTATATCAACGGCCGCCGGATGAACGACCCCTCGGAACTGGACCGTCTGCAGAGCAACGAGATCCAGAGCGTGGAAGTCATCACCAATCCCGGCGCCCAGTATGACGCCTCCGTCCGCTGCGTGGTGCGCATCCGCACCATCCGGCGCCAAGGCGACGGCTTCGGTTTCAACCTGACCGTCTCGGACGCCCAGTCCCTGCGCCGCGCCTCCTTCAACGATCCCACAGCCAACCTGAACCTGAATTACCGCACCGGCGGCGTGGACGTCTTCGCCGGAATCAACTATAGCAAAAGCAATTACTTCCAGATCAGCGACGCCGAGAAAGAGACCACCGGATCCCCCGTCTTCCTGGACCAGGCCACCATCGACGGCGGCGGAATGTCCCGGAACCTGGGAGGCAACGCCGGCATCAACTGGCAGCTTGCCGACAACCACTTCCTGGGCGGCAAGGTGGAATGGGGCCGCCAGCTCGGTCTCTCCAGCCGCACCGTCATCACCGACAAGGTGTCCCGCGACGGCGTTCTGGTAGACAACATCACCACCCTCACGGAGGACTTCATCGGCGACGTGACCCCTTACAACGTGGGCACCAACGTCTATTACAACGGCACGGTGGGCGACAAACTGAACATCGACTTCAACGCCGACTACTTCACAACCGCCAGCACGACGGTTTCCCGTTCCGAAGAGACCGGGAAAATGTCGTACGACACCCGGGTGAGCACCGCTTCCGACAGCCGCAACCGCCTGTATGCCACCAAGCTGGTGTTTTCCTATCCCGTCTGGAAAGGACAGTTCCAGCTGGGTACGGAGGAAACCTTCTCCCGCCGCTCGGACGACTACAGCCTCACCGGGATCCCGGTACCCGCCTCATCGGCCAGCGTGAAAGAGGACAACATCGCGGGCTTCGCCTCCTATGGCTTCTACCTGCCCAAACTGGGGCAGCTCAGCGCCGGCGTACGGTACGAGCACGTCCGCTACATCTACGAGGACGCGCTGGCCCCGCTGAACGATATCCGCCGTTCCTATGGCAACTGGTTCCCGACGCTTTCCTACGCCAACGCCTTCGGCCCGGTGCAGATGCTCCTGAACTACAGCGCCAAGACCCTCCGTCCGGACTTCTCGATGCTCTCCAGCGCCATCCGCTACAACAGCCGCTATCTGTGGCAGAGCGGGAACGCCGCCCTGCAGCCGCAGATCATGCACAACGTCAGCCTGACGGCCGTGTGGAACTTCGTCACCCTGGGCGCGGATTACAATCACATCAAAAACGCCATCGCCACCTGGTCCTACCCCTACAACGACGAGGGTGTGATGTTGGTCAAGCCCCGCAACCTGGACGAACCGTTCCGCCTCATGTCGGTCTATGTGAACCTTACGCCCACCTTCGGCCCGCTCACGCTGAACTATACCTTCCTGGCCCAGCCGCAGTGGCTCACCATCAACGCCCCCGACGCCCACGCGTCCTCCGGCATCCGCAAGACGACCTTCAACGACAAGCCCCTGTTCGTCGCCCAGCTGTTCAACACGCTGCGGCTGAAAGGCGGCTGGCAGCTGGAACTGGGCGGCGTGGTGTACAGCAAGGGCTACACCCAGAACATCTACCTGACCAATGTCTATTTCGACCTTTCCGCCGCGGTGCAGAAGACGCTCCTCAAAGACGGTTCGCTGGTGCTGCGCCTGGAAGGCTCCGACCTGGCGGGCATGGCCCACAACGACGTAGCTACGGACTTCGGCCACTACAAGGTCTGGCAGACCAACCTGATGGATACCCAGCGCGTCAAGCTGTCCCTGCGCTACAACTTCAACACGGCCCAGAGCAAATACAAAGGCACGGGCGCCGGAAACGACACCCGTGACCGTATGAAATAGTTACTTGTTCAGGTAGCGGGCGATTTCGTCGCAGGCAAGGCACAGCAGCACGTACTGCGGAGCCGTGTTGATGCAGGCCTCGTTCTCTCCCCAGTGGAAAGGATAGTCGTCCTTGTTCTCGAAGAAATCCTCCTTGACCAGCAGGCCGGGGACGATGCCGCCCGGGATGACGGAATAGTCCGCGCGGTTGTTGCTGTAGGCCACTTTCTTGGTGTTCACGCCCACCGCCGTCACGAAGGAGACGTTGGTGTAGGGGTGGCAGCCGAAGATGAAGTTCAGGCCGGCGAACACGTACTCGGGATCGATCATGTCCGGGAAGTACTTCCAGATCCGGTAGCAGTTGTAGGCATTGTTGATGACCGAGGCGTTACCGGCCCAGGTAGCCCCCGTGATGGCCACGCCGTACGGGTTGTCCTGGCCGCCGCGCGTGATCATCGCCACGTAGGCGGGCACGAGCGCCTTGACCTTGTCCTGGAACTGCTTGTCCATGTAAGGATAGACCTTGAGCGCCGCGGTGAGGTTGGGGCCGCCGGCGAACTGGGACCCGAACATGCCGTTCTGCACGTTTCCGGTCGAGACGACGGGCGCCGGAGCGGCGTCCAGCTGCTTCTCGATCAGCGGGAGGAAGAAGTCCTTGTACTTCGCCTCGCCCGTGGCGATCCACATCTCGATGGCGGCGTTGATGCGCGGGTCGCCGCCGCCCATGCGGCGGTTATTGTTGTTCACCGGGGCGTTCGGGTTCGGGGCCGCAGCTTCGAAATACTTGTCCCAGAGCATCTTGGCGTTCTTCAGGGAGCGCTCGGCCTCCTCCGGGTAGTAGTCCTTCAGGGCCGGATAGGCGGCCGCCAGCGACACGATGTCCTGCATCGTGCCGGCCGGGCTGAAGCGGCTGGTGAACACGTAGCGGTCGTCCGGGGTGCCGGAACGGTTCCCGCGCACCTCATAGCGCTCCAGGGTGGGGTCGTAAACCAAACCGTCCGTCAGCGTCATCGCGTCGCCGAGGTGGTGGTAGTGGTGCATGTCCGGCTGGCCGATGACCTGGGCCACGAAGCCGATGTTCTCCACCTGCGCGTTGATGTTCAGCGTACCGTGCATGATCAGCTGGACGTTGTCGGGCACCCCGTCGGGGACGTGGATGTCGGCGTACTGCGTCTTCTCGTCGATCAGGGTCTGGTCGCGCATCGGCTTGAACTCCCGCCAGATGTAGGCGAGGTCCTGGGTAGTGTTGAGCACGGAGTTCGCCTGGATGTCGAAGTCGCCCGCGTCGTACCATCCGCCGATCGCCAGACCGGGGATGTGCTCGAGGGGCTGGTATTTCGTGTTGGTCACGTCACCCTGGTAATAGCCGTCGTGCAGGCGCACGTTCGCCGGGGCCTGCAGGGCGTCGTCCATGTTGGCGCGGCCGTGCCAGATCCGGTAGGCCTCGTTCACCTCCATGTGATCCATGTTCACCACGAGGGAGATGTCCATGGAAGGATGCCACTTGTCGCTGTAAACGCCCTTGTCGATCGGGAAGGCGTTCGTCTCGACACCCTGATATTCAATGCTATACAGGCCGGGTTCGCGCACGTCGGAGAAGTCCAGCTGCACGTAGTTGTAGCGGTGATGGTACTCGCCCCAGAACTTCGCGGCCATCGTCTTGGCCACGGTCTTGCTGCCGTCGGGATTGACCTTCAGCAGACGGGCGGTCGTGGCGGGCGTGTCATTCTTGTCCAGCTCGGCCACGGCCACCTTCTTCTGGGCCGGGGTGTATCCTACCTGGGAGAAGCCGATGTTCGGCTTGCGGATCCAGCTGTTGGAGATGCTGGGCTCGAGATACCACTCCAGCACCTTGCCGGTCTGTCCGCCCGGAAGCAGGGAACGCAGGACGAACATGCCGTTCTGGGCCAGGTGGCGGCCGTCATAGATGCTGATCTCGCGGTCGGAAGTCACACCCACGCGCAGGGCTTCGTCCTCGGGCGCCATCACGATGCGGTGTCCGGTGGACAGCGCCAGGGGCACCAGGAAGTCGCCCCGGCCGCGGTCGTCGAAGGTGGACTCGCCGAAGTACTGGGTGATCTTCTCGCTCACCGGGTGCACCTCGGTATCGTGCATCGGGTACTTGGGCAGGATCCGGGCGCTCTCGTCCACGAGGTAGTTGTGGCCGAAATAGGACGCCGGGAAGAACTCGAGGTTCATGCCGGCCTTGCCCACCAGTTCCGCCGGGACCGGCTTGTCCACGAAGACCTGGATCAGGCAGCCCTTGTCCTTCGGGGTGACCTTGATCCGCGAGACGAAGTCGTAGTCGGCGTAGGTCAGTTCCACCTCGACGCTGCTTTCGGCAGGGTTGACCTTGCGGGCGGTCATCGTGCCGAAGATGTCCCACTGCTCGGGCGTGTTCATCAGGCGGATGCCGCCGCCCGTGGCGAGGCGCTCGCCCCGCTGGATGATTTCCAGGCCGGCGAACTTCTCATCATAGAAGCCTCCGTTATAGATGTTGTTGTAAACGAGCACGTTGGTGCCCCGTGCCTCGAAGTATTCGAGATCGTTGAGCCGCAGCGCCTGGGCGCCCGCGCCGTGAGTCAGAGCCGACAGCGCCAGGACGGCGAATAGAAACAATCCTTTTTTCATACTAACGGTAAGTTGAAGTATTTTCTGCAAGATAGCAAAAAAAGTGATAAAATAAATGTAAATTTGTCCACGTAAATCTATCCCCATGCTTATCGCCTTGAAACTCCTGGGCTCGATCGCCCTCCTGATATACGGCATGAAGGTCATGAGCGAGGCCCTGCAGAAACTGGCAGGTCCGCAGCTCCGCCACCTGCTGGGCGCCATGACCACCAACCGTTTTTCCGGCGTAGCCACCGGCGCCCTCGTCACCGTAGCCGTCCAGTCATCCGCTGCGACCACCGTCATGACGGTGTCTTTCGTGAACGCCGCGCTGCTCACCCTGCGGCAGGCCATCTCGATCATCATGGGCGCCAACATCGGTACCACGCTGAGCGCCTGGATCATGTCGGCGGGCTTCTCCTTCAACATCATCAACGTGGTCTGGCCGGCCTTCCTGCTGGGCATCATCCTGATCCAGCTCGGCAAGCACCGCTACCTCGGCGACTTCCTCTTCGGCCTGAGCTTCCTGCTCTTCGCCCTTGGCATGCTCAAGCAGACCGGGACGGAGATGGACCTCGCCAGCAACCCCGCCGTGGTGAACTTCTTCGCCAGCTTCAAGACGAACTACGGCACCATCCTCCTCTTCCTGCTCATCGGTACGATCCTGACGGCCATGGTGCAGAGTTCCGCCGCCCTGATGGCGATTACGATGGTGCTCTGCTCCACCGGCGCCATCACCATCTACCAGGGTATCGCGCTCGTGATGGGCGAGAACATCGGCACCACCCTCACCGCGAACCTGGCGGCCCTGTCCGCCAACACCCAGGCCCGGCGCACCGCCATGGCCCACCTGCTGTTCAACGTCTTCGGCGTGGTATGGGTGCTCATCTTCTTCTTCCCCTTCGTGCGGATGGTCTGCGGCATCGTCGGACTGGATCCCACGGCGGCCGAGCAGAGCCCGACCCTGCTCTCCTTCGCCCTGGCTACCTTCCACAGCTGCTTCAACGTCATCAACACGGCCATCCTCATCTGGTTCATCCCGCAGATCGAGAAACTCGTCTGCCTGATCATCAAGCCGCGCAAGACGGACGAGGAGGAAGAATTCCGTCTCCAGTACATCCGCGGCGGTCTGATGAAGACGCCGGAAATCTCCGTCCTGCAGGCGCAGAAGGAGATCGTCCTCTTCGGCGAGAACATGCAGAAGATGTTCGAGATGGTGGAAGAACTGTACAAGGTGGAGGACGACCAGGCCTTCTCCAAGCTCTTCGAGCGCATCAAGAAGACCGAAGACTTCAGCGACCGCATGGAAAACGAGATCGGCCGCTACCTGGGCCAGGTGGGAGACGCCCATCTGTCCGACGACACCAAGGAGAAGATCCGCGGGATGCTCCGCCAGATCAGCGAACTGGAGTCCATCGGCGACAGCTGCTTCAACCTGGCGCGCATCCTCCGCAGGAAGCACGAGAACAAGGTCACGTTCAACGAAGAGCTGGAGTCCGGCGTCCAGGACATGTTCGCCCTCATCGAAGAGGCCCTGTCCCGGATGAACATCCTGCTCGCCGGCCGCCGCGAGGAATACGGCCTCACCGAGTCCAAGGACGTCGAATACCGCATCAACGCCTGCCGCAACATCCTCAAGCAGCAGAATATCAACAATCTGGACGCCCACGTCTACGGCTACGACATCGGCACCGTATTCACCGACCTCATCGTCGAGTGCGAGAAGACGGGCGACTATATCATCAACGTCGCGGAGGCCCGGATGGGCGCAGACCGCGCCGGCGCCGCATTCTCATTCCCGGAACAGGCATGATGGAAAACAACGAAAGAACCATGCCTTTGGCGCATGGCACTCCCATCCGCGCCGTCTTTTCCATAGATTAAATACTCGTTTACTCTGTTTCCAGGCACAAAACAGCCCCGAAGCTATGGCTCCGAGGCTGTTTGTTTTCAGTGTCATCCCCGACCTGATCGGGGATCCTTTTAGTCTGAAACGGGACGGATAGAGTTGCCACACTGACGCATTTCATTAAACACGCCACTGAACCCATGTACTTGTGCATTAAATGCATAAAACGGGTAATCGTCATATAAGGAAGATGTCCAGTAAAAACCGCAATCATTATTTGCCCCTTGACGGTGCTCCAGTTGCTGACGGTATCCCGCGGCAGGTAAGAAAAGATAGCGGCCGTCATCATATCCGGTGATGTTGCAAGTAACCTTCGTGCCCTTTAGGTCAGTGTCATAGGAATTGGTGTAGGCTTCGGTATTCAAAGCATTCCACTCCGCGCGTGTCGGCGTGCGCCAAATGCCCTTTGCCACGTAACGGGCCGCATCATCTTCGGCCTCAAGCGTATACAAACTGTCTGAATAACCCTCATTCCCATATTCAGGATTATAACAATACTTCGTGAGTTTACTGAATATGCCATTGAAATTAAACTTATAAGACTTATCAGCGTAACCGTCAGTCTTTCCCGTTTTCCAATGGGTACCAGGGCTCTCGTAAGCATACCCCGCCTCATAATAGGTATCCGTCTCACCCCAGGCATAGTAGTCGCCCCAGGTGGCCTGGATGTCGGACTCGGCCGTGCTGGCAGGGAGGTCACTGGTGGCGCCAAGGTTGCGGCTGGACCAATAGATGCGTTTGGTCACTTCGTCCACCGTCACGTCACATCCCAGATCGATAGGTTTGTAGTCGGTGATGGCCGTCCAATCGGTAAGTGCGGGGAGTTTCAGGGCGCGCCAGGAAGTCTCCCCCCGGTACAAGGTCAGGAAGGTCTTCTCTCCAAAGGTGTATTCCTTGTGATAGTAACTGCCTTCCCAGCCGCCCTTCACCAGCGTGAAGTAGTATTCCGCATCCACGCCCCGGACATCCGACGCCAGGATGCCGCTGAACACCCAGCCCTTCGTCTCTCCGCTCGACTTGTTCTGCTTGTCATACACATAACCCGGCAGCGGAGCGCCATGGGCGATTGCGGTGGTGACGACCGAGCCGTCCGCTGCCACCGATGCGATGCCTTGCGGTGTAAGTTGCGGTTCTCGGAGTTCGATCCGGGTTCCTGCTGCTGCAGCGGCGTCGTCCAGGAAGAACTGCACGAAGCCCGCAGGAATCTGCATGCTGAACGTCCCGCTCACTTCCCCGCCGGAAACCGTATAAGGAAGCTGGGCCGTCAGGTAGAAGGACAGATACGTCTCGCTGAACTTGTATGCCCCGCCGTCTGCCGAGACGGTAGCGTCGCTTCCGAAAGGCAGATAGACGGCCGTCATCGTTCCCGTCTCTCCGGTCGTGAAGGAAAGGCCTTTCTGGTTGTTCTCCCATTTTGAACCGTCGTATTTCAGCTCAAGGTAAGCCGGGGCCGTCTGCTCGCTGAAGAACACGAAGACCACGTCGCCCGTCTCCCAGGCATCTTTCACGGCCTTTGTGCCGCCACCGTCCGGATGCGTGGCGGAGAGGTTGAATACCACGTCGACGGGTTCTCCCTGTTTTGTTTCATTGGGGGTGAGGTCCTTGTTGCAGGACACGAGCGCCAGTGCTGCGGCGCAAAGGATCAATAAACTCTTTTTCATGTTTCTTTCCTCCTTCCGTTAGATTGTTTCTTCTCCACCCATTCCGGGATACCCGCCAGGGCTCGTGGCAATTACGCTTTCGAGGTTTACTTCCAGTTCCTCGCTCCTGGGCGAGACATACTGTTCTTTGGTCTGTGTAACCATTGTTTATTGATTTGATAATAGATACGCGAAAAGCCCGGCACTTCCACTTCGAAAGCGCCGACATAAATAGTAGATACTTGGTTTACAACAAGTTAAACACCCCGCCCTATTGGAAGGAAGAGCCATCAAGAATCGATATGAAGGAGTAAAGAACATTCCCCTGTCATAAATGCAACTCTCAAAAATAAGGATAATCTGCCCGAAATCCAAATGCAGCACATCCCGGGCTTCCGCCTGCCCGGAACCGAATAAAAAAAACCGCCGCATCGAAGTGCGCCGGGAAATATATGATGGATTATTCGGTATCGGAGTGGTAGCGGGAGTGGGTCACGATCCCACGACCTCCGGATTATGAATCCGACGCTCTAACCAGCTGAGCTACCCCGCCATCGGGCCATAAAGCTTTGTTGAGATGGAAGGATTCGAACCCTCACTGACAGAGCCAGAATCTGTAGTGCTACCATTACACCACATCTCAGTTTTCCCGCCCCTTGCGGTTTTGGGACTGCAAATGTACAACACTTTTGCAAATTTGCAAAATTATTTTCTCTCAATCAGGACAATTGCCCAAACTTCGCAGCCTTCGCGGCGTCCGACGAAGCCCAGACGCTCCGTCGTGGTGGCCTTGACGCTCACCCGGTCCGGGCTGATTCCCATCACTTCGGCGAGCCGGCTGCGCATCGCCCCGATGTGCGGGGCGAGCTTGGGCGCCTGCAGCGCGATGGTGATGTCCGCGTTCACCACGGCCCAGCCGCGGTAGGCGGGAAGCGCCAGGACGGCGGCGAGCAGTTCGGTGCTGTCCACGCCCTTCCAGCGCTCGACCGTATCCGGGAAGAGGTGGCCGATGTCACCGAGCGCGAGTGCGCCCAGCAGCGCGTCGCACAGAGCGTGGATGGCCACGTCGCCGTCGGAGTGCGCCACGAAACCCGTCTGCGAAGGGATGCGCACGCCGCCCAGCACCATAGGCAGGCCCTCCGCGAGGGCGTGCACGTCATAGCCTTGTCCTATTCTGAAGTCCATATCACTGCAAATGTAAAGAAAAATGGTTACATTTGTGAGTTATGGGATTATTTAATTTTTTCGGTGACAACGAGCACCGCGTATTCAATTACAAACCGATCTATTACGACCCGGCGGAAGAGGAGCGCAAGCGCCGCTTCGGGGCCGTGGACGGCACGATGGAGAAGGAGAAGAAAGAAGGCACCTACGTGCCCGGCTCCTACATCCGGGGCTCCTTCCGCGACGGCGCGCGCACGCGCACCCCGATGAAGCGGGTCCAGACCATCATCGGCATCATCTCGATGCTGCTGATCGTCGGCATGCTCCTGTACATCGCGAAATTCTATTCGCTGCTGTAAGACCGGATGGGCAAGTTGAAGGTCCTTCCGGCGCAGATCGCCAACATGATCGCCGCGGGCGAGGTCGTACAGCGGCCCGCGTCCGTGGTGAAGGAGTTGATGGAGAACGCCGTCGACGCCGGCGCCACGCAAGTGACCGTGGTCGTGACCGACGCCGGCCGTACGCTCATCCAGGTCATCGACGACGGCTGCGGCATGAGCCCGGTGGACGCCGTGCTCTGCTTCGAGCGGCACGCCACCTCCAAGATCGCGACGGCGGAAGACCTGGAAGGCATCCTCACCTACGGCTTCCGCGGGGAGGCCCTGGCGAGCATCGCCGCCGTGGCCGAGGTGACGCTCCGCACCCGCCGCGCGGCGGACGAAACCGCCACCGAAGTGCGCACCGGCCCCCTCGGGGAGGTCCGCACCGCCACCGTCGCGGCACCCGTCGGGTCGAACTTCGCGGTCCGCAACCTTTTCTTCAACACCCCCGCCCGGCGCAAGTTCCTGAAAAGCGACAACGTCGAATTCAAGCACATCCTCGAAGAGTTCACCCGCGTGGCCATCACGCGGCCTGACGTCGGCTTCAGCATCTCCCACAACGGCCGCGAGGTCTATGTCCTCAAGAAGGCCAAATCCCTGAAATTCCGCATCCTGGACCTGCTCGGCGGCACCGTCGCCGGGGACGTCCTGGACCTCAGCGCCGAGACTTCCGTGGTGCGCGTGAGCGGCTTCGTCGGCCGCCCCGACACCGCCCGCAAGACCCTCGGCAACCAGTATTTCTTCGTCAACGGCCGCTATTTCCGCAGCAACTACCTCCACAAGGCGGTGATGAAAGCCTACGAAGAGATGATCCCGGACGGCGTCACCCCCGCCTACTTCATCTTCCTGGAAGCGGACCCGCACACGGTCGACGTCAACATCCACCCCACCAAGTCGGAGGTGAAGTTCGAGAACGACGCCGTCATCTTCCAGATCCTGTACGCCTGCGTCAAGGAGACGCTCGGACGCAACAGCTTCGGCGCCGCCATCGATTTCAACACCGAGGGCGCCGTGACGCTCCCCCAGCTGGGCAAGAGTTTCGAGCAGTACAAGGGCATGGTGATGCCCGCCATCGAGGCGGACCCGGCCTTCGACCCCTTCGGCAGCCTGCCCGACGCCAGCCCGAATGCAGGAAAACCCGCCCCCTACAGCAGCCACGTGGACAAGAGCGAGGACTACGGCCGCCTCTTCGAGGAGAAGACCCTCCCCAACGGCCGCATCCTCATTCTCCAGGGCAGATACATCCTCACCCCGGTCGCGTCCGGCGTGATGATCGTGCACATCTCCCGCGCCCGGGAACGCATCCTCTACGAGCAGACCCTCCGCACCCTGTCCCGCCAGGGGCACGTCACGCAGACGGCCCTCTTCCCGGTCCAGGTGCAGGTGGGCGCGCCGCAGCGCCTGCTCTTCGAGGAGAACGCCGGCCTGCTGGGCGCCCTGGGCTTCGACATCGCCCCCTTCGGGAACGACACCGTCGTGGTGAACGGCGTGCCCGAAGGCTACAGCTGCGAGAGCGGCAAGGTGGAGCGGCTGGTCGGCGACCTCGTGTACATTTTGTCAGAGGACCGCGACGCGCTGCCGGAGATGATGCAACAGCGCCTGGCGGAGAAATTCGCCGCCCTGGGAGCCTCCCACGCCGATCCGCTGACTTCCCCCACCGAGGCGCAGCGGCTCATTGACACGCTTTTTGCAAGCGGGAACGCAGAACTCACCCCCGGCGGACGGCGCATCGTGAGCATCGTCGCCCTCGGGGACATCGACAAACGATTCTGACATGTCTTATTATTACTACGGCAACGAAAACCGGCGCGGAGGTTTCCTCTCGCAGTTCCCCCCGGTCACCAAGAACCTGGTCATCATCAACGTGATCATCTTCCTGGCCACCCTCGTCAACGAGGACTTCATGATCGGGACCTTCGCCCTCTTCTACCCTACCTCGCCTTACTTCCACTGGTGGCAGGTCATCACGCACATGTTCATGCACGGCGGCTTCTGGCACATCTTCTTCAACATGTACACGCTGTTCATCTTCGGCTGCGTGGTGGAGCGGATCATCGGGACCAAGAAGTTCCTGCTCTTCTACTTCATCTGCGGGCTGGGCGCCGTGGCGCTCCACCTCGGGGTGCAGTACCTGCAGATGCAGTCCTACATGGAAGGGGCCGCGCTGGGCAACGCCGCCGCCCTCCAGCATATCACGGAGATCAAGATGACCCCGACCGTGGGCGCCTCGGGCGCCATCTACGGCGTGCTGATGGGCTACGCGATGCTCTTCCCCGAATCCAAGATGACCCTGCTCTTCCCGCCCGTGACGCTCAGCGCCAAGTGGATGGTGGTGGCTTTCGCCGCCATCGAACTCCTGACCGGCGTGACCGGCCTGGCGAGCGGCATCGCCCATTTCGCGCACCTGGGCGGCATGCTCATCGGCTGGCTGCTGATCCTGTGGTGGCGCAAGCGGGGCGTCCTGTTTGACCAGAACCGGATCTGACCATGGACAGCACACCCATCATCCAGGAGGCCGTCCGCATCCTTCGCGAAGGCGGCGTGATCCTCTACCCCACCGACACGGTCTGGGGCATCGGCTGCGACGCCACCAACGAGAAGGCCGTCGCCCGCGTATTCGAAATCAAGCGCCGCTCCGAGGCGAAATCCCTCGTCCTGCTGGCCTGCGACCTGGACATGGTCGCCCGGCACGTCAAGACCATCCCCTCCATCGCCATCGACCTGGTGGAAGTGAACGACGCCCCGATGACCATCATCTACCCGGGCGCCCAGTACCTCGCCCCGAATGCGGTGGCCGAAGACGGCTCCGTGGGCATCCGCATCCCGCTGGTCCCGGAGGAAGAGGAGGAGGAAGCCCCCAGGAAGGCCGCCCCGAAGGGGAATCTGACCGCCGGCGCGTTCTGCCGCGAGCTGGTGCGGCGTCTGCGCCACCCGCTCGTGAGCACGTCCGCCAACATCTCCGGCGAACCCACGCCGGGAAGTTTCGCGGAGATTTCCGAGGAAATCAAAGCAGCGGTGGACTACGTGGTACCGAAGCCTTTCGGCAACGGCGCCACGGGCCGCTCCTCGCAGATCATCAAACTGGGACTGGGCGGCGAAGTGGAGATCCTCCGGCCGTAATTTACTGGCAATAAGATAGATAGACGGCAGTCGCAGCGACGACCGCCGCGGTTTCCGTGCGCAGGCGGCTCTCCCCGAGCGATACCGGGATCCAGCCGTTCTCCCGCGCCAGCGCCGCCTCTTCCGGACTGAAATCCCCCTCCGGCCCGATCAGAATCATAAGCGGTCGTTCTGCCTCCGGCTGCAGAACGGAGGAAATCAACTGACGCGAAACATCGTCGAAGCAATAGCAGATGAGTTTCAGGGCATCGGCGGGCGCGGCGGCGATGAAATCGCGCACGGACTGCGGCTCGGCGACGGCCGGAATGGCGGCCTTGAGCGACTGCTTGGCGGCGGACAAGGTGATGCGGCGCAGGCGCTCGGTCTTCAGGACCTTGCGCTCCGAACGCTCACCGATCACCGGCGCGATCACGTCCACGCCGACCTCGGTGGCCTTTTCCACGAACCACTCGTAGCGGTCGATATTCTTGGTGGGGCAGACCGCCATTGTCAGGTGGTAGGGATGCGCCCCGAAACCGGGCTGCTCCTCCACCACGCGCGCCTCGGCGCCCCGGGCGTCGGCGATCTCCAACACGCAGCGGTACAGCGTCCCGCGGCCGTCGATCACGGAAACCTCGTCACCCGCACGGTGCCGCAGCACGCGCACGAGGTGGGCGGATTCCTCGGCGTCCAGCCGGACGCGGCCACCGGCGATATCGTCAGCGAAAAACAGTTCCATACGCTATTTGAACAGGGCTTTCACCAGGGCGGGCACGTCGGCCACTTTCACGACGCGTATGCCCTCCGGCTTCACCTCAACCTTGGCGAAGGAAGATACGAAGATGCGCTTGTAACCCAGCCGGGCGGCTTCCTGCACGCGACGGTCCACCTGACCGACGGGACGGATCTCGCCGCTCAGGCCCACCTCGCCGGCGAAGCACACGTCCGACGGGATGGCGAAATCGAAATTGGACGACAGCACGGCGCACACCACGGCCAGGTCCACCGCCGGATCGCTGACCTTCAGGCCGCCGGCCATGTTCAGGAAGACGTCCTTGGCGCCCAGGTGGAAGCCGGCGCGCTTCTCCAGCACCGCCAGCAGCATGTTCAGCCGCCGCACGTCGAATCCCGTCGCGCTGCGCTGCGCCGTGCCGTAGGCGGCGGTGCTCACGAGCGCCTGTACCTCGAACAGCAGCGGACGCGTGCCGTCCAGCGTGGAGGCGATCGCCACGCCGCTGAGCCCCTGCTCGTGCATCGGGATCAGCAGTTCGGACGGGTTGGCCACCTCCCGCAGGCCCGTCCCCGTCATCTCGAAGACGGCCAGTTCGGCGGTCGAGCCGAAGCGGTTCTTGATGCTCCGCAGGATGCGGTAGGAGCCGCGGTTCTCGCCCTCGAACTGCAGGACCACGTCCACGATGTGCTCGAGGATCTTCGGACCGGCGATGAAGCCGTCCTTGGTGATGTGCCCGATCAGGATCACCGGCACCCCGCTCTCCTTGGCGAAGCGCAGCAGCGCGGCGGCCACTTCCTTGATCTGACTCACGGACCCCGGCGCGGAATCCAGGGTATCGGAATACATCGTCTGCACGGAGTCCACGATCATCAGGTCGGGCTGCATCGCGCGTGCCTCCTCGATGACCGTCTCGATCAGCGTTTCGCAGAAGATGGAGCAGTTGGCGTCGTCGCCGCCGAGGCGCCGGGCGCGCATCCCCACCTGCCGGGCGCTTTCCTCCCCTGTCACGTAGAGCGTGCGCAAGTCCTTGCTGCACAGGGGAATCTGCAGGCTGAGCGTGGATTTTCCGATGCCCGGCTCACCGCCGATGAGCACCAGCGAGCCCCGCACCATGCCGCCGCCGAGGATGCGGTCCACCTCCCCCATGCCCAGGGAGATGCGGGCCTCCTGCGAGTCGTCGATCTCGTGCAGGCGCTGCGGCCGGCGGTCCGTCCGGGCCCCCTCGCTGCGGGCGCCGCCCGAGGCTCCGCCCTTCTTCGGCTCCACGGGAGCCTCCTTCATCGTATTCCATTCCCCGCACGCCGGGCAGCGCCCCATCCACTTGGGGCTCTCGTTCCCGCACGAGGTGCAGTAAAAAACCGTCTTTGCCTTCGTCGCCATAACGAAACAAAAATACGAAAAAAAGCCGTTAGTTCCGCGGGAGTTCGAAGACCTCCATCTCCTTCACCTCGCCCGCCTCAATCTTGAAGCGCAGGGCAGTGCGGACGATGTGCCAACCCTGGATGCCGGCGGCTCCGGGGTTGATATAGAGGCAGTTGCAGCGATGGTCCTGCATCACCTTGAGGATGTGGGAATGCCCGCAGATGAACACGTCGGGCTTGTACTGGTCGATCAGCGCCTGCGCCCGGAGGTCGTAATGCCCCGGCGAGCCGCCGATGTGCGTCATCAGCACCTTCAGCCCCTGGACTTCCAGATACTGGTGCATCGGATACTCGCGGCGGATGTCCTGCCCGTCGCAGTTGCCGGCCACGCCCACGAGCGGCTTGAAGGCCGCGATCGAATCCGCAAAGGCAAGCCCGCCGCCGAAATCGCCGGCGTGCCAGATCACATCCACGGGCTCCAGGAAACTCCGGAAGCCCTCGCTGAAAACCCCGTGGGTATCGGAAATCAGGCCGACGTACATCGCCCTCAGGCCTTTCCGGCGAGCCGTTTCTCCCAGGCCCAGGCGGCGGCGAGGGTTTCCTCCGTCGTGCGCTCCGCCTTCCAGCCCAATTCACGCTCGGCCAGGGTCGGGTCGGCCCAGATGGCCACCACGTCGCCGGAGCGGCGCGGGGCGAACTTCCAGTTGAGTTTCAGCCCGTTGACCTTCTCGAAGGCCGTGATCAGCTCCAGCACGGACAGCGGCCGGCCGGTGCCGACGTTGAAGATTTCATACTCCTCTTTCATCCGGCCTTCGACCATGCGCGTGACGGCGCAGACGTGGGCTTTCGCCAGGTCCACGATGTCGATATAGTCGCGCAGGCAGGTGCCGTCCGGCGTGGGATAGTCGTTGCCGAACACGGACAGGCAGGCGCGCTTGCCCGCGGCCGTCTGCGTGATGAAAGGCACGAGGTTGTTGGGGACGCCGCGCGGCAGTTCGCCGATCAGCGCGGACGGATGGGCGCCGATGGGGTTGAAATAACGCAGCGCGATGCCGCGCACCCCCGGATAGGCCTTCACGCTGTCGCGCAGGATGTCCTCGCACATCTGCTTGGTGTTGCCGTAAGGCGAGGTGGCCGGCTGACGGGGGGACGCTTCCGTCACAGGGAGCTTGTCCGTCTCGCCATAGACCGTCGCGGAGGAGGAGAACAGCACGTTGCAGCCGCCCTTTGTCCGGGCCGCATCCAGGATGTTGATGAAAGACAGCAGGTTGTTGCGGTAGTACATCAGCGGCTCGGCCACCGACTCGCCCACCGCCTTGAACGCGGCAAAATGGATGACGGCGTCGATGGGGTACTGCGCGAAGAGCGCGTCCACGGCGGCCTTGTCGCAGAAATCCATCCGCACCAACGGCATCTGGCGGCCGAGGATGGCGCAGACGCCCTGGTAGTTGGTTTCATCGCAGTTGGAGAAATTGTCGGCGATGACCACGTCATAGCCGGCCTGGACAAGTTCCACGGTCACGTGGCTGCCGATGAATCCGGCTCCGCCGGACACGAGTACGGTCTTTTTCATATCTGTTCTTCTTTCCAATCCTTGTATGGGTGTTTCGTCAGGGACGAATTGTAATAGCGGCGGTCGCCGGTCACTTCCACGCCCAGCCAGGCGGGGTGATCGAAGCTTTCATCTTCCGAGCCGAGTTCGATCTCCGCGACCAGCAGGCCGGCGTTGTCACCGTGGAACTCGTCCACCTCCCAGACGTGCCTGCCGTCGGCGGAGGGCACCAGGTGGCGCGTCTTGTCGATGATGCCCGGCTCGCAGAGCGAGAGGAGCAGCTGCGCCTCGCCGGCGGGGATCTCCTTCTCCCACTCGATGCGGGTCAGGCCGCGCGCGGGTCCCTTGACCGTGATCCAGCCCTGCTCGTCGCGCAGGCGCACCCGCACGGTGCGGCCCGGCGCGGAACTCAGGTAGCCCTGTATAATATGACTGGCGCCGGAAACCTCCCCACGGAAGTCTCCGGCGACCAGGAATTTGCGTTCTGTTTCCCGGAAGGCCATCCTACATGCCCAGGGTAACGCCGAAGGTCAGGGTGCGGGCGTCGCTGAGGCTCTCCTGGAAAAGGGGCGTCAGGCCGTACATCACGAACACGCCCAGACCGCCGTAGTTGAAACCGCCCTCGACCGTGGCGCGGAAGGGATTGAACACTTCCTTGCAGCGGGAGCGGTATTTGGGGCGCTTGTATTTGGTGTAGCCGCCGGTCAGCATCTCGACGCTGCCGCCGGCATAGACCATCGCCTTGCCGAATTTCAAGCCCAGACGCAGCGGAATGCCGAAATAGCTCGCGTGAATCTTCGACTTCCTTCCGTCATACGTGGAGGTCTCAGCCGCGATCGGGGTCGGGAAATAGACCTTTCCGAGCGGGCTTTCGGCCTGACGGAGCGTAATGGCAGAATCGGCGAAGGTGAAATCCATGAAGGTCCAGCGGAGACCCAGGGAAACGTCCAGGGCGTTGTAGCGGATGCGCAGGTCGGCCAGCTGCAGGCCATAGACGAAGTTCTTGGGGGTGCGCATATCCAGGAAATGATGGTTGTTGATCCCAGACCACGCTCCCTTGTAGTTCGTACCGACCAGCGTGGAAGCGCCGAAGTACATCGGGAAGGCGAGATTCAGGTCCGTCTCGACCTTACCGCCCGAAGTAATCTCGATCTTGTTGAGCTCGCCCAGTTCTTCCAGGTCGATCTCCCGGTCCTGGGCGAAAGCGGCGGCCGACAGGGCCAGGGCCGCAAGGGTTAAAAGTATCTTTTTCATATCGCAAAGTTAATGGCTGCCGCTAAAAAACGCAAAAAAAACTAGAAATTCAACTCCCTGCCCCGGTAGAAATCCAGCAGCCGGGCCTGGTAGAGGCATTGGTACCGGGCCTGGATGTGTTCCGACTCGGCCCGGAGCCAGTTGTTGCGGGCGTCGTTGTAGTCGGCCACGCCGGCCTTCCCGACCTTATACTTCTCTTCCGTCAGCTCGTAGTGCTCCCGGGCGCTGGACGCGCTCTCGCGGCTGCCCGCATAGCGCGCCTGGGCGGTCACGGCGTTGTAGTAGGCCTGCTGGATTTCCTTGTAGAGCGCCTTCTTCACGCTCTCGAACTGGATCTGCTGGCCCTTGAAGGTCAGTTCGGCGTTCCGCACGCTGTTACGGATGCTGAAACGCTGGAAGATGGGGACGCTCATCGAGACGCCGACGTACTGGCTGAAGTTGTTCTTCAACTGCTCGCCGAAGGGCTTGGAGGACATCTTGGAGTTGGTGTAGTAGTTGGAACCCAGGCCGCCGCTCAGCGAGATTTTCGGCAGGTAGGCGCCCTTGGCGCGGGCGACGGCCAGTTCGGCATAGCCCACGTTCAGCCGGGCGGATTCGACCGACGGCTTCACGGTCACGGCCTCCTCGTAGATGGCTTCCGGACGCATCAGCAGGATCCTTGAAGGATCGCCGACCTCCGGGGTGACGATGGAGAAGCCTTCCGGCGAGGGCAGTTCCAGCAACTGCGTCAGCTCCAATATGGAGATGCGCAGGTTCCCTTCGGCCTGGATCTCGCTCTGGCGGCTCTGCGCCAGCGTGGCCTGCTGGGCGGACACCTCCGCGGCGCTCACCTTGCCGGCGTTCAGCCGCTCCCGGATCTGCTCCAGCAGCTGCGCATCGTGTTCCGCCTGCTCGTGCGCCACCCGCAGCATCTCCTGGTTGTAGAGGATCTGTACGTAGGCCTGGGCCACCGACACGCGGATATCGTCCTTCGCCTTCTCCAGGTCGGCCGTTGCCGCTGCGAGATTCAACTTGCTCAGTTTGATGCCGTTGGAGATGTCGAAGCCCTGGAAGATCGGGATATCGCCCCCGAGGCTGAGGGAAGTGGAGGTCGTGTTGGAGTTGGAATAGGTGTTGTCCGCCGTCAGGCCGCGCCCGAAGGACAGGTTCTCCGACGCCGATGCGCTGAAGCCCGGCAGCCGGCGGCCTTTCGCCGTGCTCAGTTCCACTTCGCGCTGCTCTACCGTCAGTTCGCTCCGCTTCACGGTGAGGTTGTGGTCCAGCGCATAGGCGATGCAGTCGGACAGGCTCCAGGGGCCGTCCTGGGCCCGGAGAGCGCCGCCGGAAAGCAGCAGGAGGGCTGCCAGGAGGATGCTATTTCTTTTCATCTTCTTCGGTATTGATGATTCTCGGACCGCGGACCTTGTCGCCCAGGCTCAGGCCGCTCTTGATTTCGATGTCCACGCCGTCGCTCAGGCCGGTCGTGACCTGCACGCGGTCATAGCCGCCGGCGGCGTTCTTGCGGTACACGAAGGTGTCGTCCCCGTCGAACTCCAGGGCGCTCTCCGGGATGGACAGCACCTGGCTGGCCGTTTCCAGCACGATCTCCGCGTTGGCGCTGTAGCCGGAGCGGATCATGTGGTCGCCCGCCACCTTCACGGCCGCCTTGATCTCGAACTGGTTGGCGCCGTTGTTCTCGGTCGCCTTCGGGGAGATGTACTCCAGCGCCGCCTCGGAGCTGTAGTCGGGCAGCGCACCGATGCTGATGACCATCGGCATACCTTCCACCAGCGAGCCTACCTCGGTCTCGTCGATGTTGCCGTCGAAGATGAGGTCGGCCATGTTGGCGACGGTGGCCACGGTGGTACCGTCATTCATCGTGTTGGCCTGGATCACGGAGTTGCCCACCTTGACCGGGATGTCCAGGATCAGGCCCGTGATGGTGGACCGGACCAGGGTCGAGCTGCCGGTGGTGTTGCGCGAGGACACGCCGTCGCGGATCACCTCGAGGGACTCTTTGGCCGCCGCGGCCTCTTCCTGCGCCTGATTGTAGGACTGGAGCACCTGGTCATATTCCTCGTCGCTGACGAGCTTCTTGTCATAGAGGGCTTTCTCGCGCTCGTAGTTGGTCTTGGCCTGCTTGAGGTTGATCTCCGCCAGGCGGACGCGGGACTGGGCGCTGCTCAGGGAGTTCATGTCCGGGATCACGCGCAGCTTCGCGATGACCTCGCCCTCCTTGACCTGCTGGCCGGCCTCCTTGTAGAGTTCGGCGATGATGCCGTTGATCTGCGGCTT
>CAMVGM010000012.1 GCA_947167015.1 uncultured Bacteroidales bacterium
GGTGGACCCTTTTTCAGTGATTCTCCCCGGACCCTTTTTCACTGCAAATACACAGCGCCGATGGGCACGGCCCTCACGCAAGAGAACATCGATTTCCTGAAGCTGAAGGCGAAGAACGTGATCCTCGCGGGGGACATGGACGTATCCGGCATCGAGGCGTCCCGCAAGCATGGTGAGGAGCTGCTGCGGGCGGGCCTGCGGGTTCGGGTGATGACCTGGGAGTACCAGAAGGGCACGAACCCGCCTGACCCCAAGGATCCGGATGAGTATTTCCTCAAACACCCGAAAGGATGGGCAGAGGCCATGTCCAGGAATACGGAGGATTACCTTCCCTGGATGGCCAAGGCTATCCTTGCCGGCAAGCAGTCGCAGACGGAGGTGGCGGCCGCCATCACGGAGGTCTGCCGGCTGCTCGCGCTCTGCAGGGACGAGACGGCGGTGGAGATGTACCTGGCCGCCTTCGTGAAGGAATTCAAGAACCAGAAGGTCTGGAACACAGAATACTACAAGGCGAAAAACGCTCTGGAGCGCAAAGCGGTATCCAAGGATGAGAAGACCCAGGAGATGATCAAGGAGTACGGCTTCTACGTCAAGGATAACTGCTACTACGGCGCCGCCTCTTCGTCCAACGACCGGCGCTGGAGCAATTTCGTGCTGGTACCGATCCTTCACATCCGGGACGAGAAGAACGCCCGGCGCATCTTCCGGATCGTCAACAGCAAGCACCAGGAGGCCGTGATCAAGTTCGCTCAGAGCGAATTGGTGTCGTTCGCGGATTTCAAGACCCGCGTGGAGACGGCCGGCAACTACATCTGGGAGGTGACGGCCGCCGAACTTACGCAGCTGAAGAAGTACCTCTATGACGACACACCGTCGGCCGACGAAATCCGGCAGCTGGGCTGGCAGAAGCGCTGGGGTTTCTATGCCTGGGGTAACGGAGGCCTGGATGACGGCCATTTCGAGAAGGCGGATCCTTACGGCATCGTGCAGATGCGCGGCTCTCGCTTCTACCTGCCGGGATGCGCGGCTGACACGCTGGCCAATACGCAGGGCTATCAACTGGACCGGAAGTTCACCTATTCTGTTACGAATGACGTCACCTTGCGTGATTTCTCGACGCGGCTGATCACCGTGTTCGGGGACAACGCCAAGGTGGCGCTTTGTTTCTTGGTGGCCACGCTTTTCAAGGACGTGGTGACCGGCGTGACCACGTCCTTCCCAATCCTGAACCTGTTCGGTCCGAAGGGCACCGGCAAGTCGGAACTGGGCCACTCGCTGACGGCGTTCTTCATCTCCGGAAACAACGCTCCGAACATTTCCAATACGACCAAGGCGGCGCTTGCCGAGGCCGTTGCCGAGGTCTCCAATGCCATCGTCCACCTCGATGAGTACAAAAACAACATCGACCTGGACAAGCGGGAGTTCCTGAAGGGGCTTTGGGACGGGACCGGCCGGTCCAGGATGAACATGGACAACGACAAGAAGCGGGAGACGACGGCCGTTGACTGCGGCGTGGTGATGTCCGGGCAGGAGATGCCGACGGCCGACATCGCGCTGTTCAACCGCCTGGTGTTCCTTACCTTCAGTAAGACCACTTTCTCGGATGACGAGAAACGGAGTTATGAGGATCTGAAGCGCATCGAGAAGCGCGGCCTTACGCACCTGACCGGTCAGATGCTGCAGCTGCGCAAGAAATTCGTGGGCGGTTTCCGGCTGGCGTGGGACGACACGGTGGCGGACATGTCCAGGAAGGTGCGCGCCAACGGCGTCGAGGACCGCACGCTGAAGAACTGGTGCACGGTGCTGGCCGCCTACCGGACGCTGGAGAGCGCGCTCGATTTCCCTTTCAACTATGCGCAGATGCTGGAGATCTGTGCCTCAATGTGCGTGGATCAGAACAACAAGACGCGCCAGAGCAACGAGCTGTCCGGGTTCTGGGAGACGCTCGATACGCTGGTTTCTTCCTCAAAGATCTGGATCGAGGCGGACTACAAGATCCGGGACGGCGGCAAGCCCATCAAGACCAAGGAATCCCGCAAGAGCGGTGCGGACTTTATGCCGAATCCGGATCACCGGTACCTGCTGATCAACTTCAAGCGGATATCCGCGCTCTATCAGAAGGAGGGGAAGGACGCTCAGGGCAAGACGATCCCTTCAGAGACGCTGCGTTATTACCTGGAGCATTCGCCGGAGTTCATGGGCACCTGCGAGAAGGTGAAGTTCAAGCTTCCGGAGAACCAGCAGGGCTGGACGCCCCAGGAGGCTGAGAAGACGAAGGTAAAGGTTACGACGGCGATGGTGTTCGATTACGACGCCATCGTGGCGAACTACGGGATTAATCTGGATGTCTCGACCGGATATGCCGAGGAAGAGGACGTGGTTGCTGAGGCAGCGGATCCTGGGACAATTCCGGAGGATATGCCTTTGTTCGGTCCGGATGCCACGTAAGCTGGACATATCGGTATGGATGGGCGGACGGTCGTTCCCGGTCTGGTGTTACGAATCCGTCCCGGAAGGCGTCTGCCCGGCCACGGCTCGCGACCTCTGGCCGGGCTGTCCGGTTCTCTACCAGGTGCGCGTCGGCCCGGACGCCGGCAAGTATTACCAGGACTATGTCCGATCCTCGACGCGGGAGGTCCTCATGCAGATGCTGCAGGGCGGCGTGCCGGTGTATGTGATAAAAGTGGCATAGTCGTTGTTGATAACAATGTTGAAAAAAGTATTATATTTGTAAGACTTGAAGAATGACACCTATGCAATATGTAGTAAAAAAGAAGCCGAAGAGGTGCTCGATTGTCTATCGCATCTCTCGTACCGATTTTCCAGCGATTGTTTACAGGCAGTTTCCTAGGATCGTTCCCGAAGATAATGCCGTAGACAATTTTGTTCTGGGGTCGGGTACACTCTTCAATATCCCTGGATATTCTAATATACAGATTCACACATCGATGGATGACATGGAGATGATTCGTGGCGACTGGGATCGAGTTGGACAGTCTCTCCTTGATGGTGTGATTATGTTGTCAAAACAATAGTAGTTTTGTTATGGAGAAAGAGAATGCTATTCCCACTGAGGTTGAATCTCGGAAGGATGAGAATGATGAGGCTACGGTGATTGTCCCGGAAAAGATTAGCCGCATCATCGATACGATCCCCGACGAGTCTGATCGGAGAGAAATCAAGGCTGTCATTATGTCAAGGCATTTTCAGGGCCCGCTCCCACCTCCGGAGATTCTTGCCGCATACAAAACCGTTCTCCCGGGTTCCCCGGAGAGGGTTTTTACAATGGCCGAAAAAGAACAGCAGCATCGCCACGATGTTGAGAATGCGATGATTAGCGGGGCGCTAAAACAACAAACGAAGGGGCAGGTGCTTGGGTTTATCCTTGCGCTCCTTTTCGGCGCCGCGTCATTTATCCTTGGATTAAAAGGGCAGACTTGGCTTGCCGGTATCTTGGGAACGTCTACCGTCATTGGGCTTGCGGTCGTTTTTGTGCTTAACAAACAACCGCACAGGGATTCCAAGAACGATGCTAACAATAAACCAGAGGCCAGTACTTTCGGAGACGATTAACTAAAGCGGACTATAATAAGCCATATAACGGACGGCCTAATATACGAGGTCGTCCGTTTTTATGCCCGCCGGGGTGCCCGGACGTCAGTCCGGAATAGCGCCCCGGCTTGGGCTTTTCCATTTCAATTCCATCAATACAGCCTGCAATCCGGAATCCCCCGGACCCCCTAATTCAAGAAAATCCGTTGGATTTTTGAATATCAAATAAGTGATGAGGGGGCGCGATCGGGGGCTTTCTCGGAGTATTTGCGCCCGAAAATAAGTTTTGCTTATATTCCAGCGAAAAAACCGTGCTACCTATGCTACCGCGAACTACCAGCCGATGAATCAACGAGTTAGGCGGTAGTTTTTACCCTACGGAAATGCTACCAAAAACTACCAAAAACTACCGATTACCCGAAAAAGCTACCGAAAAAACTACCACGCTACCTGCGGTAGTTTTGTAACGTATTGATTATTCGCGCGGTAGCACGGTAGCACGCGGTAGCACGAAAAAAAGGTATGGTCATTCAGGAATCGTGTTTTTTTGCTACCTTTGCCTTTGTCTTGAGGAATGGCGCGCCGGATCCGTGCGCGGTATGTACGAAGCAGAAATCAATATCAAGAACCAGATGCTGGCGGATTTCCTCCGCTACATCTTCCCGCCCGCCGCGGGGAGCGATCTGTGCCGCGTGTCCACCACCCGGCCGACTGGAATGCTGATCGTGGCGCTGGCCGAACCGGCGGCGATGCCGGTGAGCGTGTCGGGCGATCACGTGGTAAAGCTGGACATCCCCTGGTCCCGGAACACGACTTCCGCCCTGGAGAACCACTGGATCCTGCTTGACAAGAATGCGACTGCCAGGATCAACACCGCCCTGGAAGCGGAGTTCGACCTGGAGTTCGCCGGCTACTACCGGCGTGGCGAGCAGCTGGGGATGAAGAAGATGGAGATCATCGACGCCTTCATCCTCTCCCGCGGCCTGGCCGCCGCTACCTATGACACTCTCCACAAACGTACCTACCGGAAGGAACTGCTTGCTCAGGAACGAATCCGGCAGCGTCTGCTCCGCCGTGCCTATTACATCAACGAGTCCATCGACTATGAGGGTCTGTTTGAAAAGTAACTCCGATTATGAAACACATCGTCAAGAATGTCATCTACCGCAGCGTCTTCAGCAGCGGATCCTGGTACAACCTGGGTATGATCCCGGCGTCCGGCACCCTGGATGTGCGGACGGAGGACAGCGACAACGGGCGCCTGCGCACCTGGGAACTCTCCGTGACAGCCAGGCGGGACGTCTCCCGGTCCGGGGACGCCGCCCTGGAAGGAGATATCCTGCTGATTGTCACCCTGGAGGACGGCCTGCAGGCCCGGCTGGGCACCGCCGAGCGGCCCGTGCGCCTGAAGCAGGAACTCGGCGACACGCTCAGGGTGTCCTGCAGCTGGCAGGAAGCCGTGTAAGGCCTCGAATAGGGCCTGTCCTTTCCTGGAAAGGGTGTTTTGCCACCTTTGCGGAAAACTTCCGCGAATGGCAAAACGTACCAACTATCTCCAGCTGGCCCTTGATCTGCGCAGGGGCTTCTGGCTGATTGACAACCCCGAGGCACTTATGCCGGTTGTCAATCAGTTTCTGTTGCGCGCGCCCGTTGCCGGCGCCGTGCTGGATCCGTACCAGTGCTCGGAACGCATCCTATCCGGAGGACCGGATGCCAGTGCCGGGAAAACGTCCGGCAAGGAACCCCGTGTCGTCGTGGTGCCGTTGGTCGGCCAGATGACAAAATATGATACCTGCGAGACTTACGGCACCGAGGACATCGCCGCGAAGATGCTGGAATATGCCGCCGATGAGCGGACCGTCGGCATCGTGCTCGACATCGATTCCGGCGGTGGGGCTGCCAATGCCGTCCCGCCGCTCATTGCGGCCATCGCCCGGGTACGTGCCGCCGGCAAGCCGGTGATCGCCCATTGCGACAGCTGCTACAGCGCCGCCTACTGGGTGGCCTCGCAGTGTGATGCGGTATTCCTGGACAACGAGATTTCCTCCGGCGCCGGATCCATCGGCGCCTTCGCGCAGATCCTGGATGACCGGGAGAACAAGCAGACGGGGTTCAAGGTGATTACGGTTTATGCGCCGCAGTCCACGGACAAGAACATCGCCTACCGGGAAGCCCTGGACGGGAAGCCCGGACGGATGCAGAAGGAGCTTTCCGACCTGGTCAAAGTTTTCCACAGCTCCGTCCGTGCCGGGCGGCCGCGCCTGAAGGAGGACGCGCCGGGCGTGATGACCGGTGCGAAGTTCCTGGCGAAGGACGCTGTCAAGGTCGGCCTCGCCGACGGGATGGCCACGCTGGAGGAGTGCATTCAGAACGCCTTCGTCCGTGCCGGTATCTACGAATAGTCAACATCAAATCCATACTGACTTATGAAGAAAACACTTACCCCTGCTTCCCAGCTTGGAGCCAAGCTGGCGAACAACAAGATGGTCCAGGTCGTGGCCCGTCTCTTCAAGAAGGAGGATTTCTCCCTGACGGAAGAGGGAACCCTGGATCTGTCCGACGAGGAGGAGAGTCAGATAGCCGCCACGTATGGTGACGGCTTTCTCTCCAAGCTCAAGGCTCTCAAATTCTCCGAGGCTTCCACCCAGGAGGCCACGGATCTCTTCGACGAGGCCGTGCGCGCCAAGGCCGCCGAACTGACTGCCGACAAGGACAAGATGATCGAGCAGCTGCGCGGAGAAGTGGAGCGCCTCGCCTCCGAACCCGAGTCGCAGCCCGCCGCCCGCCGGGTGGAAGGCCCTGCCGCCGGCGCACAGCAGTTCGCGTTGGATATGGCCGCGCAGCACAACCGCCTGGCCGCCCGGATCCTCTCCTCCGGCAACCCGTCCGACCTGCGTATGCTGGATGACGCCACCATCGACGTCGGTGACCTGAACAAGGAGTTCTCCATTGCGATGCCGCCGAAGGTCCGCCTCGAACTGCTGCTCAAGCAGCTGTACGTGAACTTCGACGATGCGAAGCATATGACCCGCATCCAGTCCAACACCGACTATATCGGCTCCGCCGCCGAGTTCAGCGAGGTCTCCCAGCAGTTCACCCCGAAGTGGACGCCCAAGGGCGCCGCGAAGTTCACCCCGATGCGTATCGCGTACCGCCGTCACAAGATCAACGTGCTGATCCGCCCGACGGACGTGCTGAAGAGCTGGCTGCTCTTCCTCTACGAGCAGGGCAAGACCCAGGCCGAGATGCCGGTGGTCCGCTACATCGTCCAGTACCACATCCTCCCGCGCCTGATGCAGGACATCTCGATGTCTATGATCGCGAAGGGCAAGTTCGTGGAGACGTCCTGGGCCTCCGTGTCCGACGGCGACGCCGGTACGGCCGCCAAGAACTCGATGGACGGCTTCGAGACGATCCTCGTCGAGGGCAAGACCAACCCGAAGATCAAGTTCAACTACTACAAGGCCGCCGCAGACACCCGCTCGATGACCGACGCCCAGGTGTACGCCTACGTGGACGGCTTCGTCCGTTCCCTCAGCGGTCTGTTCGTCAATCTCCCTGTGGTGCACTGCTCCCAGGAGGTGGTGGACGCCTATGTCCGCGGCGACTTCGCCCAGAACGGCAAGTACACCGGCGAGGTGTATAAGAACGGCGAGGTACGCTTCAGCACCGTTCACCTGGTCCCCCTGAAGTCTATGTACGGATCCCCGATCCTCTTCGCCACGCCGAAGGAGAACTTCATCGAGCTGGTGGACTACTCCAAGGCGGAGAGCTGCATCAACAAGATCGAGGAGTTCAACTACGACGTCAAGATCTTCGGCGAGTACTCGCTGGCCGTGGGTTTCAAGATCCAGGAGGCCGTCTTCGCCGCCGTCCCCAGCGGTTATACGCCGGTGTCCGCCGTCAACTCCGACGCCAAGCCCGACACCAATGTCTGGCAGCTGGGTGGCCAGAGCGGTTCCGGCAGTGGTTCCGGTAGCGGCAGCGGCAGCGGTTCGGGTTCCGGCAGTGGTTCCGGTTCCGGCAGCGGTGAGGGTACCGCCTAGTACTCTGACGGGAGCCGTCCGCGTGGCGGCTCCCTGAATAATCACGTAATTTCTCACGTAATTTCTCACGTAATTCCAAACATCATCATACAATGACTTACGTAAAAGTATCCATCCCGAAGAACAGCGAGGGTGCCGGCGCCGCGACCATCAAGAAGCCGACCGTCATCCTGATCGATGTGGACGATGTTACCACCGAGCCCGCCCGCGTGCTCGGCTCGCCCACCATCTCCGGGAATATCGTCCTGGCGCAGGGCGCCAAGGCGGTGGGCATCTATGCCACGCCGTCCTCCATCGAGATCACCCGCGAATCGTCCGGCGACGTGGACGCGCGCTCGACGATCAAGGGCGTCGCCTATGACCATCCCGGCGATTCCGATGCCATCGAGGGACATCTGGAGGCTTATCTGAACAAGGGTGTGATCGCCCTTGTCACGGAATGCGACGGGGCCGCGGCCGGCCGCGTCCGCCTGGTCGGATCCGCCTGCAATCCGCTCTACCTGGAGCCGGAATATACCAACACCAACGAGGCGACCCGCAACCACTTCGTGTGGAAGCAGGCCCAGGGTGACAAGTTCGGCGTGGCCACCTACACCGGTGATCTGCCGACGCTGGCCGCCGATGCCGCCGTCGAAGCCGGTGCGTAGTTATGGACAAGAGCAAGAAAGCCCTGCAGGATGAGACCCTGCAGGGCGCTGCTCCTGCCGACGGGCAGGTGGCAGCCGCGGCGTCCGCCGAAACTCCGGAGGTGGAAGCGGCCGTTCAGGAAGAGGAAGCGCCGGCCGAGGATCCGGAGCCGCTGCATCTGATCGTCCTCGCCCAGCCGGGCACGGAGGATCTCGTGAAGCGCATCTGGGAGAAGTATTACGACCTGCCGCTCCGGATCGTGCCTTTCCAGGAGAACGACACGCTAGTCTCCCTGCTGGAGAGCGTGATGGCCATGGAGGACGTGGACAAGATGTTCACCGTCATCCCGGCCAACCTGGTGCCCTGCGCGCCGGTGCGCTGGAGCGAACTCCAGACGCCGCGCGCCGACGATCTGGGCGGCGGTAAGTTCACCTTCTGGGGCCGGGTGCCGGTGTGTTTCAACAAGGATGTCCTCGTGGACTTCCTTCCGGCCAATGACACCCTCCCTGACGAGGAGTTTGTCAAGGCCTACGTAGCCGGTATTATGCGTCCCGACCTGGTGAGTCATCACTACGGGAACTTTTTCACCAAGGTGCTCCGGGCCACGCCGTGCGAGGCCGTGGTGATCGAGGGGCTGATGCGTAAGCGCTTCATCTACGCGAACGCGGTCGGCTGGAATGCCATCTCGGATCTGCTCGTCCAGGCCCTTCTGTGATGACGGAGATCGAACAATGGCTGAGATCGGGAGCCGGGGTCCAGGAAGGGCTCCGGCTCCTTGCGCTTTACAAGCCGAATCCGTACCTGGCCCGGATGGTGGAGCGCCATCCGGAGAAGTACCGCCGCCTGCTGGTCCGGGCGCTCACCGGCCGGGATCCGGAACCGGCACCTGCAGACAAGCCGGCGCGGAGCTTCCGCGAAGACTGGCCGTTCCTCTCCAATCCGGACTGCCCGACGGAACTGAAGATCCTCGCAGCTGACAAGATTACCGCCTGGAGCAACTTCTCCCGGGAGCACGAACGCCTCTTCGATTGCCTGACTCCGGAGGCCTGTCTGGAGACCGCAAAAAACTGCATAAAATTTTACTGTCAAAATCGGAAAATTTTCTCCGAATTCGCTTATTACCGCGAGCACGGCAGGATCCTGGGAAAACACCCCGTTTTCAAGGAGACGCAGCGCCTTCGGGAACTGCGGACTTCCGGGATCCTGGAACTGGTCCGCCGGCAGAAGAACCTGCGCGCCGCCATCTGGCGCCTGGAGTCCCAGCTGAAGGGCGGGACCCGTCCAGACCTGGTGCCGGACCGGGCTGCGCTGCTGGAGACCAAGCACCGGGAACTTACGGAAGTGGAGAAGATGATTCGGGACTACGAAAGTGCGTATGGAAAAAGACCTGATTGAACTGACCGTTCCCAGGGACGGGTATGTCAAGGACGGGCGCCTGGTCATCAACGCCGAGACGCTCCGGCTGCTGCAGGCGTTCGGCGCCGTGTACTGGAGTACAGACGAAATCGCCGACTGGTTCGGCATCACGGACCTGGCCTGGTGGCGGGGCGAGGTGTCGAACCGGGGAAGCACAATCGCCCGGGCGATCCGCCGGGGCGAGCTGGACCAGCGCGCCAAGGTAGAACTCCGGATCCTCCAGGGCGCCCAGGCCGGGGACGAGGATGACATCGGGACGTATCGGACGATGATGCGGGACAAGTCGTTCGCTCTCTCCAAGCTGGACCTGTTCGGCGGGGCGGACGATGCGGGCCTCTGGCAGCAGATCTACGATTACATCGCCTCGGGAAGCCGGGGGAAGTTGTCTGAAAAGGAGCGGAACTACCTGGACCTGCTGAACCTCATCTATAGCCTGGACGGGCGCTTCGGCAAGCGGAAGGTGATCGGTTTTCTCACGTCCGAGGCTTTCGGCTACACCCACGCCCAGGCGACGAATCTCTACAGCGAGGCGCTGGAGCTCTTCTATGCCAACCGCAATATCTCACGGAAAGCCCTGAAGGAGAAGACGGCCGATATGTATGACACGCTCTACCAGGCCGCCGTGGCCGCCGCGAAATCGACGGCTGACTATATGCTGGCCGCGGACATCCTGACCAAGAAGGCTAAGATGCTGCGGCTGGACCAGGAAGAGGTACCGGTGCTGGATCCGAAGATGTATGACCGGCGATGGACCGTCGTGTCCACCCGGCCGGAGGATATCGGTCTTCCCAGAGCGGACCGCCGCGCCGTCCGCGAGGTGGTGGATGCCCTGCTGGTCAAGGCGGGCGCCCCGGCATCGGACCGCAGCCGCGTGGAGATGGAAGCAGGCCTCGTAGATCTGGATTTTGCAAGAGTCTTGGAAAATGAGTCACAGGAAGCAGATCAACACTAGCACCACACAGGCGGCGGGCGTGCTCTATATGAACCGCTACCTGCAGATCCAGAAGCTGGTGAGCGCGAAGAATTTCTACAGCGAGCTTGGGCGAGGATCCTCCAAGACCACCGACGGCGTGACCGAGCGGATGGTCGATGTGATGCAGGATATGCCGGGCGCACCCTGCGTCTGGGTATCCGACACCTTCACCAACCTCACGGCGAATGTCATCCCGACCGTCCTGGAATCCCTGGAACGGAAAGGCTTCCGCGAAAACGTGCACTACGTTATCGAGAAGGAACCGCCGGCATTCACCGCGGCCGAGACGGCGGACCTGCCTGCGTGGCTGAAGGATCATTTCTGGAAGCCGGCGAACAGGATCCTGTCCTACAACCGAACGATGATCTTCTACACCGGGATGAACCTGACCTTCGGATCGCTCGACCGTCCATCGACGCTGGCCGGACGCAGTTACGTCCACGTGTTCGGGGATGAAGCCAAATATTTCAAGGAGGCGAAGATAGCCAATCTGCTCAAGGCGGTGCGCGGCTATCCGGAGTATGCCCGGTCAGTCTTCTATCGCGGCGTGACCTTTACGTCCGACGTGGCGGATCCGTCGCATATAGGTGAGTACGACTGGATGGCAAAACAGGCGTCCAGGATGGACGTGCCGACGATCCTGCTGGTCCTGAAGACCGGCCTTATCTACCACGAGTGCCTGCGGGAGTACCTGGCTGCCAAGGATATCTGGCTGCGAAGCCAGACCCCGGCAGCCGAGAAAGAATGCCGGCGCCTGCTGGGTATTGCCGAGGGGTGGCGCCGCCGCTGGACGGACCTGCGCCGCCTGCCTGCTGCCGGTACGTTCTATATGCGGGCCAGCAGCTTCGTAAACGTGGACCTTCTGACCCCGGAATGGTTCCGTGACGCACTGGAGGGCGACGTGCCGGACCTGAAGACGGCAATCCTTTCGATGCGGGCGAGCGTGTCAGCCGGGGCGCGTTTCTATGCCGCCCTGGGTGAGCGGCACTTCTACTACGACGGCATCAACGAGCAGGCTTACGACCGGCTGTCCCTGCGCGACCGGGAGGACTGCACCGTACTCAAGTACCTGGATCCCGACCGGCCGCTGCGCCTGGGAGTGGACTTCGGCAATATGTGCTCTATGGTGATCGGCCAGGAGGGGATAGTGCGCGGGCGCAGCTGCATCCGTGCACTGAAGTTCCTTTATACTCTGCCGCCTGATCACGTGCAGGCCCTGGGCCGGAAGTTCCGGGAGTACTTCGCGCCGATGCGCAACAAGCTGGTGCATCTCTATTACGACCCGGCGGGCAATCAGTACAAAGCAGTGCGCAAGGATGCCGTTGGTGAACTCAAGCGCGCCATCGAATACGACGGGCAGACCGGCCGCCGAACCGGCTGGTCGGTGCTGCTGATGACTGTCGGCCAGGGATCCATCAGTCAGGACGAGGAATACAGGTTTATGCTGAAGGTACTCTCGGGCGACAGCCCCCGGCTCCCGCAGGTGCTGATTGACTACTATGCCTGCAAGCCGCTTCGCTGCTCGCTGGAGTTGGCCCGCACCAAGGTGAAGGACAAGGTGGTCCAGAAAGACAAGAGCTCCGAGCGCCTGCCGGCCGAGGAATTGCCGCTCAAGTCCACCAACCCCTCGGATGCCTTCAAGTATTTCCTGATGAGCAAGGACCTGAGGGCCGCCGCGAAGGAGCGGACGGCCGCGCCGGCCGGCAACCTCGATCCGCTGATCCGCTAGGTCCGCCGCCCGTCAAACCGCGCCCTCGCCGCACTCCGGCGGGGGTTCGTTGTCATATTTCACCTTTCGGAGGAGGTGTGATTGCACCGGAAGAAGAGGGCGGCCGGGGTCTTCTCCGGCACAAAAACGCATTATTCCACGGGAAAACCGGGTAAAATGCTCGAAATCAACGGAAAAACGCAGAAATAATCTGAAAAACACCCCGGATTGCGGCCGTTTTGACCCTCGGTGACAGTCTTTTTGCATTTCCGGGCCGGAAAACCGCCTGAACGGGAAAATGTCCTTTTTGCGCGGCGGAAGGCTGATATTTTTGCATCCGTGAAGCTGTATGACGCCATCGACGAGATGCGGCGGCTCTCCCGGGAGGAGAGGCCGTTCAGTTTTTCGTTTATGTCCTGCAATACCAGCCGGGACACGTCGGAAGGCGTGGTGTATGTCCGGCGGGCAAAACTGCTGGGACGGGAGGCGGAGCGGTATAACAAACACGCGGAAGTCCAGGAACGGTATATGAATCTGGATACTATGGAGCCGCGCCGTTTCTGGCACCCGCTGCTGATGACGTTCAACGGAGAAAAAGTGACAGTCTGATTTATGGAAGTCAAACAAATAAGCGACCATTCTTATGCGGCGCACCTGGAGGACGGCCGGGTCTTCACCCTGTCCACCCAGGGCGGGGACGATATGACGTTCCTGCCCTGGCGCTACAACCAGCACGACTGGGAGACGATGCCCTTCTCGGTGGGCGGCGAACAGGTGGTGCCGTTCGGCCACGACAACCTGCTCCCTTCGAAACTCCGCGACGTGCTCGACGACAACAACCTGGCCACCGGCGTGCTGGAGCGGCAGCTGGGACTGATCTACGGCCAGGGCATCTTCCTCTACCAGTTATCCTACCGCGAGGGGGAGATCTCCCGCGAGTGGGTGCAGGACCGGGAGATTGAGAACTGGCTGCACAGCTGGGACGTGGTGTCCTACGCCAAGGGTGCACTCTCGGACTACTTGCACCTGAAGGGATTTTTCAATACCTGCGTGCTACGGCGCGGAAGCCGGATCGGCCTGGAGCCGTCCATCTCGCATCTGGAGCACATCCCGGCACGGAATGCGCGCCTGGAGTGGGTGGAGAGCCGGAACCTGCGGGACGTCAGGCATATTTTCGTGGGCGATTTCGAGCACGCCTGCGTCGGTACCGGCATCCGGAAGTATCCGGTGTATGACCGGAAGAACCCCGGCCGCCACGCCGTGAGCGCAGCCTACAACAACAGCTATTCCTTCGGCCGGGACTTCTACAGCATCCCGCAGTACTGGGGAACGCTCCGCTGGATCATCCGGGGGAGCGAGATCCCGACCATCTTCAAGTACGTGACCGACAACGGCCTGAACCTCGCGTATCATATCCATTCACCGCAGGCGTACTGGGACGCGAAACGGGATATGATCCGCCGGATCCATCCCGAGTGGGCGGCCGACGACGCCAAGGTGGAGCGGGAGATCGGCAATCTGACCGAGAAGTTCCTGCAGAACCTGACGGCTGTGCTCTCCGGCAAGGAGAATGCCGGCAAGTTCTTCCATACGGTCGATGTGATGGATGACACCGGGAAGGACGTGACGTGGCACATCGATCCGATTGACCAGAAGATCAAGGATTTCGTGGAGAGCCAGCTGAAGATCGGCGAGGCATCCTCTTCGGCCATCACTTCGGGTATGGGCCTGCATCCGGCGCTGAGCAACATGATCATCAACGGCAAGCTCGCGTCCGGATCCGAACTGCTCTACGCTTTCAAGCTCTTCCTCGCGAGCGATACCGAAATCCCGGAATCCACCGTCCTAGAACCCGTCAACCAAGCCATCGCGTTCAACTTCCCGGGCAAGAACCTCCGGGCAGGGTTCTACCACCGCTCCGTCCATACGGAAGAGGCCACGTCCGCCAAAGACAGGATCAAAAACGAATAGGCTATGCTTTTCAACAAAGATAACAACGGCTCCAAGGAGCTGCAGCAACTGACGGGAACCTTTGCGGCGTCGAACAATTACAGCATCATCGCGAGCGAGGTGGATGATGCCATCCGGACCGTGGGCGGGCTGGTGGGCAGCGCGGTCATCACGGAAGCGGAAGGCCTTTATGCGAACGGCACCGAGGACGGGCTCGTGGCCGCGGTGCGTCTGCCGGTGGCAATCCTGGCAGTGGCCAGGCATTCCAGGAACAACCTGGTGTCGCACGACGCCACGGGGAGCAAGTTCAAGGCGGACGGTAGCGAGAAGATGCCCTGGGAGTGGATGATTGACCGGGACGAGCGGGCGCAGCAGGAGCGCTGGTACCGGGCGTTGGATGCGCTCTATGGTTATCTGACCCGGGCGAAGCCTGCTTCGTGGACGAATTCCGACGCATACAAGCGCCAGCGCCGGTCCATCGTCCGTCTTATCGACGAGATGGAGGCGGTCTATCCCCTGGACGGATCCTACTATGTCTATTACCTCCTGCAGAACCTGGTCATCGAGTGCCAGGGGCCGCTGCACAAGATGATGGGGGATGATAAGTGGAACCTGATAGCGGGGGACACCGTCGCGGATGCCGACCGGGAACTGCTGCGCGTCTGCCAGCGCTGGGCCATCCTCTCGGCGCTCGTCAAGGCGGTGCGCCGATGGAGCCTGGAAGTGTTCCCGTTGTCGATCGCCCGGCGCTTCTGCCCGTCATACCAAGGTGGCCGTTCCAGCAGCGCCGCGGTGCGCGAGGAAATGGACGCCTATGTGGCAGGCCTGGAAGGCCAGATCGCGGATGCCCGCGCCGAGCTGGCAGAACTGCTCGCCGACGGGCTCAATCCCTGGCGGGGCTATGACCCACAGCCCCGGAACAACCCTGACAATAAATTCTTTACAGCCCAGTGACCCGGATCGAGGCATACGAGAGCGGTCGGGTGAGCGAGATCCCGTCCGGCTGGGCGGAGATGAGCCCGGAACAGATCCGGTACGCATACAGGATGTATGGGCGCTGCGATTCGCCCTTAGAGTTCAACGTCCGGATGCTTTACCACCTCCTGGGACTCCGGATGCGGCCGCCCAAGGGGAATGCGGCGGAGAATGTCTATCTGCTTTGCGAGCAGTGCCTGGGATTCCTTTTCAAGGAAGAGGACGGCGTGGCGCGGCTGGCTTTCGACGGCGTGGCGAACCCGCTGCCGCGCGTGGGGCACCGGTACGGACCCGCGGATCTGCTGCAGGACCTGACCTTCGGGGAGTTCCGCGCCGCCGCGATGGCCGTGCAGGCTTTCGGCCGCTCGCAGGATCCGTCGGACCTGGATGACTTCCTGGCTATCCTGTACCGGAGCCGGTGCCGGAAGACGAACCGCGCCGGGCGCCGTGCCGGACCGATGTCCGGGCGGGGTTTCAGGCGTGACCGCCGGGCTGCCGCCCGGATGCGCCCCTGGCGGAAGAACCTGATCCTTTCCTGGTTCTGCTGCTGCCTCCAGTACCTGCAGCGCGAGAAGCTGGTGCTGAGCGGCGAAGAGGTGGACCTTTCGAAGCTTTTCGCTCCGGAGGGGTCCGCCTCCAATGGGCCGGCCGTGACGTGGAACGACCTGCTGGTGCAGCTCGCGAAGGACCAGACCATCGGAAACATCGACCGCGTGGACGAGGAGCCGCTTTTCAGCGTGCTGCAGATCCTGTGGTCCAACCATAAAGAAGCCAAACGGTATGAAGCGTCTATTAAAGCTCAGAAAACTCACTGAATACCTCTCCGCCTTCCGCGTCCCCGACTATCCGGACATCGTGCCGGTGCGGGTGGTGGACCAGGAGAACGCCACCGGCCAGCTGGGATCCGACGCCTGCGGGACCCAGGTGCTGATCGCCGTGCCGGAGGCTCGGGATTATGGTCGGGATACGGACTCTTTCTCGGAAACCCTCTCTACGGCGTTCTTCGTCCTGGCGAAAATCATCGGACCCGCCTGGACGTCCGATCTGGCGGATGCCACCTACCTGCGTCTGCTGGTTATCTCTCAGTTGATCCTGGACAAACTGGAGGAGGATCTTACCGGCGGCGAAGTCGGGATGCCGTGCCCGCTGCTCGCAGGCCTGTCGCTCACGGACGTCAACATCGTGCCGGAGTACTCCGTGTTCGGCGGATGGTCCGGATGGTCCATTGAAATCACTTTGACCTGATGGGCGCGCGGGAGCGGTTCATCCAGGACACGCTGGAGACGGAAGGGAAGCGACTGCTGCGCAACCAGGGAGCCGCGATTGCTTCCGGCTACCAGCGCGGTACCGGGCGGCTGGAGTCCGGCCGCTCGATCTCGGTCTCCGGCGGAGACGGGATGGATGGCAGGTTGACACTCACGCACCCGATATACGAGCGATTCCTGGATATCAAGAACCGCCGCCGCAAGCGCCTGCGTATCCACAACCGTTTCATCTTCGGCGCCTACGCCTCCATCGCCCGCCGGCTGATGTACGGCTTCACGGAGGAAGTCGCGGAGGCGTTTAGGAAGGCTGAAAAGGTTGATCGATGATAATCAGATGAAGCGCACTTGCAAAAGAGGAACGGATTTTGTTACTTTGTGGTGCGATAAACACTTAAAACCATTGGGGAATGAACGAGAATTTGGTCAAAGAATTTGAATTCTTTACCGAGAATCACGACGAATTGGTCAAAAAGTATCCGAACAAATTCGTGGTCTTGAAAGATAGAACCGTTGTATTAGCGGGAGACTCTTTCGAGGAAGCTTACGCCAAGGCACATGATTCTGGGCTCGTTCTAGGCACATTCCTGATCCAAGAGTGTACCGAGGGAGACAGTGCTTACACACAAACCTTTCTATCGCGTGTCGTTTTTGCTTGAGAGATGAGTGTAAATGTTCTTACTCAGGCTTATTCGGCCATCGTTAATTGTATAAAAACGTCCGTAAAGATTACCAATATTAACACAGGCGTCGTTGTTGATACGTTTGGAATCTGGGATACTGGTGCCACCAATTCCGTTATCACAAAAAGCGTTGCCAAACAGCTTGGGCTAACTCCGGTTTCATATACCAGGGTTCGTGGAGTCGGCGGTCTTATGCCAACACCGGAGTACTTGGTTAAGATTACACTGAATAATGAGAATATCACGTTGGTATCCCGCGTGACCGAATGTGAAGAACTGTCCGCCGAGCAAGACACCGGGATGCTTGTCGGAATGAATATTATTCGTCTGGGGGATATTTGCATTACAAATTTCGATGGAAAAACTGTGATGACGTTCCGCGTTCCGTCGCTTGAGACCATTAATTATGTCGAAGAGGTAAATTTGCATAATAAATGCCTCAAGATTCACGAACTGAACATAGCGAAGCGACTTCCCGATAAATGTGCCTGCGGAAGCGGGAAAGACTATAAGAATTGTCACGGAAAGAGTTTGTATCACAAATAGCATCGCTCCCCGGGAGGGAGCGATTTTTTTTGGCGCATATTTTGCAATAGTCTGGGTGTAAAAGGAATGACGCTATGTTTTGGGTTTGGACTATACCTACCGGATTCTTTATCTTGATCGTGTTGATCGATGTCTTCCAACGTCTTCAAAAGAGGGCGGAATTGAAGCAGGTTGACCGCGATCATAGAAAGGTGATGGATGCCCTAACCGAAGAAGAGCACAATCGTATTGATCAAGCCTTGAAGCTTTTCTATGCCGGTAAGATTGATGCTGAAACGTTGAACTACCGGGTGACCAAAGAGCATCGTGCAGCAGCTGAACGTGCTGGCGTCCGAAACTGGTGCTAACATTATAGATTTGTCCTTTATAGCCGCTTGAGGGCGGCTATTTTTGTGCCATAAATCTTGTGTTTTATGGCAAAGACTCTCGTTGAAGAAGACCTTCGGTTGAATCTCATCGTCAATGGTGATGATGGTAGAAAAAAGATACTCGACCTGAAGGATAAAATCAAGGGCTTGAATAACCAACTTGACGCAGAAAACGCCAAATTGAAGGATCTCGAACGGTCCAATAAAGCTGGCTCTGCGCAATACAAGAAGGTTCAGCAGAACATTGAAAACCTGACGAAGTCGATCGACCGCGAAAACAGAAGCCTGACTTCTTTGGAACGACAGCGAAAGATCGACACGATGACGATGTCGGAGCTCCAGAAGCATATAAAAAGAGTGAATCTGGTACTTAAGGAAACAGAGCCGGGGACCCAAAAATGGCGTGACTTAAATGAAGAACTACGGAATTCAAAAAAGCGTTTCAAGGAACTATCAGATCAGTCAAGCAAGACGGGCGGGATACTGAGACGCATTTCTGAAATGTCTGCAGGCGGGGTTCTCCTTGTAACCAAGATTGCCGCCATTATGAGGCGTATTATCCAGGGAGTCGCGAAGATAATGAGCAGTTTTGCCGACTTCGAACAGGAAAACGCCAATCTAGCATCCATCCTTCGTGTTAACTCTGAGGAAATGGCCCGTCTGACCCAAAATGCAAAGGAACTGGGCGCGAAAACGGAGTACTCATCTACGCAGGTGTCGGGATTGCAAATCGAGTTGGCAAAGCTTGGATTCACCCAGCGTGAGATCCTGAATATGACGGAGCCGACCCTGGCTTTCGCTACGGCGGTTGGGACGGATCTTGCGTCTGCAGCTGCTTTTGCCGGTGCAGGTCTGAGGGCTTTCGGCCTCCAGTCCAAGTATGCAACCGACTTCCTGGAAGTGATGGCGGCAGCTACGACGCGATCGGCCCTTGACTTTGAAAAACTCCAGACAAGCATCTCCATTGTCGGACCTATCGCGAAAAGTTTTGGGCTGGATGCGCGGGACACCGTCAGCCTGTTAGGTGTGTTGTCGAACGTGGGATTTGACGCCTCTTCGGCGGCTACAGCGTTGCGAAAAATCCTGCTAGAGACGGCCAAAGATGGTGGTAAGGTCCAGAAGGCAGTAGGCGGGGAAGTTAAGAGCTTTGACGAACTAGTCAGTGCTATGGAGCGCTTGCGCGAAAAAGGCCTTGATCTTAATGAGGCAAATCGTCTTGTCGGCCAGAGAGCCGCAAGCGCCTTCCTGGCTTTGGCGGATGGCATAACAACGGCAAGAGATCTCAGAATTGAGTTGGATGGAGTGAATGGTGAACTGGAGGAGATGCACGAGAGGCGCTTGAACACAATGAAAGGAAGTGTTTATCTCCTCAAAAGTGCGTGGGACAATTTCAAGATTTCCGTAGGAGAGAGTGCCGGATGGTTGAAAAAAGTCATTGACTTAGTCACGGCAAGTGTGGAGTTGTTGAACAGAGCTCTGTTCCGGGCGGCACGTATTGCTCATAAAAAGGAAGGATTTGCTGGCAGTATTCAGGAAATTGCCGATGCCGGCGGTGACGTCGCGGCATATTTGGATGAGCAGAATGAAAAGGTCAATGCTGCAGTCGAGCGCTCCGAGAAACACTGGTCCCGTTTTATCCCATTCTATCGGCATATTACAAAACGCGTGGCCAAAGCGGCCGAGGAACGGAAAGAAGCATTTGAAGAAGCTGCTGCTGAGTGGGCTGAGGGGGATGGATTTGTTGGCCCCGTCCTTCCCGGCAGTCCTGGACTATCCCCGAATGGTGATGAAGATCCTGACCCGAATCCGGACAAGAAATCCTGGTCTCTGGAGAATGATCGGACTTTTCTGGAGGCGAAACTGGAGTTGACGCGGCAGTACAACGAGGGCGAGATCAAGGATCAGGAGACCTACAACGAGAAGCTGCTGGAGCTGGAGATCGCTATGCTGACAGCCCGCCTGGCGCTGCGCAAGGAGTCCGGTACGGACCGGCTCCAGTTGGAGCAGCAGCTGCTCGAAAAGGTCCACCAGCAGCAGGAGAACGCCCGGAAGAAGGATGAGCAGCTAGCCAAGGAAAAGGCGCAGATCCTTGCAGAGATTGAGACCGACGCCGCCAAGAAGGCCCGCGCCCAGGAGGATGCCCGCTATGCCGAGGAGCAGAAGAAATACCAGGGAAACGCCGAGATGCTGGAATTGATCGAGAAGAAGCACCAGCAGAACCTGGCGAAAATCCATATCGATGCCGAAAATGCTTGGCTGAAGAAGCAGCAGGAGCAGCACGAGTTGGAGCGGAAGCAGATTGAGAAGAACTACGCCGAGCAGATTGCTGCCGCGAAGACGGTGGGTGCCGAGGCGATGTTGAAGCGAGAGATGGCGGCCGCCCTGAATGCAGCAGACCTGGAGTATTTGAAGAGTCTTCGAGACGCGGTGAGCGTCATTGTAAAAGAGGGGAAAATTGACGGCTTTGTCCTAACCGATGAGCAGAAACGTGAATTCGAGAAAAAACTTGCCGACATCATTGCCCAGATTAATGCCGCAAATGGCGCCCTCAAGGGTGAGGATAGGACCAAGCGGGGCATCGGCGGCGGATCCCTGTTCGGTGTCGCCCAAACGCAGTGGGAGCAACTATTCCGGAACCTCAAAGAGGGGAAAGCAGGAGCGGAAGATCTGCTCATTGCCTTAAACGGGTTGGGCGGTGCCGCCCAACAGGGCTTCCAGCTGGCCAGCCAGGCGATCGCGATGACGAACGCAAAGGAGCAGGAGGAACTGAAAGCCTACCAGAAGGCGAATAGTGAGAAGCAGAAGGATCTTCAGAAGCGTCTCGATGCTGGCCTAATGACCCAGGCCCAGTATGATGCGGAGATTGAGAAGATGCAGGTAGAGCAGGATGCCAAGGAAGAGGCGCTCGCCGTCAAGCAGGCGGAGCGCGAGAAGCGGATGAACATCTCGCAGGCGATTATCGAGACCGCCCTTTCCGTCCTCAAGACTTACAAGCAGTTTGGCGGTTGGCCGGCCGGTGTCGCTCCGGCAGCCATAATGGGAGCCATAGGTGCGGCGCAGGTTGCGTTGATCTCTTCGACCCCTGTCACCGGCCGCGAGCAGGGAGGTGCCTTCGACCAGGATGGACGCCCGGTCCGCGTGCGCCGCCGGCAGGACGGCCGGACCTTCCCGGCCCGCCTCTCTCCGGACCGCCGGGGATTCATCGACCGGCCGACGGTGCTGGTGGGGGAGAACGGGACGGAGTACGTGATTCCGTCCGAGGCCCTGCAGAACCCGTCCGTGGCACCGTTCGTGGATGCCATCGAGACGGCACGGCGCCACGGACGCCTGCGAGACCTCCGGCTGGAGGCGGTGCAGCCGCGCCTGGCCGTCGCCGGGCGGGCCGCCGGCGGATTCTTCGACGATGATGCGGCGGCTGGATTCCCGGGCGGTAGCGTGATGATGCCGGAGGGTGTACGCCTGTCGGGCGCAACCTACCAGGAACTCCTGCAGGCGCTTCGCCGAATGAACGTCATCTTCAGCAAGCCCATCAAGGCGGAAGTGACGATGCTGGGCCGGAACGGCATCGTGGAGAAGATGGAAGAGTACAACCGTGCCCAAGGACGAGGACGGCTCGGGTGATTGACGCAGGTTTAATTCACTTGCAAAAGAGGAACGGTTTTTGTAACTTTACTATCAAAGAATGATGCCTGTGAAACCCTTGATTTGCATACTTTCGGCGGTCTTGCTGTCCGCGTCCGCGTGGGCGCAGGACGGCAAGCTGTTGTCCTATACCAGGGAGTTCAAGCTACCGGACAAAGATTACAAGGAGTTATTGGAAAGCCTTCTTGAGAGTTACCAGGAGAATTCTGGCGCCTACGATGGTTGGGCGAGGGGCTATGCCCTTGGTGACGGTCTGTCACTGGAGACGTTGGATTACGATGCGAAGGTGCTGGCTTTTCGCGGCCGCGTTGAGAATTATACCGGCGTTAGCGGATTGCGTGACGGCCTGTTTGGGAGTAATTATGCGTTTAGCTACACGATGAGCATTTCCCTTACCGGGGATCGGGTCCTTTTTGAGATGACGGATATTCGCGGCCAGATGAACGGTAACTCCTTATCTCGGAAATGGGGAACGCTCAATGATTATATGACCGAAGGAACGGACGGGGTCCGAGGCGGGTTGTATGGACCCGTCTGGCGCCGTTCCGACCGGATTCTCAGGGGATATCTTCAGGAGTTTTTTGATCAGGCTACACAGCGGATGTATGACTCGGTAACGGATTGATCCAGATATTCCGTTTGTCCTTTATAGCCGCCTGCGGGCGGCTATTTTTGTGCCATAAATCGAGCATTTATGGTTGATATCTTGACCGACACCGGCGTATTCCTGGATCTGGACCCGGAAGCCGAGTTTGAGATTACGATTGAGAATCCGCTGCTGCAGGAGGACCGGATCCCGGTTCCCTTCAGCACGGCCATCTCTTTCCTGCCGACGCCGGCCAACAAGGCCGTCTTCGGCTACCTGGACACGATGATGCTGGAGCCGACGGTGAAGCAGCTAGGTGCTTCCATCCTCGTAGGCGGCGTGCAACTGTACACGGGCTCCCTGGTCTATGACAGCATCGACGAGAGCGGCCGGATCAACTATACCTTCTCCGGAAAGGATCTAAAGACGGCGTGGGGTGCGAAGATATGGGAGACGCCGGGTCTGACCTGGCCGGACTATGAGTACGGCGCGCTGTTGGCCGCCCTGAAGGCGGATCAAATCCCAGGCGTACATCTGCCGCCCGTCGTGGACAGGGCGCTGGTTGGGACTCCTGGCTTTCGTGCGACGCCCTCCGGCTATCGGCCCGGTACCGGGCAGGTTAATTATAACCAGAAGTTCCGGAACCAGCCGGATGCCTTGAGCTTTTCGGAGATCGTCCCCGCAGTCGAGATCGGCAGGATCCTTGGTTCGGCCGTATCGTTCCAGGATATTTCGGATGCAAGCGCTTTCCTACAGCAGGCAGTCGTGTTCGGAACCAACTGGAGCGCCGGTTTCCCGGAAACCAAAGCCTCGTATTACGACTATGATGTCGCCAAGACGCTTCCGGATATTACCTTGGCAGATCTTCTCCTGGATGTATGCCGGATGTTCTGCGCAACTGTCTTCCAGGACGGAGCATGCTTCCGGATGATGCCGGCGACCGATGTGCTTGAACCGGCATCTCCGCTTGACTGGGACTCCAAGGTGTCAAATACATTCCGCTCCTCGCGGGAAGGGAAGACGGGGTATGAACTGGATTTCGAGCAGGATCCTTCCACGTCGGAACAAAACTCCGACGTGGACACGAAGGAGGCGGCAACGCTCTCCGGCGTGCTGGGTTCCGCCATCGAAGACTACGATGCCGTGAGGCACACCGGACTGGATGATCTGTATTCTCTGAAGAGAGCTGATCCTGTCCAAATCAATAACCTCCAAGGCACTTCCATCGGCATTGCGACGGAGATCCTGATCGATCGCTGCGACCGGGCGGGAGCAAAGCAGGAGGCCGAAGGAACGGAGGAAACGGAAAAGGTATCCATCGGCCTGCACCTGGCGAAATGCGCCCCGGTGCGACGTTATTGGATTCAGACCATGAACGTCCGAACGCTCAGGTCAGATATCCGGATGGCCGCCATGCTGACCTTGCCGGCGTATGGCGCCGAGCGTCCGACGGACGTCTATATCGCCCTGTACGGCAATGGCCAGGCTTGTGACAAAGGTGTGGTGATTGCGGACCCGGACAGCGCCGAGAGCGCAGACCAGACCATCGGTGCATCGCTCGCGCCGGCAGAGCTCTTCGAGCGGTACCATCAGGCATACGCGGCCTGGCTGGCGAAGGACCGGCAGTTGCTGTCCGTGGATCTGAACCTCTCGGTGATGGAACTGGCCGCCTTCCGGATGTGGCAGGCGGTGCGGGTGCGCAGCCGTAATTTCCTTGTCTCCAAGCTGTCCGTCCGTGTGTCTGCAGCTGCCAACGGTGTGGATGTGAGCGCGGATCTGATCTCCTTGTAGTTGTCCTTTCTGCCGGAGGCGGAAAGGGTAGATTTGCACAAAAGCTGAGTGATGAATTTCGAACCCATCCTATACGGCCCCTTATTTGTCCGGGATGCCCCGGATATCAACCTGGTTGCTTCGGGGGCGGACCCGGTCGAATTGACCGTGGCCACCGGCGGACCGTCGTGGCCGCTGCCGGTGACGCCCGTTTTGACGGACGGCCGCTACTTGGCGCCGTTGCGGATGCGCGAGATCCTGGGCTCCGTGGTCGTGATCCCCGGACTGGCGGATGCGGGAGAGCGGGAAGTCCCCTTGGTAACGCTGACGGCAGAGGGCACCTCGATGTCTCTACGCGCCGTGTACGGTGGAGCTGCCGGGAAGACGCCGACGGAGTTGGCCGGGCACTGGCTCAGTTGGCGCGATCAAGTAAGTAAGACCTACGCTTGGGGCCGTGAACGGCTGACCTTCCTTGCCGGACGGGACCTGCTCGGCTGGCGGTCGGGCTCCTATTCCGTCAAGGCAAAGGTGTATCTGGCATCCGGAGACCCCGTGACGGTGACGCTTGTGAGCGGCACCCTGCCGGAGGAGTGCCGGTACGTAACAGTGGATGCCTCCTACGCCGCCATCGCAGCGCTTGTGTCCGGAACCATCCGGGCCTGGGATGTCAGTTATTCTTTCTCCGGAAGGGATTCTGGCAATGCCAATGCCTCCCTTGACGGTTTCCCGCTGCGACTGGTGCTCGCCCGGCAGGACGTGCGCGTGAAGGAGTTCGTGTTCTGCAATTCCTTTGGCGTGGAAGACCGTGTCTATTCCTCCGGTCGAAGCAACCCGAAGCTGGAGGGTGCGTCGGTTGCATTTCTCAACGGTGCCGTCGAGCAAGAGTTGCGAAATGACGCTACCGAGGGAAGGGAGGTATTCTCCGGATACCTGGGATCAGCGCGGGAATCCGCTCTCTGGCTGGATTTCCTGAAGGCGCATGAACGGCATATCCTGCTCTCCGGAGGTTTGGCGCGCATCATCGTGGACACCCAGGATACCGACCTGCAGGACAATGCCATAGGCAGCGTGAAGTTCACTTATCATCTGGGCGCCCTCGATGCCGGGCGGCACTTCGATGACCTCGAAGGGTTAGGGGAGTACGACCCCGCGCAACGTTACGGTGCGCTGTATGTCGGAGACGAACCTGCCTCTGAGGACCTGCCGACCGAGGATCTTTTTTTTTTGAAAACCAGGCTGGATGAATTCCCGGCCGCGGATCTTGATGAAGATCTTCTCTTCCTTGTACAGAACCCGCTGACACAGGCGTGGGGAAATGCGTCCCTGAATAGCATAAAGGAGTATCTGCAGCAGGTAATTACCCGCGAGGATGTGCGTGTCTGGACTGGACCCTGGACGGATTACTCCGCTGGAGTGGCTGGGTATGCGCTGTCCGCCGGACTTGGCCGGGATCTGTACGACCGGATCCGGAACATCGAGACGCATCCGACGGATCTTTCGAACTACTATACCAAGTCCCAGACGGATGCGGTAATTCAGGATAGTATAGCAGGGAAGGTTGATGAATCTTCTCTGAAGACACTCACACTGAAGGTCGGCACGGCTACGATTGGTCAGGCATACAACCCCATCGGCTCCGCCAACCAGACGCTGACCATCGCTGAGAGCGACTTAACCGCGTTGCTCGACGACAACTATCACCCTCTTTACGGTGAGCATGACGAATCCGCTGAGAAGTATTTCTGGATTGGAGGGGCGAAATTGGTCTGGCACCCGGCGGTCGGGAACACGGAGGGCTATCTCGAGCTGCAATCGGCGCTTGTCACCGCCGGCGACCAGATTGTCGTCTCCGGCAATCCCGGACAGGGCGGTGGCGGTGGTGGCGCCGGGTATCTCTATGAACTGAATGACGTTGCTGATGCTCTCCGCTCCCCGTCAACCGGCACGATGATTTTCTGGAACGGCAGTTCCTGGGTGGGGAACACGCTCCCGTCCGGCTTCGGCGCTGGGTATGTCCCTCAATGGGACGGGTCGAAATGGACTGCCGTTGCCGCATCTTCCATCGGCGGCGTGACATCCGTGGTCGGCCAGACCGGGGCGGTGACTGCCGAACAGATTTCGAGCGCATTGAGCCTTGGGGCCGCTGCTACCTACGGTATCGGTTCGGTCGCTTCCGGCAATACGGGGCTTGTGACGGGCGGCGCGGTGTGGTCGGCCATTGACGCCCTCCCCGAACCGATGGTGTTCAAGGGAAGCCTTGGAACGGGCGGTACGATTAAGTCCTTGCCCGTCAACGGCACGGCGCAAGTTGGAGACACCTACAAGGTCATCACGGCGGGCACTTATGCCGGGCAGACCGCAAAAGTTGGGGACACTTTCATCTGCCAGACCAAGACGGCAAGCGCGAATACCTGGGTCTTTATCCCGTCCGGCGACGAGCCGGAGGGAACGGTGACGAGCGTCGGCTTGAGCCTGCCCGTCGGCCTTGTGCTTGATACTGTCAACGGGAGCGCCAGCCCTATCACTGATTCCGGCACTTTCGTCTTGGCTTTTCAAAGCGGTTATGCCATCCCGACCACGGAGGACGTGGCGAAAGGTGTGGCCGCAAGGGGCTATTTCAACTCAAGCGGAGTCCTCACTTATGACCACGGCGGTACGGGCAGGTCAAGCGCCTGGACGGCCAACAGTGTCATCTACGCAAGCTCCACGAGCGCTCTCGGTCAGGTCACGAATGTGTCCGGGAACAGCCAAAAGAAGTTCCTGGTGCAGACCACGAACAGCAGCGGTGTCGCACAGGCACCGGCGTGGGGTTCTCTCGCTTTCTCCGACTTGCCGACACTCTATTGGGCGAACGTTGCGATAAGTAATTCGAGCAGCACTACGACGGAACCGACTTTTGCTTCGGTCAGGATCGGTGACGCGGAGATCACTTGGGTTGAAGGGGTAGGTGGCGCGGACGGATACTTGCAAATCAGCACCGCTCTTGTCACGCAAGGCGACCAGATCGTTGTTTCCGGCACTCCGGGCGGAGGTGGCGGGGGCGGCGGGGGCGCCGGGTTCGTATATGAACTGAAGGACACCCTTGCCGGGTGGACGTCTAACACGGGCGTTTCCACGGGACAGGTGTTGATGTATCAAGTCGGTGCCGATAGCAAGAATGGGACGGGCACGGGCGCATGGAAATACGGCACCCTCGCTATCAGCAACATCTCCGGCCTGCAATCGGCTCTTGACGGCAAGCAGGCAAGCGGAAACTATGTCACGTCCGTCAAGGTTGGCAGTACCTCCTACGCGCCGTCGTCCGGGGTTGTGTCGCTCCCCGCCTATCCCACCACGCTCCCGGCATCAGACGTGTATGCCTGGGCGAAGGCCGCGACCAAACCGAGCTATACGCTCGACGAGGTCACTGACGGATCGAGCCGTAAGTTGAGCGACTACCTGTACGGGACGGCGAACAAGAACATCATCATACGGGCGACCGACAACTCCGACACCTGGGGCGCCATCGGTTACGCGGATGGAGAGAACACCGCCTTCAACTTCAAGGTCATTCGCTTCGGCGGCAGCCCGGGATCTTCGTTCGGGGGGACGCTCTCCGCGTACGGCTCCGGCATCATGTTCGGCGGCGCTGACACCAGGGCCTACATGATGGTGCGCTACGCCTCCGGCCACGTCGAGTTCGGCGGCGGCAGCGTAGCATCGTCCACGGCCGCGGCCATCGCCCCGGCGTGGCATTTCGGCATCAACGGCACAAGCGGTACGACCTACGACCTGCCGACTATCGCCAGCAACGCATCCAACGGTAACACGGCGTATAACTCTCTTGGGAATTATGTCCAGAAGGGAGGAGACACGATGACTGGCCTGCTTCTCCTCAAGTATGATAATCCGAGGCTGGTTTTTCAGGCGTCAGACGGTACGGTCCACGGGAACATCGCCATGCGGTCCGCTGGCGAGCTTGAATTCTACGACCTCTCGGAGTACAGGACAGTATGGCACTCCGGCAACCTCACGAAATCAGTGCTCACTGGCCTGCTGGAAGGGAACGGCGGGTTCTATGTTAAGAAGTCCGGCGACGAGATGTCTGGTGCGTTGACGTTTGCATACAACACCGGTGTCTATGGGAAGGATTCCAACGAGAACGCAAGACTGCTTCTCTATCTGAACACGAGCAACCACCTTGTCATCGGCAACGGACTGAAGGACGTGGCATCCGGCGGCTTTGCATATCTGCGCGGCATCGAGTTGCATCTCCAGACCGCCGCACGCGCCGGGACTTATGGCGACAGCGTCATCGTCAACTCTTCGGGAAATGTAACGATAGGATCTTCCGACCTTGCAGAAACCTCCTACAAACTCTATGTCAACGGAGCGGCAAAGGTTACAGGACAGTTCTATCTTGGTACGTCTTCCGTATCAAGTTTCAACTTCGTGCGTGGCTCTGCAAACTACTTCACGGCCCCGGCTGATGGATACTTCGCATTTGTTCCAAATGGGCTTACTTCCGGTATCAGCAACTCTCCGTTGGTCATAACCGCCGGGAGCATATATCCGGGTGCAGAGACGGACCTCGGCAGATCCAGCAGTTATTGGCACTACGCTTATGTAAACCGCGTCTATCTTGCCTCTGGCGCGTACTTGGAGTACAATTCCACGAACGGCTATATCTACATCAGCAAGCCGATAGTCACCGAGGGTGACCAGATTGTCATATCAGGTACACCCGGAGGTGGCGGTGGAGGAGGTGGTTCTTCCTATCTGTATGAACTCCTTGATGTAAATCTTCCCGCAACAATTCCAGACGGAGATTTCCTGTCTTGGGATAGTACCTCCTCGAAGTGGATAAACAAGTCCATTGTATATGGTGTGTCTTCTGTTGCAGGTAAGACAGGTGCTGTAATACTTACAGGTGATGACATCTCAAACCTTAATACTTGGATTGCAGGTAAGGGATACATCACATCTTACACAGATACAAAGAATACTACTGGTGCTGACAACACTACAAGTAAGATATTCCTTGTTGGTCCTACTGCACAAACAACATCTAATGGTAATGCGAGGACATATAGCAATGTTAATTGTTATGCATCTGGTGGTAAGTTATATTCTAATGGGAAAGAGGTTGTAAATCTTTCCGACACACAGGCTCTTACTAACAAAACATATAACGGATATACACTCGCTGCTGCTTGTGCAAAGGCTGTTGTAACTACCGTTGATACATCTGCAAGCCTTCCTACATCAGGTGCTGTTAAAACTTTCGTTGAAGGTAAGGGGTATGTAACATCTTCTGGTGTAACATCTATAACACTTACCTCTGGTACGGGTATTACAGTAAGTGATTCAGGTATTGCAATTACAAGTACTGGTTCGAGGACAATATCACTTAATGTAGCTGGCGCAAAGACTGCCCTTGGTCTTGGTAGTATGGCGTATGAGACTGCCAGTGATTACCTTACTACAACTACTGCAGTAAATACTTATCTTACTGGTACATCTAATAAGAATGTTACTGTTCGTGCCACGGATAGTTCCAATACTTGGGGTGCCGTAGGATTTGCCGACGGGGATAACACCAAATTCAATCTTTATTCCATAAGATTCGGCGCAACGCCCGGGGCTTCATACGGAGGTTCTCTACTTGCTTATGGCTCCGGTATAATGTTCGGAGGCCTTGACACCCGAGCGTTCATTGCGGTTCGGTATGCTTCCGGTCATGTGGAATTCGGCGGAGGCTCCGTGAGTAATCCTTCGGCTACTCCAAACTGGCATTTCGGCATCAACGGCACAAGCGGTACGACCTACGACCTTCCTACCATCGCCAGCAACGCATCCAACGGCAACACGGCGTACAACTCATTGGGGAACTACCTCCTAAAGACCGGAGGGACGATCAGCAGCGGAGCCGTGTATAGCCTGTACTTGAACAATAGCACGGCAAACGCAACCTCGGTCGGAATCCGATTCCAACTTAACGGCACGACGGTCGGCTCGATATATTGCACATCTACGGGCGAACTCTGGAACGCAAACGACAAGAAGTTCTACCACACGGGCAATTTCTTGGCCGGTACGGATTATGTCTCCATCTCCGAGACTGAGAGAATCACGGGCGCGAAGACTTTTACGGGCGGGCTTTACTTGAAATTCGCCAACCCGAGATTGATCTTCCAGGCCGCTGACGGTACGGTCCACGGAAACATCGCCGCCCGTTCTGCTGGTGTATTGGAGTTCTATGACCTCACGGATTACAGGACTGTTTACCACTCCGGCAACTCCAACGGAAGTTCTTTCCCTTGGGCCTGCTCTACGCTTACTGCGTACAGCACGTCCGGGTGGACGGGTACCATTTCATCTGGGAACAACATCGTATATCTCGCACACGCCAATGCAGGTTCCGGCCCGTTGTATCTCGGCACGACAGGGAGTGCATCCTCGGGCTATCTGTTTCGTGCGTACTATGGCCAGACAACTCTTGGCTCTGGAGGCACTTGTGCGTTATCAGTCCGCGCCGACGGGAATGTGGGCATAGGTACGAATTCGCCAACCCAGAAACTTCACGTCGAAGGAAATGTATATGTGAATGGTTTTGTGCGTATTGCCAACAACAACAACATTAATTTTTGGGATGCGAATGGAAATTACTCCGCTCAACTTGTCGGGTTCGATTCCTCGAACGTGAACCATTTCGGTTACGGCGGTTCTGGCGGAGTTTATCAGACCAGAATATATGGAAATGGCATAACGTTCTATAACAACAACCGGACGCAGATAGCGACAGTAGAAAACAGCGGAAGCTGGACCATTTCTGGCCACATCCTTCCGGATGCGAATGCTAATGACACGGCCGTAACTACTCGAAGGAATATTGGTTCCACATCACGATACTATGCCTCTATCTCCAGCAATAGAATATACATGGGCGAGAATGACCCCGTCCTTGTATTATATGGTGCCAACATTTCCAGATATAGCATGTATTGTGGCTTAACCGCTACGGAAGGTAACGGGACTCATGGTGCCGTCACTGGAAACTTTGCCCAATACTTTACGATGTATAACTCTACGAACCGTGGATGGATATTCCAGCTAAACAACGGAAGTTCAAGGGTAAATGTGGCGTCTATCAGCGGTGGCGGGGTATTTACCACCGCCGGCGACCAGGTGATGTCCTCGGACGCTTCGCTGAAGACCAACTTCAGCAAGATAAACTACTCCGTCTCTGACATCGCCTCTTGCCGGGCCGTGACTTTCGACTGGAAGGACGGAAGGGGCCGCTCCGCAGGTTCGATCGCCCAGGACTGGAAGCCGCTCATTCCCGAGCTTGTCCACGGAGAAGAGGGCAATATGACGCTTGCCTATGGACAGATAGCATTGGTGAACACCATCATCCTCGCCCGCCACGAGACCGAGCAGGACAAGGAAATCAAGCGGCTCAAGGCAAGGGTGGAAGACTTGGAAAAACAATTAAAGATAAGGAGTTAGGGATATGAGTATAGTAAATGGCGTGATAGAATACCCGTTCACCAAGATTGGTAGTGGACATCTCGGTGACGTCGAAACTGCGTTGGGCAGGACCTGCAAGAGCCACGTCCAACTTGTCCGTGACATTGACGGAAACGGAAACAGGGTAAACGTCATAAACAAGTGGGCGAAATACAAGCCGGTAGCCTATAACGGGCTGACAGGGAGCCAGCTTGACTCCACCACGCACAAATGGAAGTCGAACGCGAACTGGTGGAAAGGGGCGGACGGACAGTGTGGGATGACCTTCACGACCTACACCGCGCTCGGCACTCCGTCCAGCGGCTTCCTCGCGCAACTCCTTGCCGGAAATCTCGGATGGGGCTACACGCCGCCTTCCGGGGCATCCACCCAGCCCCTGCGGGCCTTCGATTTCATTCAGTACCTGCACACCGCGCCGAAACCCGTCACGGGAATACCAGACACCCTGCGGCTCTACGGCGGCGGAAAACTTCACATCCAACTTGACGAGACCCGCGCCCAGGATAACCTCGGCATCCAACTCTCCGACCTTACCATCGGAGGGGTATCCACCAGCGCGTGGTACGCCGGAATCCTCATTTGGTATTCCAATAGCCAATACTCCTTCGCCTTCTCCACCGGGACACTCAACGGAGGTGATTTGAGCGTGGATTTTACGAATATGACATCATACGGCGGGAAGTCCGTGAAGATAGTCCCGTTCATAGCATCGAAGCGGGCCAATCAAGGGACTGACCCCGGCGCGGGGGTGTATCTCTCCTGCGACGTGGCCCCGCAAACCTTAACAATCGCCGCCGAGGTAGTGTCCGTCCAACTGACCATCAACGCACAATGGATGGAAGCCCTCCACGCGCGCGTCCATTACGACGTCAACATCATCAACAACACCACATCAGCCGTTGCCGTCAACAACCTCGTCATCGCCTTGCACGACGGGAGCCAGAATATCAACACCCGGAATGTGGGGAACATCTCCATCCCGGCTCAAAACCACACGGAGTATAGCGGCAACTTTATGGTGCAGAACTACGACTCCAGCAAAACATACACCATCAAGGTGTCATCCAGCCGCTCGGAAGTCAATGGCAGCGCACCAGTTGAAGAACCAAGAGGATAATTTAATCAATCAAGATATGGAAGAATTCAAGAATTTTCTCATAGCGGCGGGTTTCGCACTTGCCATCCTGTTGACCATCATCGCTTCCGTCGGTGCCATCTGCACGGGGAGCATCTACGCCGTTGCCGGTGTGTGCAACTTCGGCTGGCTCTACTTCCCTGTCCGGGAAATCGAGAGGTACTTCAAGGAACGCAACTCCGGGGGCGCCACTGGCAAGGGCCGGGCGAAAGAGCCGGTGGCCGAATCCAAGAACAACATTTTTGAAGAAAAGATATGAAACTCAAGAACAACATCATCATCTCGCTCGTGAACGCGGGCCTGCTGAACACCACCGAGCACGACGTCCCGGCGGCTGACGCCTACAAGTCCTACAAGTTCCGCAAGGCCGTGGGAAAGGCGTTCAACGCCATCGCGGAGAAAGACCGCGAACTGCCGAAGACGGCGGGCGTGAAGGACGGGAAGGAACCCACGGAAGAACAGAACAAGAAGATCGCCGAACTCCGCAAGGCTCTCTACAATGACGAGACCGAGCTGGACGGCAACATCGTCCCTATGGGATGGGAGGGCTACCATGCGCTCTCCAACGAGAACAGGCGCACGGCGGTCCAGGTGCCTTCGGGCGAGAAGAACGAGGACGCCTCGCCGAAGTTCGTCACCCAGTACATCGACGTCTTCCGCGTGTGCGAGGACCTGCTGAATGGGGTCTTGTTCAAGACGGAAGATTAACCATACTTGAGAAATGGACTGGACTCAAATCGTAATTGCCTTACTTGGAATTGTCGGCGCGTTTGACCTTGGGAGAATCCTGTTCTTTAAGGCCAATAAGAAGAAAGCCAACGCCGAGGCTGACAATATCGTGATCGAGGGGATGGAGAAGACCATCGCTGCGATGAGTTCCCGCATCGAGTCCGACGAGGACACGATGAACCGCAAGGACGCGAAGATAGAGGAACTATACAATGACAAGAACCAGCTTCGAGAAGACCTGGCAAGCGCTCAGACGCTGATGTGCATCCACATGGGTTGCGCGGTGCGAAAACCTGTCCGCGGCCAGGGGGCAGAATGGCTGCGGGATCACAAGTCGGATCCTGCGCTGGGCGTTGACTATCTTCCCATCAACCAACTGATCCGTCAGTACGGAGAGTCGAAGAAGCGGAACGATGGGGCTTCCCCTGTCGCGGAAAGAGAAGAATAGATATGGCGACGTATTTTACGCTGGCGGAACTGCTCAAGAGCAACACTGCCAAGAAGAACGGCATCGACAACACCCCTACCTTCGAGGTGGTGGATCATCTTCGCGAGCTTACGGAGAAGATCCTGGACCCCCTGCGTGCCGCGTGGGGGAAACCTATCCGGGTAAGTTCCGGTTACCGGTGCCCGAGGCTAAATGCGGCCGTGGGGGGATCCAAGACATCCGTACACATGATCGGCTATGCTGCGGATCTGCAGACCTCCGGGAGTTTCAGCAAGTTCCGGGATTTCGTGGTCGCTTGGTTCAAATCCACCAATACCAAATTCGACCAGTTGCTTCTGGAACGTGATGAGAAAACCGGTGATCAATGGATTCATATCGGCCTATACAATAATGCCGGGCAGCAACGCGGCATTGTCAAGGTAATGGAGGTGTCGAGATGACGCAGTACCAGAAATTCCTCGCAGCGGTGTGCTGCTGGCTGTTCATAACGGGTGCTATCACCCTGTCATTCCTGATAGGCCGGACTCGTGGCTATGCGAAGGGCTATGATGCCGCCTTCGCGCTCCCGCATAAGCTGGACACGGTGTATGTCAACGATACCTCGCATTACGAAAAACCCATGCCGTCAGATGTGGTACCGGCTGGCTTTGAACTCGTTCGCGTTGGCACCGTTGCGCAGCTCAAACGGATCATTGCAACTCTGGAAGTTGCCGCTTCGGAAGCGTCAGAGAAACAGGATACGGCGCTTGTCTCGCTGCCGCTGGCGGATTCCGTGGAAGTAGGGCTCCCGCTCCCTATTGAGCGTAAGGTCTACGAAGGTGAAGAGTATCGCGCAGTCGTATCGGGCATATCCCCTAAACTGGAATCGCTGGACATCTACCGGAAGACAGGGTATATCACCAATACGATCACCCAGATGGAAACTCCCAGGCGTAAGGCCCGCGTCGGGATTGGAGTTACTGCTGGGCCGGGGGTCTATTGGAATGGATCCGGTATCCAGCCAGGGGTAGGCACGACGGTGGGCCTGACCCTTACATTCTAAATGAAAAAGCCCCGGATCGCTCCGGGGCTGCTTCTTTTGAAGTGTCGCCAAACAACATCAGAAAGAAGTATTCGCGAGCTCGTGGCCGAGGCGGTGAAGAGCCGCTTCGATCTTGGCCACCTGGGCTTTCCTGGGCTTGGATATTCCGTGCTGGTACGCCCACAGTTGTTTCGGATGGATTCCGGACAGCTTCCCGAGGGCCGTCGGCGTGATGACGCCCGAGTAGTACTCCAGCATTGTCCGGACATCCCAGTGGATGGCAAATTCGTAATCCCCATCCAGCCAGTCCGGATAGATGACTGCGACATCGCGCCCGTCCTCCTTGGTCAGGCGAAGGGTCTCTTCCAGTTCTTTTCGGGCGGCTTCCGGAGTCTCTCCGCTGCCGAATAGAGCTGGATGATCGTTGCAATATGCGCTATAAAAGCCGTCCGGGGCTACATTGATCGTAATATCTACCTTTTCCATATCTTATACATTTGGGAAGGATGGGGATTATTGAATCCCCAGTTCCTTCAGAATTTTCTTTGCAAAGTCGTTGTCTATTTCTTTTCCTTTGTGGAAGGGCACCGTGTAGATCCTTCCGTCTTTTGTGTACCGGGCGTGGCTTCCTTTCCCTTTCTTGGGTAGCAGGACCCAGCCGTTCCGGGTGATGATCCTGTGTAGTTCTGTCGATTTCATATTCTTTACTGTTGTTGTTTGGCACTACAAATATAGATAATTTTCTATTATTTACAAAAATTAATTGAAAATAATCAATGATTTATTTCGGTAGGATGGCCGCTTTCTTGATCTTGGCGTCAGCCTCCGGCTTCCTTCCAAGGTAGATCGATGTAATGGCCACGTTGGAGTGGTCGGCCTGCTGCTGCACCAGGTTGATGGCCACGCCGGCGGTGGCCATGTTGGTGATGCCGGTATCCTTCAGGCTGTAGAGCTGCAGCTCCGTCGGGAAGCCCAGGGCCGGGCGGATCCAGGCAGACCAGTATCCGGCGAATTTCCGCTGGTCGGCCGGTGTCGGCCCCGGTCTGAAATCTTCTCCGTCCCCATAGTTCTTGCCGAACAGCGCCCAGTCCGGATGCGAGAGATCCAGACGCTGCAGATAGGGGAGCACGGCATCCGGGATGGTCCGGAATGAGTCGTTGTCGTTCTTGGCGATCTCGCTGCGCACATGGACGGTTTGCGCTTCCAGGTCAATATCCGAGCAGCGGAGCAGCGCGATTTCCTTGGGGCGGATGAAACAGGCGTAGCAGAGCAGACAGACGGCCAGGAACTCCCGGTTGTGAGCCTCCAGCCAAGCAAACAGACACGCGAGCTCTTCGTCGGTGAATGTCCGGCGCTTCTTGGCCGTCAGACGCTTGGGTTTGCGCTTGATGCCGTCAAACGGATTGGACGGGATGAAGCCCTTCTCCTGCAGCCAGGCGTGGAGTGTCTGCAGGAAGGAGAGATAGTTGTTCCAGGTTCGCGCCGAGATGCCGGCGTTCTCGTCCAGGTGGTCCATGAATGCCAGCGCCGTCTCCCGGGTCACGCAGCAGATGGGGCGTGCCTGGTCGAAGCCGTTCTCCTTCAGCCACCCGGTGAAGATCTTGATGTAAGACTTGTAGGAGGCGAGCGACTGCGCTTCGGCTTCCTTGGCCTTGACCTTCAGGAAGGCGTCGTATGAGTCGAAGGCGGAGACGGACGATTTCGGGGCGGAAGCGTCCCGAAGGGGGTTCCATCCCAGGGCGAGGCGTTCGCTGATGGCGGCCATCATCTCACGTGCGACACGCGCACGTTCTTTCAGTGGATGGATGTGGTTGACCTTGATCCGGATCCGTCGCAGATGTCCTGTTGCTGGATCCTTGACATAATAACGGATGGTCCAGCCTGCGCGGCCCTTGGTAAGTTTCGGCGGTCTGTAATCGACCCCCGGGAGCGGTTTGAAAAGAAACATTTTTTTTTCTTTGGCCGACTCCCCGAAGGCTGCCTCCAGGATGTCATCCAAAGAAATTTTTTGACCCGTATTTGACCCGGTTTGTGATAAAAAATCCGGTAACGAACTGTTTTTCAAGTCGTTACCGGATTCTGGTCGGGATGATCTGACTCGAACAGACGACCCCTACGTCCCGAACGTAGTGCGCTAGCCAACTGCGCTACATCCCGATTTGCGGTTCAAAGATACTGCAAAAACCGCGATTAAGCAAGTTTGTTGATGTAAACCGCAATGCCGCTCTTGAGGTTGGAGGCCTTGTTCTTGTGGATCAGGCCGATCTTGGCGAGCTTGTCGATCATCGCATAGACCTTCGGGGCGTTGGCTTCGGCCGTGGCCTTGTCGGTGGTGTTGCGGATGTCGCGGATAGCGTTGCGGGTGGATTTTGCATAATAGCGATTATGCAGTCTGTGCCTTTCGTTCTGGCGATCGGCTTTCTTTGCTGATGCTGTATTTGCCATTGTTTTTCTTTTTTAATATTTGGTAGTGGGTAGGAGAATCGAACTCCTATTGCAAGAATGAAAATCTTGAGTACTAGCCGTTATACGAACCCACCAAACTCATCCCAATGCGCTATCCGCCAAATTGGGACTGCAAAGATAGAAAACTTTTTGGACTTGACAAATTAATTTTCAGCATTTTCTCCCTTTGTCCACTCCCAGGAATAGAGAATGGACTCCACCTGGCGGAGGAACTGCCGCTTGTCGAACTGCGGAGCGTACACCCAGGCCTCCGCGACGATGATCTGGCTGCCGTCCGGGCTGAAGAAGGAGTGGGACACGAAGGGGCCGCCCATGAAGTCGTTCTGGACCTCCCACATGCCGCGTACCTGCGCGAAGTCGCGTCCGCGGTATTTCAGGAACTCCAGCGTCGGGGTGAAGAACTCGCTGGTGGTCATATAGGTGCCGTCGAACATCCCGGGCACGTTCTCGCGCAGGAAGTCGTTGCGGTGGGCGATGATCTTCTCCAGCGTAAACGGCTCGTCTTCAACCGGATAGCTGTAGATGAAGACATCCTGGTAGGCCTGCTTGTCATCGGCGATCCAGACGAAGTCCTCCGTGGCCTTGCGCAGCTTGTAGCCGGTGGGGAAGTGCGGAGAGCCGCCGAAGATGGCCGCCACCGTCGGATAGAGCGCCGCCTCCTCATAGCGGAGGGTGTTGCGGATCACGCGGTCGCGCTCGGCCTGCTCGATGGAACTGACGATCATCGGCCCCTTCTCCTTCAGGATCGCGGACGCCTCGGCGGAGTCGTGGGCGCTGATCTGGATGACGCACTGGGGCTGCGCCCACATGTCGTGCTGATAGATGATGCCGGTGGTATCCAGCTGGGGGTTCACCAGGAACAGGAGGATGTTGCGGTGCGCCTTGAAGAGGTCCCCGAACGCGGAAGGGGGAACGTTGACGAGCGAGTAGAGGGGTTCTTTCTGGGCGAGCCAGGGGCAGTCGACCGCCAACAGGTCGCGGACGTCGTTGCCCAGGCTGTCTTCCCAGTAAGGCTTATCCATCACCACGAGGATTTCGCCGGCCTTGCCGCTGATGCTGGGCAGCAGGGGACCGCTGTTCTTGCAGCCGGACAGGGCGAGGGCCGCTGTCAGGGCAAGTCCGAGGAGGGGAAGGGCGTGTGCTTTCATATCGTATTGATTTTCAGTTTAATGGATGATTCGTGAAATGTCGTTGCCGAAGGCGAGGAACATCAGGGCCAGGATGAGGATCATGCCGATGGTCTGGGCCACGGCAAGGAACTTGTCGCCGGGCTTGCGGCCGGTCACGATCTCATACAGGGTAAAGAGGATGTGTCCGCCGTCGAGCCCCGGGATGGGGAGGAGGTTCATCACCCCCAGCATGATGGACAGCAGGGCGAGGATGTACAGGAAGCGGTACCAGTCCCAGGTCTCCGGGAAGACCTGGCCGATGGCGATGAAACTGCCGACGGACTTGTAGGCCCCGGTGGACGGGCGGGCGAGCAGGGACAGGTCGTCCAGGTAGCCGCCGATGCTCCGGCCCGCCTCCCGCCAGCCGGCGGGGATGGCTTCCAGCAGGTTGTAATGGCGCGTGGTGACCTCCGGCGGGCGCATGTACACGCCGATGCGGCCGGTGCTGTCCACGCGGACGGGCAGTCCGAGGGTGTCGCTTTCCCGTACTACGGACGCCGCCACCTCCCGCGAACTGAGCGTGGCGAGCAGGGCGCGGGAGTCCTGGAGGTACTCCACTTCCTGGCCGTCGAAAGCGACGATGCGGTCGCCCCGGCGCAGCCCGGAGGCGGCGTTCAGCCCGTCGGCGGCCACCGAGTCCACGACGAAGGGGATGGCCAGGTCGAACAGCAGCGGATCGCTGAGGACCTCGCCGATGCGCGCCTGGTCGATGTAGATGTCGAGGGTGTCGGTGCCGCGCAGGACGGTGGCCTTGGTGACGTTCCGCCGGATCAGGTCGGCCTGCAGCATCCCGAAATTCTCGGGTTCGTAGTCGTCAAAGCGGAGGATCTGGTCGCCGGTGCGGAAGCCCAGGTCGTAGGCGAGCTCGTCCACGTAGATGCGGTTGCCCTGGTTCGGGATATAGGAGTCGCCCCAGATGCCCATGATGGCGATGAAGGAGAGGATGGCGAAAATGAAGTTGTTGATCACGCCGCCGGCCATCACCAGCAGCCGCTGCCAGGCGGGGTGCGTGCGGAACTCCCAGGGCTGGGGCTCCCGCTCCAACTGCTTGAGATCCATCGACTCGTCCACCATTCCCGCGATCTTGCAGTAGCCGCCGAAGGGCAGCCAGCCGATGCCGAATTCGGTACCGCCCCAGTGCCAGCGGGCCAGCGCCTTGCCGCCCACGTCGAAGAAGAGGTAGAACTTCTCGACGCGGATGCCGAACGCCCTCGCCCACAGGAAATGTCCGAACTCATGGATGATGATGAGTACGGACAGGGCGAGGATGACCTGTACGGTTTTAATGAAGATAACCATCTGCTATTGCGGCGATTTCGCGGTTCGTCTCGAAGATGTCTTCGAGCGAAGGGTCCGCCGCAAAATCCATGCCCGCGAGCGCGCGCTCGCAGATCTTGGCGATGTCGTAGAAGGAGATCAATCCCTTGAGATATGCGGCCACCGCGACCTCGTTGGCGGCGTTCAGGGCGCAGGGGGCGTTACCGCCGCGCCGGATGGCGTCGTAGGCGAGTTGCAGGCAGGGGAAACGGCCCGTGTCGGGCGCCTCGAAGCTGAGTTTGCCCAGCGAGGCGAAATCCAGCTTGCGGTTGCCGACGCTCAGACGATCCGGAAATCCGAGGGCGAAGCCGATGGGCTGCCGCATGTCCGGGCAGCCGAGCTGCGCGATGACGGCGCCGTCGGCGAATTCCACCATCGAGTGGATGACGGATTCGGGGTGGACGACCACGCGGATGCGCTCCGGCTCCAGTCCGAAGAGCCATTTCGCCTCGATGACCTCGAAGCCCTTGTTCATCATCGTGGCGGAGTCGATCGTAACCTTGGAGCCCATGTCCCAGTTGGGGTGCTTGAGGGCCTGGGCGGCGGTGGCGCCGGCGATCTGCTGCTTCTCCCAGGTGCGGAAAGGGCCTCCGGAAGCGGTCAGGTGCACTTTTTCGACGGGATTGCCGTTTGCGGCGAGCAGGCACTGGAAGATGGCCGAATGCTCCGAGTCCACCGGCAGCAGGCGCCCGCCATGTTCTTCGGCGGTGCGGGTGACGATGGACCCGGCGGCCACCAGCGTCTCCTTGTTGGCGAGGGCGACGATCTTGCCCGCGCGCAGGGCCGCCAGGGTAGGCCGCAGGCCGCTGAAGCCGACCATCGCGCCCACGACGATATCCACGGAGTCCATCCCGACCAGGTCGCAGAGGCTGTCCACGCCCGCCCAGACCGAGGTCCCGCGGCCCTGCAGGGCGTCCGCCACTTCGCCGTAGCGGGCTTCGTCGCAGATGACCACGTGGGCGGCGTCGAACTCGACGGCCTGGCTGATCAGCAGGTCCACGCTGCGCCGCGCGGAAAGGAGGACGACCTCGAAGAGGTCCCGGTGCTGCCGGATGACGTCCAGTGTCTGGGTGCCGATGGATCCGGTGGATCCGAGTATGGCGATTCTTCTTTTCACTTAGAAACTGATGTATCGGGTGGGGTCGAGGCTCGTCCCGCCGTACCAGAGGGCGAAATGGAGGTTTTCGGTGCCTTCCCGCCCGGCGATGCCGCCGACCAGGGCGATGGGCGTTCCGGCTTTGACCGTCTCGCCGGTGCTGCGGAGGAGTCTTTGGTTATTAGAGTAGATGCTGATCAGGCCGTCCCGGTGTTGCAGGACGGTGATGTAGCCTTCCTCGGCATCGCGGCCGGTGAAGACGACAGTGCCGTCCAGCACGGCGCTCACGACGCTGCCGGTGGGGGCGGAGATGTCGATGGAGGGGTGCAGGACCGGGTCGTATCCCACGGCGACGACGCCCTTGATCGGGGTGAAGAAATGCATGCCCTCGATGGGCAGGTCGCGCTGGGGGCTGCCTACGCCGAACTGCTCCTCTTTCTGGACGGTCTCGCGCAGGACGGAATCTCGGCGGGCGAGTTCGGCGGCGTCCTTGTCGGACAGGTAGCGGGGCGTCGCGGCGCGGACGAGGCTGTCGAAGTCCACGGTGGCCTCGCCGGTGAGCACGCGGCTGAGGTTCGCGGCGTAGATGTTCCAGCGGGTGATGACGCTTTCCAGGGAATCGATCTTGATGGCGTTGGAGACGGCTTCCTTCCGGGAATGGGCGTTCGGATAGCCGGGAATGATGGTCCGCAGCGGGGTGAAGGCAAACAGGAGGTAGAAGACGAGCAGGAGGGCCAGTACGGCCGTGATCGCGCCGTAGATGAAGCCGAGCTTGGTGAAGCGGACCGAACGGAGGGTGTCGTGGGTGTCGTTATCCACCAGGGACACCCTGTAGGTCCGTCTCGCGCGTTCCGGATTTTGTCTTCCCATACTTTTGAATTAAATTTGCAGTCTGATGAACAGGACGATAGGAATAGACTACGGACGCGCCCGGGTGGGTGTCGCAGTCAGCGACCCGCTGGGCATATTCGCATCTCCGCTCGAAACCGTTCCTGCTGCAAAGATAATAGATTATCTCCAAAAATACGCCCTTTCCGAGACGGTGGAGCGATTTGTGGTGGGCTGGCCGATGAACCTGAACGGGGCGCCGGCGGAGGCCGCCGCGGACGTCGAGGCTTTCCTGAAGCGCCTTCGCAAAGCCTTCCCGCAGGTGCCGGTGGAACTGGAGGACGAGCGCTTCACCTCGGTGCTGGCGCACCGGGCGATGATCGACGGCGGGATGAAGAAGAGCGAGCGGCGGGACAAGAATTCCGTGGACCGCATCAGCGCGGCCATCATCCTGCAAAGCTGGCTGGACAAGAAGAAACCATGATACAACCGATTTACCTGTACGGATCGGAGGTGCTGCGCAAGGTCGCGGCGCCCGCCGACCTGAGCGACCGGGAGGGCCTCCGGACCCTGGTCCAGGACCTCTGGGACACCCTGGACCATTCCGAGGGCTGCGGCCTGGCGGCTCCCCAGATCGGGGTGAGCAAGCGCGTGGCCGTGGTCAACGGCGACGTGATGGCGGACATCTATCCCTACTTGAAGGGCTTCCGCCGCACCTTCATCAACCCGGTGGTGGTCTCGGAGAGCGAGACGATGTGCGAGTACAACGAGGGCTGCCTGAGCATCCCGGGCATCTACTGCGACGTCCGCCGCCCGGAGGCGCTGACGGTCGAGTACTACGACGAGAACCTGGAGAAGAAGACGGAGACTTTCGACAAGTTCGCCGCCCGGATGATCCAGCACGAGTTCTCCCACCTGGACGGCCAGTTGTTCACGGACCTCGTGGCTCCCATCCGCCGCAAGATGCTGTCCAAGAAACTTTTGGGCATCTCCCACGGCAAGGTGGGCACCGCCTACAAGGCCAAGATCAAATAGCGTGTCCATGTTCGAGAAGGTCGTCAACGTGCGGGATCTCGGCGGGCTGCCCGTCGGCGGACGCCGGGTCCGGCCCGGCCGTCTGCTGCGCACCGCGCACCTGCACGACGCGACCGACGCCGACGTGCGGCTCCTCGTGGAGCATTACCGGCTCCGCGTGATCTTCGACTTCCGCACTTACTCCGAGGCGCAGGCCCAGCCGGACCGCGCGGTGCCGGGGGCCGAGCACATCACGCTGCCCACGCTGGACGTCGAGGCGGAACGGGCCTCGGGCGAGGCCGTCCCGGCCGAGACCTGGCTGGACCTGCCTTCGCACATCGTCCGGCTCGCCTTCACCCCGCTCTTCCAGCAGAAGGCGCGCGAGCTGTATCCCTCCCTGGTCTCGAGTGAGTTCTCGCAGCTGCAGTACGCGGCCTTCCTGAACAAGATCCTGGAAACCCCCGACGGGGCCGTCCTGTGGCACTGCTCGCAGGGCAAGGACAGGACCGGGATCGGGGCGGCCTTCCTGCTCGGGGCGCTCGGCGCCGACCGGGAGACGATCGTTGCGGACTTCGACCGTTCCAACGACAGTTACCGCCCGCTGGTGGACCATTTCTGCAAGATGATCGACGCGCAGGGCGGCGGCGAGGAGGAGAAAGACGTGGTGCGCGCCTTCATGGGCGTGAGCACGCGCAACTTCTGCAACACCCTGGACCTGATCGACGCGCAGTGGGGGTCGATGGAGAACTACATCGCCACCTGCCTGGGCCTCACGGAGGACGACTGCCGGGTCTTGCGCGAGCGCTACCTGGAATAAGGGGGGCGGGGCTTCGTTTTTTTTCGTATCTTTGTCCGGATGCGGCCCGGGCCGCCCATTAAACTGATAACCTTTTATGCAACGCTTATATGGGAGCTTTTCACGCATATGACATCCGCGGAATCTACGGAGTGGATTTCGACCGGACCACGGCCTACAAGGTCGGATATTTCCTTCCCGAACTGCTCGGCGCCAAGGAGGTGCTGGTCGGGCGCGACTGCCGCGTGTCGTCGCAGGAGATCCACGACGCCCTGATCGAGGGCATCTGCGATGCCGGCGCCGACGTCGCCGACATCGGCCTCAGCAGCACGCCGATGGTGTATTTCGGCACTGCGAACTACGGCTTCAAGGCCTCCGTCCAGATCACTGCGAGCCATAATCCGGCCGAGTACAACGGCATGAAGGTCAGCCGCGAGAATGCCCTTCCCGTGGGCCTGGACACCGGCCTGGGCCAGATCAAGGCCTGGATCGAGGAAGGCCGTCCGACGCCGCCCGCCGCCGTGCGCGGCCAGGTGCGCATGAAGGACATCCACGACGATTACATTGCCTACATGATGAAGTACAAGGGGGACTACAGCGGCCTCAAGATTGCCTTCGACCTGTCCAACGGCATGTCCTGCCTGTTCGCGCACGAGGTCTTCGGCGAGGAGCCGGAGTACCTCTTCGACACGATCGACGGCCGTTTCCCGAACCATGAGCCCAATCCGCTCGTGGCGAAGAACGTGGAGCCGCTCAAGGAACTGGTGCGCAAGACCGGGGCCGATGTGGGCGTAATCTATGACGGCGACGCCGACCGCGTGATGTTCGTGGACGAGAAGGGGCAGTTCGTGGCGCCGGACCTCGTCATCGCGATGATGGCGCTGTACTTCTGCGACGAGCGGGGCGAGAAGAACCCCCGCGTGCTGCAGGAGATCCGCAGTTCCAAGGCGGTGGGCGAGTACCTCGCCAAGTATGGCGCCGAGCTGCACACCTGGCGGGTGGGACGCGCTTTCGCCGCGCCGAAACTCCGTGAGATCGACGGCCTGTGGGGCGGCGAGCTGGCGGGGCACTACTATTTCAAGGATTTCTTCTATTCGGACAGCGGCCTGCTTTCCTCGCTGATCGTACTGCGCATCGTGGCCGCACTCAAGAAGCAGGGCAAGACCTTCAGCGGGCAGATCGCCGAGATCGCCGGCTACTGCAATTCCGGTGAGATCAATTTCCGCCTGGAGGACAAGCCGGGCGCGATGAAAGCCGTCTGCGAACTCTTCTCCGCTCAGGAGCAGCCGCTCAAGGTGATGGACTTCGACGGCTACCGCCTGGAGTTCGCCGACTGGTGGTTCAACATCCGCCCTTCCAACACCGAACCCTATCTGCGTTTCATCTGCGAAGCCCGCACCGAGGACCTCCTGCAGGAAAAGATCGACGAAGCCTGCCGCCTGCTGACGGAGCGTTTCGGCGCCGTGCGTTCCTGATGAGAGCCCCGCTGACACTGCTGCTGCTGGCCCTGTCCGTGTCCGGATGGGGCCAGGTGGCCGATACCCTTTCGCGGGCGGACAGCCTGAAGGGCGGCGTCCCGGACGTCATCCCGGACGCCTTCCAGACCGACGCGGCCGCTTTCCGGGAGGGGAAGGGCGTGGCGATGGACACCCTCGACATCGCGGACGGCCGCCTGCTGCTCGTCCTGAAGGACGACCATACCTGGTATTATATCAAGAATTTCAAGCTGCTCGAGGAAGAGGACGTCTTCCGGGATCACTGGACCGTCAAGACGACCGACCCTTATCGTATCCCGCTGGACAGCCTGCCGCTGCACAACACGATCCTGCTGGTGGATTCGACGAGCACCTTCGTCTGTCCCAACCAGACGAAGGTCTTCTCGAAGTTCGGTTACCGGCACGGCCGGCGCCACCAGGGCGTGGACCTGCCGCTGAAGACGGGCAAGCCGGTGGTGGCCGCCTTCGACGGCCGCGTGCGCGTGTCGGAGTACCACTCCGGCTACGGGAACCTCATCGTCCTGCGCCACGAGAACGGTCTGGAGACCTTCTACGGCCACCTCTCGAAGCGGGACGTGGAAGTGGGGGACTGGGTGCGCGCCGGCGACCAGATCGGCCTGGGCGGCTCCACGGGCCGCTCGACGGGCCCGCACCTGCATTTCGAGACGCGCTACAAGGGCTTCGCCTTCGATCCCGAGTGGATCGCGGATTACGAGAAGGGCGAGCTCCGGTCCAACGTCTTCGTGCTGCGCCGCAGCTATCTGGACGCCTCGTCGCACTACGTGCCCCAGTCGCTGGACGAAGAGGAGGACGTGTATGCGGCCGACGAGAAGATCGTGGCGGAAGAGAAACGCATCGCCGCCGAAAAGGCAGCGATGCGCTATCACACGGTCAAGTCGGGCGATACCCTGGGATCCATCGCGAAACGCTACGGCAAGTCGCTCTCGACCATCCAGAAACTCAATCCGGGCGTCAATTCCAACAAGCTCCGCATCGGACAGAAGATCCGCGTCAACTGACGCGGATCTTTCTTTTCTTATTTCCCGTACTCCTTGATGATGCGGAGCGTTTCCCCCGTGTCTTCGAGTTCGAAGATCTTGGGGTGCGTCTCGCCCCAGTAGGGGGCGTGGAGCACCAGCATCGGCTTGCCTTCGAAGGTCTTGAAGATCATGCCGTGGCCGCCGTTCACGAAGAGGGCCTCGTCCTGCTGGCGCCAGGGGCCGGCGATCTTGCCGGAGTCGGAGATGGCGATGCCGCAGCTGTTGTTGGTGGTCCAGATCATGTACAGCTTGCCGGTCTTTCCCATATAGAGATAGGGGCCGTCGGTGACGTAGCCGCTGCCGTCGGGCGGGATGGGTGCGCCCCAGGTGCTGTTGACGTAGCTGGCGCGGAAGAGGTTCTTCGGCTCTCCGGCGAGGTCGGACAGGTCATCCTTCAGGGGGACGAAACCCACGGCGCCGTCGGTCACCTGCACCCATTCGTGGCAGTAAACCATATAGGGGACGCCGTCCTCCACCCAGAGCGTGCCGTCGATGGTCATCATGTCCGTGGGCATCGTGGAGTGGGGGGCGAAGGTGTGGAAGGGCCCGTCGGGGGAGTCCGCCCAGAGCACCTGCGAGCCGCGCATCACGCGGCCGGTGTGGTACCAGTTGCGCCACTGCTCCCCGAACTTCTCGGAAGTGTCGAAGGTCTGGAACAGGTAGTATTTCCCTTTGTAGTAGTGCAGCTCGGGCGCCCAGATGCTGTTGATGCGGATGTCGCCCCAGACGTCGGCGGGGGCCGTGTAGATGATGTCCGGACCTTCCCAGTGGATGAGGTCCTTGCTCTTGTAGCTCATCACGCTGCGGCCGGCGGGGCCGACCATGATGTAGGTGTGCGAGACGGGGTCCGCGAGCACGCAGTTGTCCCTCCAGCGGAGTTCGTCGAGGGTATAGACGCCGCGGGGGCGCTGCATCTGCCGGCGGGGCGGCTGATTGCCGTTCTGCGGCTGGGCGGAAAGGACTGCCGGCGCGAGCGTCAGGAGCGCCAGCAGCAGGATGCCGATTCTTTTCATAACGGTTGTAGTATTGGTTATCAGTTGATTCTGTTTTATTTCTCCCCTTGCTTGGCGACGTACGCGTCGGCCTTCTGCTTCATCTTTTCGGCCCGTTTGGCGCTGTCGGGATGGGAGGAAAACATCTTGGCCATCGCAGAGCCCTGGCCGCCGCTGGAGAGGGTGTTGAGCTTGGAGAGCGAGCGGTACATGCTATACGGGTCGTGCCCGTGGTCGATCGCAAACTGGAAGCCGAAATCGTCGGCCCGGGACTCCTGCTTCTGGGAGAACTGCGCGTTGACGTAGGCCTCGGAGATGTCGCCGAGCACCGTTCCGGCCAGTTGGCCGTAGCCGCCCGCGGCATAGATCGCCTCGCGCGCGGCGGAGCCGAGATAGGCCCGCTGCATCGCCTTCTTGGAATCCTTGTTATAGACGTGGCCGAGTTCGTGGCCGATCACGGCGATCAGTTCGTCGTCGTCCATCAGGTCCATCAGCGCCGAGTTGACGCGTACGGAACCGTCCCCGTAGGCGCAGGCGTTCACCTCGTTGGAGCGGTAAACCTTGAAGTTGAGGGGCTTACCGTCAATCTCGGAGATGCCGTACATGAGTTTCGCGAGCCGCTGCTGGTATTTGGCGTCCGCCATCGGCGTCTGGGCGTCGGCGTAGGCGACGGACTGCCGGCAGAGGTCGCTGATCTGTTCGTCGGTCATCGCGGCGGCCACGGCTGCCTTGGCGCCGGCGTTGGCCAGGTGGGCGGTGTCCCAGTTGATGCCGGAAAGGACGCCGCAGCTGCTGGACAGCACGACGGCGAGCAGGAGGGGAAGAATTCTTTTCATCATAGGAACAAATATAAGAATTCCTCCGATTATTTAGTTATATTTGTAAAAATCTATTCTGCATGGGAGACGTGTACGCCGAACTGGATGTCCGGGGCTTGAGCCAGCTTTTCCCGGAACATACGATTAACGCCCAGCTGGAGAACGACTTGTTCCTGGCCAGGATGCGTTTTGTTTCGGAAAAAGAAGTGATGGACCGGCCCCAGCGCTTTGACGCGTATCTGATCTTCCTCTGCTACGGAGGGAGCATGGACGTAGAGATCAACGGCAGGATCCATCATATGGAGGCGTATTCCATGCTGGTCTATACCCCCCACAACGTCCTGCGCGTGCACCGGATCATCCCGCAGCCCGGCAAGATCGTGCACTATGCCGTCGCTGCCATCTCATCGGAACTGATGGCGAACTCGCGGATCAACTTCAACCGCATTTACCAGCAGAGCCTCCGCTTCATGGACAACCCCACTATCCGGCTCTCCCGGGACGAGATGAACGTGTGCCGGGAGTATTTCGGGCTGATCATGGACCTGGCCTCCCGTTCGCTGCCCGGCATCCGGGAAGCGGTGATCATGGCCATCTCGTCGGTATTCTATTGGGCGGGAGCGCTTTGGCAGGACCGGGTGAGCGAGGCGCAGCGAAACGTCCGCGGCGACAATTCCCGCGCCCGTGCCGTTTTCGAGGATTTTCTCCACCTTGTGCAGGATCACCATATGACCGAGCGTTCGCTCGGCTTCTATGCCGACAGGCTTTACATGTCGCCGAAGTACCTTTCGAAACTGGTCAAGAACGTCAGCGGCCGCTCGGCGCACGACTGGATCGACCTGCTCGTCATCCGGCAGGCGCAGAACCTGCTGAAGTATTCCGACCTGCCGATCAAGCAGATCGTCACCCAGCTGAATTTCCCCAACCAGACCACCTTCTACCGCTTCTTCAAGATCCAGACCGGGCAGACGCCCACCGAATACCGGAAGAGTTAACATCCTTCCACGGACAAAAAAGAGAGGCGGTGCACAGGTGCATCGCCTCTCTCTCTTCATCGGAAGCCGCTAGCGGGGGCCGGGGCCGCCAGGGCCGCCGAATCCGCCGCCGTTCATCATCTGCTGCATCATCTCCTGCTCGTGTTTGGTCCAGGCGGTGTACTGGTCCTTGGTCAGGATGGCCTGCAGTTTCTTGTCCTGCTCCTCGCGCTGCTTCTGCATCTCACCCATGTCGGGCATGCTGCCGCTGGAGAACATCTTCTGCATTTCTTCCATCTGTGCCTTGAACAGGTCGACCACTTTCTTGTACTGGTCGTCCGTGAGCTTGACGGTCTGCTTCATGTCATCCGCGCGGAACTTGGCGATCTGCTCGGGATCCATCTGGCCGCCGAACCCGCCGCCCGGCTGGGCGTTGGACACGAATGCTCCCATCAGGACCATCGCGCCCGCAACTAAGAATCTAAGAAGTGAACTACGCATAATGAAATAGTTTGTTGAAAGGTTTTGTTGCATTTATTTTCTTCAATTCGTATGCCAGCCGCATCGGTTTGAATATAATTCTTATCTTTGTAAAAGACTGCTGAACAAACATTGAAACAATATGACCGATTTCAAAAAAGCGATTCTCCTGCCCCTGCTGGCCGTTTTCGCCTCGGCTGCCGCTTTGGCACAGCCTTATCCCTACCAAGACAAGAGCCTGTCGCCGGAACGGCGGGCCGCCGACCTGCTCGGCCGCCTGACGCTCGAGGAGAAGGCTTCCCTGACGATGCACGCCAGCCCGGCCATCCCGCGCTTGGGCGTCAAACAGTATAACTGGTGGAGCGAGGCGCTGCACGGCGTAGCCCGCAACGGCAGCGCGACGGTGTATCCGCAGCCCATCGGCATGGCCGCCAGCTTCGACGAAGCGCTGGTGGAGGAGGTGTTCACCGCCACCAGTGACGAGGCGCGCGTGAAGTACCTCGAGACGGCTGACAACGTCAAGGTGTACCAGGGACTTACCTTCTGGACGCCCAATATCAATATCTTCCGCGATCCCCGCTGGGGACGCGGCATGGAGACCTACGGCGAGGATCCCTTTCTGACCGGCCGTCTCGGCATGGCGGTGGTCCGCGGCCTCCAGGGCCCGGAGGATTCCCCCGTCCGCAAAGCGCACGCCTGTGCGAAGCACTACGCCGTGCACTCCGGCCTGGAGTCCAACCGCCACCGCTTCGACGCCCAGGTGTCCGAGCGGGATCTGCGCGAGACCTACCTGCCGGCCTTCAAGGACCTCGTGACCAAGGCGCACGTCCAGGAGATCATGACGGCCTACAACCGTTTCCGCGGCGTGCCCTGCGCGGCGTCTTCGTACCTGGTGGACCAGATTCTCCGCAAGGAGTGGGGCTACAAGGGGATGGTGGTGTCCGACTGCTGGGCCATCGCCGACTTCTTCGAGAACGGCCGGCACGGCTTCACGCCCAGCGCGGTGGAGGCCGCTGCGGCGGCGGTCAGCAACGGCCTGGACGTCGAGTGCGGCAGTTCTTTCGTGAACATCCCCACCGCTGTGGAGCGCGGGCTGCTGTCCGAAAAGGACCTGGACCGCAACCTGATGCGCATCCTGACCGAGCGCTTCCGCCTCGGCGAGATGGACGGCGAGTCGCCCTGGGACGACCTGGATCCTTCCATCGTGGAGGGCCCGGCGCACCGCGATCTTTCGCTGCGCATGGCGCGCGAGACGCTGGTGATGCTGCAGAACCGCGGCGGCGTGCTGCCGCTGCATCCCGGCCAGAAGATAGCCCTCGTCGGTCCGAACATGGATGACGTGGAGATGATGTGGGGCAACTACAACCCCGTTCCGAAGACGACGGTGACGCTGCTCGAGGCCATGCAGAAGCGCGTTCCCGGGCTCGTTTCCTTCCGCGGCTGCGGCATCATCGGACACGAGTACCTGCCGGAGAATGATCCCAACAACCGGATGGGCCAGCTGATGAAGCTCCCGGAAGAGGAGTTGGAGAAGGTGGCCAAGCAGTATGCGATCAACGTTAACGACGTGCACCGCTACGCCCGTCGCACCCAGCAGCTCCGCAGCAGTTTCCTGCCGGAGTTCGATCCGGAGGACGTGCTGAAGCGGCTGGAAGGCATTGATGTCGTGGTGTTTGCGGGCGGTATCTCGCCGCGCCTCGAGGGCGAGGAGATGCCGGTGCAGCTGCCGGGTTTCGCCGGTGGTGACCGGACCGACATCGAGCTTCCCGAAGTGCAGCGCCGTATGCTCCGCACCCTGCACGACGCGGGGAAGAAGGTGGTCTTCGTGAACTTCTCCGGTTCCGCCATCGGCCTGGTGCCGGAGGTGGAGAGCTGCGACGCCATCCTGCAGGCCTGGTATCCGGGCCAGGAGGGCGGCACCGCGATCGCCGACGTCCTTTTCGGCGAGGTGAATCCGTCCGGCAAGCTGCCGGTGACCTTCTACCGCAACGTGAACCAGCTGCCCGACGTGGAGAATTACGACATGGAGGGCCACACCTACCGTTACTTCCGCGGCAAGCCGCTGTTCCCCTTCGGCTTCGGCCTGAGCTATACTACCTTCCGTTACGGCAAGGGCAAGATCGAGAACGGCGTGCTGGAGTTCACCGTCAGCAATACCGGCAAGCGGAACGGCGTGGAGACGGTGCAGGTGTATGTGCGCAAGCCGGACGATGCGGGCGGCCCCGTGAAGACGCTGCGCGCTTTCCGCCGCGTGAACGTGATGGCCGGTGCGAGTGCGACCGTGCGTATTCCGCTGGATGACGAGGTCTTTACCTGGTGGAGCGAGTCGGCGCAGGACATGGTGCCGGTGCACGGCAACTATGAGGTCTTCTACGGCGGCAGTTCCGCCGACGAGGACCTGAAGAAACTCAGCTACCGCTTCTGATTCCTTTTCTGGCCCGGTGCGGGTGAAGGGGCTCGAACCCTTACGCCTTGCGGCACGGGATCCTAAGTCCCGCTTGGCTACCAATTACAACACACCC
>CAMVGM010000013.1 GCA_947167015.1 uncultured Bacteroidales bacterium
TCCCCGGCGTCAATCTCCACGATGTCGTGGATCAGGCACATCATCATCACCCGGGAGAGGTCCACGGGCTCGTTGGCATAGTCCTTCAGCAACCAGGCCATGATGGCCATATGCCAGGCGTGCTCAGCGTCGTTCTCGGCACGCCCTCCGCCGGAAAGATGGGTCTGCCGGAAGATGTTCTTCTCCTTGTCGATCTCGAGGATGAAATCCAGCTGTCGTTTCAATCGTTCGTCCATAGCATACAAAGTTACGCATTTTACCGTACGTTTTGTATTGTTACGGGTAATGCGTATCTTTAGCCTGGCAAACGGATTCAAAGATGCATTTTAAAAAAGGAAATAACTGGAAAGCTTGTTTCGATGAGGAAAGAGGGCTGTACACGGCACAAGTCGGAAGCGGAGTGAACTGCTCTTTGTTCGAGATAACCAAGGAGATCTACGAACACGTGGACGATCCCGAGGTCAAATGGCCGTCAAGGCTGATCTACGAAGGACGCAGATTGTTCATGTCCGTCAATGACCGGTGCGGTCCCCCGTATACGGTTGTATTTGATTCGGATTATGAAGATTTATGCCCCTGGTCGGATGCCGCCGTCTCGGGGAAGACCTGGCCGGACGAGATGACGGACGCAGTAGTGGAAGTACTTGAATCTCAGAAGAATAACCGAGAGCAACGCCGCAGGAAACGTGCAGAACGGGAAAAGAAGGATCGATGAAAGATCATATCCAGAAGACCAATGCCGTCCGGCTGCTGGAGACCGCGGGAATTCCGTTCGGCCTCGTTCCCTATGAGGTCGATGAAAACAACCTGGCGGCGGATCACGTGGCAGCCCAGCTGGGAGAACCGATCGGGCAGGTATTCAAGACGCTGGTCCTGCGGGGAGACCGCGGAGGCCTGTTCGTATGCGTGATGCCCGGGGATATGGAAGTGGACCTGAAGGTGGCCGCCCGCATCTCCGGCAACAAATCCGCCGCGATGATCCATATGAAAGAACTCCTCCCGGAAACGGGCTACATCCGTGGCGGGTGTTCTCCGATCGGGATGAAGAAACCCCTTCCGACCTTCGTCCACGAGTCGGCGCTGCTGTATGACCACATCTATGTCAGCGCCGGCGTGCGCGGCCTCCAGATCAAGATTGAGCCGCAGGCGCTGATTTCCTTCATCGGGGCGGAGATATATCCTTTGTAAGCCTCAGAATGGCAAAGCGACGGTCAAAAGCGGTCCGAGACGCGGGTAACGCGGGTGAGTTCCAGGTCCAGGCAGAACACCTTGTCATAGAGTTCCGGGACGCCGTCCGGATTCAGCGCATGGAAGCGATGGTGCGTCATCCATCCGTCGTGCTTCAGGGCGTCGGGAGACAGGGGCGGGGTCCGGAGTACTTCCTCCCCGGATGCATCCTCCCCGAACGGGATAAAATCCGGATTGCTATACGTCTCCGCAATCTCGTCAAAAGACACGGGCTCATAGCCGGGGAATTCGTCCGGCCGGTCCAGGCAATACTGGACGATCACGTCCTGCGCCTTCTGCTGCTTGCAGGTGGATACGGCCCCCGTGCTCAGGACAAGTACAAGTAACAGGAGAATTCTTTTCATCATCATGGCCTAAAGTTATAAAAAGAATCCTATGTTCCAAAACCTTCTTCATTATCCTTTCGCGCCGGGCATTGAAGCATTCACAACCCGCCGGGATTCCGTACTCCCCTATCCCGTCATACAAGGTCATCAGGTGCACGGGACGGAGGTCGCCATCATCTCCCGGCCGGGAATCACCCGGGAAGAACTGGAGGGCTATGATGCTTTCATTACGGACCTGCCCGGCGTCGCGATCGGGGTGAGGACCGCCGACTGTGTTCCGATCCTCCTCTACGACCCCCGGAACCGCGTCATCGCCGCCATCCATTCCGGTTGGAAAGGGACGGTTCAGAAAGTTGCGGCGAAAACGATCGGGATCTTGGAGACACGATTCAAGACCGCCCCGGAGGACCTGCTGGCTGTCATTGGCCCGTCTATCGGTCCGGAGAGTTTTCAGGTGGGAGAGGAGGTCGTGACCTGTTTCAAAGATGCCGGCTTCCCCCTGCCCTTGGTCTGGTCATTCCACGGCACGGGTGACGGAAGTCCCATGTCGGGCGGTCATCATATCGATCTCTGGCAGGCCAACCGGTGGATTCTTCAAGAATGTGGTCTGCGTGACGAGAATATCCGGAACCCGGAGATAGACACTTATACCGATCCGTCATTTTATTCCGCCAGACGGGAAGGTATCGCCTGCGGACGGAATATCAATGCAATCAAGATCTGGGAATAGGCTTCAGCGGAGCAGGGCCAAGACGAGGACGACACCGCTGACCAGCAGGATCATCAAGGCATAGATGAGGCCATAATCCACTCCGGTCCGGACCGCCTGCCAGAAGCTTTTCTTCCAGGGAATACCCAGCCATTGGTGGTAATCGACGATCAGCAACAAGAGCATCAGGAGTATGTTGATGGACGCACTCTTGCCCCAAGTGAGCAGCAGGGCGAACAACATGAAGAAACTGAACTGGCACAGCACATAAGCCGCCCCGGCGGCACAGGCCGAAGAGCCCAGTTTGTATCGTCGCAGCGAAAGGATCATCGCCAGCCACAAGAACAGGAACTCGCTGAGGAACAACGGGATTCCCTGGCTTCTGAGCGTTCCTTCCAAAGCGGCGATGGCAGCTTCGTGCTGCGTATCGACAACTTCGGGATACTGGTCCAGGTGGAGGTAAATGTAGCCATCCTGTACGATCTTGGCAACCTTCGCAGTCGCGTTCCTGGCCAAGGAGTCCTGATTCCATTCAAGCTTCAAGTCCATACTATCATCAAGCGCTTGAGGAATCGTGCCCTGATGCTGCACCGGCTGCAGGATGGCTGAGACCAAGGCGAAAAACGCATAGAAGACAATGAGCGCCGTGAGCGGAGCAAGGTAGCGCTCATGCTGCCCCTGGATATAGTCGCGGATCATGTAACCGGGACGCAGCAACAAGTGGCTGAAGGTGCGTTTGGCATCCTCGTTCAGGAAGGGGATGCTGTCGAAGGCCCCCTTGTAGAAATCCCGGGAACCGTGCCGCTTCTTCTCCTTCCGGGGTTTTTCCCAGGGATAGGACCCAAGATGCTGCCAGATTGCGAAGGCACGCTTCCGTGCTGCGAACGAATGTTTCTTTGCGTGAACGGACATGACGGCACGAAAATACAAATACTTTGTCAAAGATTGATGCAGGCGCTAGACAATCGTCTCCACAGCTTGTTTATCCCGCTTGACCGGCAGGTACCGGCCATAGGTCAGCATCCGCCACACCCACTCTACGGGCCCGAATCGGAAGTGCTTGATCCAAAGACTGCTCAGCAACATTCCGAGCAGATAGACACCCAGGGCGATAAGAAGTGCGACAGATAGGCTCATGTCCGCACCCAATCCCAGTCCGATGCCGTAGAAGATCAGCATCCCGCAGACCGTCTGGTAGAGATAATTGGTCAGCGCCATCCTCCCGGGCGCCGCGAAAGCGCGCCAGATATGGGATGCGCCATGCCGCTGATAGAGCAGGCAGATTCCCGCCATGTAGGCGAATCCCAACGGGAATACGCTGAAGGTATATAGTGCCGAATGGGCGGTAAGACCCCACGGGTGGCTGTTCACCCCGCTCCAGGCATAGGCGAAGGACAGGGGCAGACCGAGGGCAAAACCCCACGAGGCGATGCGCCGTAACAAGGGTTTCCATTCCTCCAGATTCGCGAAGAAACGCTGTCGTCCGGCACAATACCCGAACAGGAAGAGACCCATCACCCGGAAATAGCGGTTCCCGTCGATGAACTCCGTCATCCGCTCGAAGCCGCCCTGCATCAGGAACTGGAAGACCCCTTTATAGTCGTCGCTGTCGCGCAGCCAATAGGCGAAATTCTCCTCCGTGATCCCATAGCGTGCGCAGAGCGCCCACTGCCTGTCGTAGAACCAGCCGGCGGGACGCAGATGCGCCAGTTCCACGACGGCATCCACCGCCACGGGCACCAGCAGGAAGGCGGCCGCCCAGCGAAGCAGTGTCTTGTCGGAGCATTTATGCCAGAGCGGAAGCAACATCCCCAGAAGGGCGTAAAGCGTGAGGATATCCCCGCTCCAAAGCAGCCAGAGATGGACCAGGCCGATGATCAGCAGCACAATCATCCGGCGGTAAAACACCTTCAGGCCCTTGCCGCCCTCGGACAGGGCATGCTTCAGCATAATTGAAAAACCGATCCCGAACAGGACGGAAAAAATCGTATAGAACTTGCCGTCGACGAAGAAATACAACAGGTAGCGCAGCACCTGGTCCAGGCCCGGGGTCTGCAAGCGGGCGGCATCCTCCGCGGAAAGGAAAGAATAGAGGGAGAACTCCGGGTAATTCGCCAGGCAGATGCCCAGCAATGCGAAGCCGCGAAGGGCATCCAGGATGATATATCGTTTTTTGACAGGTTGCATACAGTGCGCAAAACAGTGGATTTGAAAGCAAATATACATAATTGTACATTCGCAAAAAAAAGCTTAGCTTAGCAGAACAAAAACACGATAATGAAAAAGATCTTCCTAAAGTTTGCAGCCGTGTGTGCGTTGGCACTCCCCTGCTGCATTCCGGCGAAAGCCCAGATGAAAGCCCCCGGCGACTTGCTGGACAAATCCGCCTTCGAGACGGAGATCGACGGCAAGGCCGTCTCCCTGTACACCATCACGAACGGCAGGATCACCGCCCAGGTCACCAACTTCGGCGGCTATATCGTGGGGATCTACACCCCGGACAAGAATGGCGTTTACACGAACGTCGTGGGCCACAACGACAATATCCAGCAATACCGCAGCTTCAGCCGCAACCCTGTCGGCTCCGCCCTCGGCCGCTATGCGAACCGCATCGGACATGCGACGTTTACCCTGGACGGCGTCAAGTACGAAGTGACCAAGAACAACGGGGAGCACACCCTGCACGGCGGCAGGAACGGATTCGACCATACGGTGTGGGACGTGGAAGCGGTAAGCGAGAGTTCGGTCGTGCTGAGCTGTGTCCTGGAGGACGGGCTGGACGGATTTCCCGGAAACCTGAAGACCTTCCTCACCTTCTCCATCACCGAGGACGACGGCGTCTCGATCGACTACAAGGCGACCACGGACAAGCCCACCGTCTGCAACCTGTCCCATCACGTCTATTTCAACCTCGACGGATTCCCGGCGGAGAACGTCCTCAACCATATCGTATGGATCGATGCCGATGCCATCACCGAAACGGACAACACCCTGATCCCGACCGGCAGGCTGCTGCCAGTAGAAGGCACTCCGTTCGATTTCCGCCGCCCCACGGCGCTGAGCGAGCGTCAGGTCGCCGCCCCTGCCGGGCGGGGCGCCTTCGGGCCCGGCGCCCCCGCGCCTGCGGTCCCGGAAGGGATGGTACGCAGCTTCGACCAGAATTACTGTCTGAACCATACCGCGGAAGGGCGGTTGGAAAGGGTGGCGTCCGTCCATTCTCCGGCATCCGGACGAACGATGGAAGTCTTCAGCGACCAGCCCGGCCTTCAGTTCTTTACGGGGAACCGCCTGGCTTTCGCCATGGAATCACAGCTGTATCCGGACACGCTGAACCGTCCAGAATTCCCGGGAACCGCGGTCCTGCGCCCCGGAGAAACCTATCGTCATACCGTCGTTTACAGGTTTTCGAAATAGGCGCATATTATGGAAATAGAATGGGAGGACGGGTTCATCATCAACGTGAACGTTGAGGATAATACCGTGGTCATTTCAGCCAACCGGGAAGGTCTTCTGTCACTGGCCCGGCAACTGACAGCCTTGGCAGAAGAAGGGGCCGGCAGCCATCTCCATTATGATGAATACAATTCATTGGAAGACGGCTCTGTCGAGATGATCATACAACACAGTGTATGCGATTTTTCTTAAATTTGTCCGATGATATAAGATTATTCCATGGAAGCGATCCAAAGTTTCACCATCGACCATACTCGTCTGAAGCCGGGCATCTATGTATCCCGGGAAGATAAGGGTTTCAGGACTTTCGACATCCGGATCACGGAGCCCAACCGGGAACCGGCGATGGCGCCGGCCGCCATACACAGCCTGGAGCACCTGATGGCGACCTGGTTCCGGAATTCAGATGTCAAAGAGGACGTGGTCTATGTCGGCCCGATGGGCTGCCTGACCGGCATGTACATCATCATGCTGGGCGAGTATGGCGTAGAAGACATGCGCAAGCTGACCATCGAGTGTCTGGAGTGGATCCTCACGCAGACGGAAGTCCCTGCCACGCGGCCGGAGACCTGCGGCAATTATCTGCTGCACGACCTGCCCATGTGCAAGTGGGAATGTGCCCGCTATCTGGACCGGCTCAAGCACGATTTCCACAGCGAATACACCAAACTCCAGGTCAAGCTGGAAGACGGCAAGACCTTCGCGGACGCCTGATTCTGGCCTTAGCGGATGAATTCCTTCAGGAGCTTGTGCAGCAGCTCGTTCACGTCGGCGGTCTCTTCCGGGTGGGAAGCCAAGGTCGGGACCTCCTGGACGAAATGGACCACGCGGTCGGTCTCTCCGTCGATGACGGCGCAGTAAAGGACGTTGCCGTAAGGAGAATCGACGTTGTAGTTCCGGCTCGGATTGGTCAGGCCGCTGATGCCGGTCAGCGATTCGATCGCCTTGTCGATCACCTTGGAGGCCGCTTTCTCCACTTTTTCGCGCTGATAGCCGGCCTTCGTCTGTTCGTAGCCGTAGGAATAGATGACGATTCCGTAACGCAAACCGCTCTTGTCCAGTATTTTGCGGAGAGATTTCGGAACACGGAGGCGGTCCGCCTTGGCCGGATCCACGTCCGGGAAGGTGCGCAGCCAATTCTTGATGTCCTCATTCTCACCATCATAATCAGCCGCGATCATGTCGGAGAAGGGGAAGCGCTCCGAGTTGATGATATTGGAGATGATCCTCGTCGCACCCTGCGAGGAAGACTCGTTATAGTAGCCCTTTCCGTCGTCACCATAGAGGACGATGTAAGAGTAGGGCTCCACGAAGGCGAATTCCGGGATGGAAGAAAGGTTCGAGGTGGAACTGGTGTAACGGGAAGGACCGCAGGCGGTCAGGAAAAGCAGGGCGGCAATGCCCAGCATCAGTCTGGTTTTCATTTTCATGTGGTTATTATAAGGCACAAATATATGCTTTTCGGGCCATATCTGCAACGGTTTTACCGCTACAGCCGTCCCTGGTCCTTCAGCATCTGCAGGGCAGGATAGGTCGTCAGGGACTCGGAATCCTTGGTGGCTTCGAGCAGCCGGCCGTCCGCGCTGAAGCGCCCGATGACGAAATCCTGGAACTTCGTACCGGTTTCCGACTGGAACCAGAAATAGAGCGTGCGGTCATAGCAGGCGACTTCCTTGCCCACTTCGAACAGCAGGTCGTCTATCTTCTCGAGTTCGGCATCGTAGGGGGCCTTGTCCGCGGCTTTCTCGCGAAGGCCCTCGATGCCGACCTTATACGTGATCAGGTCCTCCATATAGGTGTGATTGCGCGGCATGGACATGCTGGCGAATTGATAGGAGTCCGGATTCTCCATGTGTTCCTTGGCATAGGGTTCCAGCGCTTCGCGGTCCGGATCTTTCGGAGCGCAGGCCGCCAGCAGGATGACGGCGGAAAGGAAGAATAGGATTCGTTTCATAGATACGGATTATTTATGATGCAAATATAGGAAAAAGCCGATTTTTTTCATTATCTTGCGTGATAATCGGGCTTTCCCGTCTGAACCAGCACCGTATATGAAAAGAATCCTGACCTTCTCGCTGCTGATGGCCCTGTGCCTCAGCCTCGGCGCCCAGAACGACATCGTCCGCCTGCTTGCCGAAAACCCCGACCGGGCGACCAACAACATGCACTCCTACGAGTTCGATCCGATCGTGGACACGCCCGCCCCCAAGGGCTTCAAGCCTTTCTACATCTCGCACTACGGCCGCCACGGCTCCCGCTACGAGCAGAACTCCACCTTCGCCCGCAACGCCCAGGGAGCGTTCGCCGTGCTGGATTCGCTCGGTCTGCTGACCGAGACCGGTAAGGCGCTGCGCGATGACGTCGAGGCCGTCGTGGAGGCGCACAAGGGGATGGAAGGTTCCCTCACGCCGCGCGGCGCCCGCGAGCACAGGATGCTTGCCGCCCGGATGTTCGAGCGCTTCCCGGCCGTCTTCAAGGACAAGTCCCGCACGGAGGTCAACAGTTTCTCCAGCACCAATTTCCGCTGCATCGTGAGCATGTGCAACTTCGCCAACAGCCTGCAGCAGAAGTTCCCCGCCGGCGAGTTCACCTTCACCAGCGCGGAGAAATACATGAGTTACATCAACCCCAGCCTGCGTGTCCGCAGGCCGAACGAGCCCGAGGTCCAGCGTCCGTCGTTCCCCGGAGGCATGCCGCCGGGCGTCCGCCCGCCGCAGCAGCCGCAGCATTACGTTCCCTCCCCCGGCATCCCCGGCTATGATTTCTCGCGTTTCCTGCGTCCGCTCTTCACGGACATGGGTGCTGCGATGCGCGTGCTGGGCAATCCGGAGCCCTTCGTCCGCGCCATCTTCACCACCGCCGGCCTGTGCCAGCTGATCGATTTCATGGGCATCGACATCTACCGCCACTTCACCCCCGAGGAGCTCGCCTACCTGTGGGTCCAGGGCAACAACAACATCTACCGGATGTGGGGCGGCTCGACCGAGAACGGCGACGTCATCCGCTACGCCATCCGCCCGCTGCTGATGGACTTCGTGGAGAAAGCCGATGCGGCGATGGAGCCGGGCAGCCACCGGGCCGCCGACCTCCGCTTCGGACACGACACCTCGATCCTCCCGCTGTTCGCCCTGCTCGGCGTGGACGACCCGCAGCACCGCAACTTCCCGTCCAGGGAGGCCAGCCAGCACAACTGGTACGCCTTCTTCCAGGTGCCGATGGCCACCAACTGCCAGATGATCTTCTACCGCAACAAGAAGGGTGAGGTCCTGACCAAGGTCCTCTACAATGAGAAGGAAATCCTCCTGCCCGGCATCGAGCCCGTTTCCGGCCCCTACTACAGTTGGCCAGAATTGAGAGCCCACTTCTTCCACCTCTGCGAGAAGGCCGCCGAGCCGTGGACGCGCGCAGGCATCGTCAATTAGTTTTTTACAGGATAATTCACTATATTTGTTCGATTTTTCGCTATTCAATTATATGAGCATCCAGCAAGACAAAATCCGGGAACTGGTCGAGCGGCGCGAGAGTGCCAAACTTGGTGGCGGCAAGGCGCGTATCGACGCCCAGCACCAGAAAGGCAAGCTCACCGCGCGTGAGCGGCTCGCCCTGCTGCTTGACCCGGGCAGCTTTGAAGAGTTTGACATGTTCGTGCAGCACCGCTGCACCAATTTCGGCATGGACGCCACTCACCCCGACGGCGACGGCGTGGTCACCGGACAGGGAACCATCGACGGCAGGACGGTCTTCGTCTTCGCACAGGATTTCACCGTCAACGGCGGTTCCCTGAGCAAGACGATGTCCGAGAAGATCTGCAAGGTGATGGACATGGCCGTGCGCGTCGGCGCGCCGGTGATCGGCCTCAACGATTCGGGCGGCGCCCGCATCCAGGAGGGCATCGACTCGCTGGCCGGCTTCGGGGAGATCTTCGAGCGCAACATCCTCGCCAGCGGCGTGGTGCCGCAGATCAGCGGCATCTTCGGCCCCTGCGCGGGCGGTGCCGTCTATTCCCCCGCCCTGACCGACTTCACCCTGATGGTCCAGGATACTTCCTACATGTTCCTCACGGGCCCGGCGGTGGTCAAGTCCGTCACCGGCGAGGACGTGGACCAGGAGAGCCTCGGCGGAGCCGCGGTGCACGCCTCCAAGTCCGGCGTGGCGCATTTCCGCGCCGCTTCCGAGCAGGAAGGCGTCGAGACCATCAAGAAGCTCCTCTCCTACCTGCCCCAGAACAACCTGGAGACGGCGCCGGAGCGTGAGACCGCCGACCCGGTGAACCGGACGGACGACCTGCTCAACGACATCGTGCCCGACAGCCCCAACAAGGCCTACGACATGTACGGCGTCATCCGCAGCATCGTGGACGACGGCGACTTCTTCGAGGTCCACAAGGATTTCGCGAAGAACATCATCGTCGGTTTCGCCCACATGGGCGGCCGCAGCGTGGGCATCGTGGCGAACCAGCCGGACGTGCTGGCCGGCGTGCTGGACATCAACGCTTCCCGCAAGGGCGCCCGCTTCGTGCGCTTCTGCGACGCGTTCAACATCCCGCTCGTCACCCTCGTGGACGTCCCGGGCTTCCTGCCGGGCACCCAGCAGGAGTACGGCGCCATCATCACCAACGGCGCGAAGCTCCTGTACGCCTACGGCGAGGCTACCGTCCCCAAGGTTACGGTGACGCTGCGCAAGAGCTACGGAGGCGCACACATCGTGATGAGCTGCAAGCAGTTGCGCGGTGACGTGAACTACGCCTGGCCGACGGCGAACATCGCCGTGATGGGCGCGGAGGGCGCCGTGAATATCCTTTATGGCAAGGAACTCAAGGCCGAGACGGACCCTGCAAAGCAGGCGGAACTCGCCGAGGCCCGCAAACAGGAATACAACGACCTCTTCTGCAACCCCTACCAGGCCGCGCAGAAGGGTTATATCGAAGACGTCATCGAGCCGCGCAACACCCGCTTCCGCGTGATCCGCGCCCTCGCCGCGCTCGAAGGAAAACGCCAGGAAATCCCCGCGAAGAAACATGATAACCTTCCTTTATAATCTCCTGCCGCTGACCGCCGGTGGAGACAGGATGGCGGAGATCGATCCGCACGGCTGGACCCTCACGATCATCAGTGTGAGCACGGTCTTCGCCGCCCTCATCATCCTGTACTTCATCTACAACTTCTCCGGCAACATCTTCTCCGGCAAGTACAAACGTAAGTCCAAGGGCCCGGAGAAGCCGAAGAAAGGCAAGAAGGGAGAAGTGGACGGCGCCGTGGCTGCCGCCATCGCCCTGGCCCTGGAGGCCGAGGCGGGCGGTGAGGCCGAGGTGGCCATCGCCACGGCCCTGCATCTCTTCCTGTCCGACGCCGTGCACGACGTCGAGCCGGGCATCATCACCATCCGTCGCAACCGTTCCGCCTGGGACGACAGACAGTCCAACTTCAGAAAATTACCAAGAAAATGAAAGAATACAAGTTCAAGATCAACGGCAAGGAATACAACGTAGCCGTCAACGGAATTGAAGGAAAGAACGCCGACGTCACCGTGAACGGCGTCAACTATCAGGTCGAACTCGAAAACGAGGTCTCCCCCGCCGTGGCTGCCGCTCCCGCAGCTGCCGCCGCCCCCGCAGCTGCCGCAGCGGCTCCCGCGGCCGCCCCGAAGCCGGCCGGCGCAGGCAAGATCATCGAAAGCCCGCTCCCGGGCGTCATCATCTCCGTGGACGTGAAGGAAGGCCAGGCCGTGAAGCGCGGCCAGAAGGTCGCCGTCATCGAGGCGATGAAGATGGAGAACGAGATCCTGTCCGACGTGGACGGCACCATCACCGCCGTGCACGTCAAGCAGGGCGATTCCGTACTTGAAGGCGCTGACATCGTAACGATCGCTTGATGGAAAACGTAATAGACAGCCTGCAGCAGTTCTGGCAGTTCACGGGATTCGCGAACTGCACCTGGCAGCACCTGCTGATGATCTGCATCGGCCTGGTCTTCATCACGCTGGGTATTGTCAAGCACTGGGAACCGCTGCTGCTCGTACCGATCGGTTTCGGTATGATCATAGGCAACATCCCCCTCTTCTTCGACCCGGCCACCGGCATCGGCCTCAAGATCGGCATCTATGAGGAGAATTCCGTGCTGAACATCCTCTACCACGGTGTGAAGAACGGCTGGTATCCCCCGCTCATCTTCCTGGGCATCGGGGCGATGACGGATTTCTCGGCCCTGATCTCGCAGCCGCGCCTGATCCTGATCGGCGCCGCCGCGCAGATGGGCATCTTCGGCGCCTACCTGCTGTCGCTCCTGCTGGGCTTCGCCCCCAACGAGGCGGGTGCCATCGGCATCATCGGCGGTGCGGACGGCCCGACGGCCATCTTCCTGAGCTCCAAGCTCGCACCGGAACTGATGGGTGCCATCGCCGTGTCGGCCTACTCTTACATGGCCCTCGTGCCCGTGATCCAGAAGCCGATCATGCTGCTGCTCACCACCAAGAAGGAGCGAGTGATCCGGATGAACAAGCCGCGCGTGGTTAGCCAGCAGGAGAAAATCATCTTCCCGATCGTCGGCTTCATCTGCACCGCGTTCATCGTCCCGTCCGGCCTGCCGCTGCTCGGCATGCTCTTCTTCGGCAACCTCCTGAAGGAGAGCGGCGTGACCAAGCGTCTCGCCGCCACGGCGAGCGGTCCGCTGATCGACGTCGTGACGACCCTCATCGGCATCACCGTGGGTGCCTCCACCCAGGCCGACGTCTTCCTGACCGGCCGCTCCGCCCTCATCTTCGGCCTTGGTCTGGCTTCATTCGTGATTGCCACCACCTTCGGCGTTCTCTTCGCGAAGTTCATGAACCTGTTCCTGCCCGAAGGCAAGAAGATCAATCCGCTCATCGGCAACGCCGGCGTGTCCGCCGTGCCCGATGCGGCCCGTGTTTCCGAACAGGTCGGCCTCGAGGCGGACCCGTCCAACCACCTGCTGACCCACGCCATGGCTCCGAACGTGGCCGGCGTGATCGGCTCCGCGGTCGCCGCGGGTATCCTGCTGGGATTCCTGGGTTAGAAATATTTCTTGACACTATCTTCAAACAACCGGCTTTTTCTTCAAAAAGTCGGTTTTTCTTTGTGTATTTTGGGGATTTTTTTTAGATTTGTATGACGCCAGGCGTTCTAACCGACTAATAACTATCCCACGATATGTCCAACAAATTACAGGAACTTACAGAAAAGCTCTATAATGAAGGGCTTTCGAAAGGCAAGGAAGAAGGCGAGCAGTTGCTCGCACGCGCCCGCGAGGAAGCGGACCGGATCGTAGCCGAGGCGCACAAGCGCGCCGAAGTAATCGTCAACGAGGCGGAACGCCAGGCCGCCGACCTCAAGGAGAAAACCGCCTCCGACGTCCGGATGGCCTCCGCCCAGTGCCTGCAGGCCACCAAGAAGGATATCGAGGACCTCCTGGTCGGCGCCGTGAGCGCCGGTCCCGTGGACAAGGCCCTCTCGGATCCCGATTTCCTCAAGAAGATCATCACCGCCGTCGCCGAGCGTTTCAGCACCAGCGAATCCTCCGACCTCGCCCTGGTCCTCCCCGTCTCCCTCAAGGACGAACTGGAGCCCTGGCTCAAAGGAGAACTCGCCAAGGCCCTCGGCAGCCAGCCCAAGGCGGATTTCAGCAAGAAGGTCGCCGGCGGCTTCTCCATCGGCCCGAAGGACGGCAGCTGGTTCGTCAGCTTCACCGACGAGACCTTCCGCGAACTGATCGCCGAGTATCTGCGCCCCGTCTCCCGCAAGCTTCTTTTCGGCTAGGCGATGAACAACTACGAGTACATCGTCGCCAGCCTGCCGGTGCTCCGGCCGGACGACCGGGGTTCCGACTCCCTGGATGCCGCCGGCCTGATCGAAGAGATCCGCGCCCAGCTCTCCGGGCGTGACGCCGCCGCGCTGGACCGCCTGCTGGACGGGTACGACGCCGACAAGCTGGACGAAGCCTTCTACCGCGACGTCCTGCATCATGGCAGCCGTTTCATCCGCGAATGGTTCGGCTTCGACCTGGACCTGCGCAACACCACGGTCTCCTTCCTCAACACTAAGCTGGAACGCCCCGCCGGCCAGGACCTGCTCCTGCTTCCCGAGCGGGAAGAGGTGGAGTTCCCCGAGGAAGAGAAGGCCCGGGACATCCTGCACGGCACCGACATCCTGGCACGAGAACGCGGCCTGGACGAGCTGCGCTGGCAGAAGATCGACGAGATCACCTGGATGGACTATTTCGACCTGGACGCCATTCTCGGCTACGTGGCACGCCTGAAGATCATCGACCGCTGGCTCCAGCTCGATCCCGACTCCGGCCGCGCCCTCTTCCGCCGCCTGGTCGAACAAATCCGCTCCACATACGACAACAAGAAAAACAACGATACGATATGAGTACAACAGGAAAGGTAACGGGCATCGTTTCGAACCTCGTGACCGTGACCGTGGACGGGCCTGTGGCTGAGAACGAACTCTGCTACATCTCGCTCGGTTCCACCCGCCTGCTCGCCGAAGTCATCAAGGTGAACGGCGACAAGGCCTCGGTCCAGGTGTTCGAGAGCACCCGCGGACTGAAGAACGGAGACACCGTCGAATTCCTCGGCAAGATGCTCGAGGCCACGCTCGGCCCGGGCCTGCTTTCGGGCATCTACGACGGCCTCCAGAACAACCTCACCACCATGGAGGGCGTGTTCCTCAAGCGGGGCGAGTACACCGAACCGCTCGACCGCGCGGCCATCTGGGAGTTCACCCCGATCGCCAAACCCGGCGACAAGGTCTGCGCCGCCGACTGGCTCGGCGAAGTCAAGGAAGGCTGGCTCCCCCACAAGATCATGGTTCCTTTCTCCTTCAAGGGTGAATTCACCGTGAAGGAGGTCGCTCCGGCCGGCAGCTACACCGTGGACAAGACCATCGCGGTACTGACCGACGCCTCCGGCGAGGACGTCCCCGTGACGATGACGCAGAAGTGGCCGGTCAAGGTAGCCATCAAGGGCTACGTCGAGAAGCCGCGTCCGCAGAAGATCATGGAAACGGGCGTGCGCGTCATCGACACGTTCAACCCCATCGCCGAGGGCGGCACCGGCTTCATCCCGGGCCCGTTCGGCTGCGGCAAGACAGTCCTCCAGCACGCCATCGCCAAGCAGGGCGACGCCGACGTCATCGTGATGGCGGCCTGCGGCGAGCGCGCCAACGAGGTCGTGGAGATCTTCACCGAGTTCCCGGAACTGGTGGACCCGCACACCGGCCGCAAGCTGATGGAGCGTACCACCATCATCTGCAACACCTCCAACATGCCGGTGGCGGCCCGCGAGGCGTCCGTCTATACGGCCATGACCATCTGTGAGTACTACCGCGCGATGGGCCTGAAGTGCCTGCTGCTGGCCGACTCCACCTCCCGCTGGGCGCAGGCCCTCCGCGAGATGTCCAACCGTATGGAGGAGCTTCCCGGACAGGACGCCTTCCCGGTGGACCTCTCCGCCATCATTTCCAATTTCTATGCGCGCGCGGGCATGGTGAAGCTGCGCAACGGCCAGACGGGCGCCGTGACCTTCATCGGCACCGTCTCCCCTGCCGGCGGCAACCTCAAGGAGCCCGTCACGGAATCCACCAAGAAGGCCGCCCGCTGCTTCTACGCCCTCGAGCAGAACCGCGCCGACCAGAAGCGTTACCCGGCCGTCAACCCGATCGACTCCTATTCCAAGTATCTGGAGTATCCCGAGATCCAGGAGTTCCTGGAAGAGACCGTGGCCCCCGGCTGGGTGGAAAAGGTCCTCAAAGCCAAGAACATCGTCCGCCGCGGCCGCGAGATGGCCGACCAGATCAACATCCTCGGCGACGACGGCGTGCCGATGAGCTACCACGAGTCCTTCTGGAAGTCCGAGCTCGTCGATTTCGCCTTCCTCCAGCAGGACGCCTTCGACAACGTGGACGCCCTCTGCCCGATGGAGCGGCAGAAATTCATGCTCGACCTGATCCTCGGCATCTGCGACCGGAGCTTCGAATTCGCCAATTTCGACGCCTGCCGCGGCTTCTTCAAGGACCTGATCAATACCCTGCGCCAGATGAACTACACCGAGTTCCAGAGCCCCAAGTTCTACGAATACGAGCAGCAGCTCCAAAACCAACTCTCCTGATCCCATGGCAACGAAAGCATTCCAACGCACATATACCCGGCTCCAGGCCATCACGAAGGCGACGGTCAGCCTCAACGCGCGGGGCGTCTCCAACGACGAGCTCGCGACGGTGAACGGCCGCCTTGCCCAGATCGTGAAGACGAAGGGCGACAACGTCACCCTGCAGGTTTTCGCTGGCACCGAAGGCGTTCCGACCAACGCCGAGGTCTCCTTCCTCGGCGCCCCGCCGACCCTCCGCGTGAGCGACCAGCTCTCCGGACGCTTCTTCAACGCCTACGGACATCCGATCGACGGCGGTCCGGAAGTCGAAGGAGAGGAGCGCGAGGTGGGCGGTCCGTCCGTCAACCCCTACAAGCGCCGCCAGCCCTCGGAACTCATCCCGACCGGCATCGCGGGCATCGACCTCAACAACACCCTCGTCTCCGGCCAGAAGATCCCGTTCTTCGCCGACCCGGACCAGCCGTACAACCAGGTGATGGCCGACGTGGCGCTGCGCGCCGACGTGGACAAGATCATCCTCGGCGGCATGGGCCTTTCCAATGACGACTACCTCTTCTTCCGCCACGAATTCGAATCCGCCGGCGCCCTGGACAAGATCGTCTCCTTCGTCAACACGACCGAGGAGCCGCCCGTGGAGCGCCTGCTGATCCCGGACATGGCCCTGGCCGCGGCCGAGTATTTCGCCGTGGACAAGAACGAAAAGGTGCTGGTCCTGCTGACCGACATGACGCTCTACGCCGACGCCCTGTCGATCGTTTCCAACCGTATGGACCAGATCCCGTCCAAGGACTCGATGCCGGGCTCGCTCTACTCCGACCTGGCCAAGATCTACGAGAAGGCCGTGCAGCTGCCCGACGGCGGCTCCATCACCATCATCGCCGTCACGACGCTGAACGACGGCGACATCACCCACGCCATCCCGGACAATACGGGCTACATCACCGAGGGACAGCTGTTCCTCCGCGCCGATCCCGACTCGGGCAAGGTCATCGTGGACCCGTTCCGTTCGCTTTCCCGACTCAAACAGCTCGTCCAGGGAAAGAAGACGCGCGAGGACCACTCGCAGGTGATGAACGCGGGCGTCCGCCTCTACGCCGACGCCCAGAACGCGAAGACCAAGCTCGAGAACGGCTTCGACCTGTCCGACTACGACCTCCGCTGCCTCGATTACGCCAAGGAATATGCGACCCGCATCCTCTCCATCGACGTCAACATCACCATCGAGCAGATGCTGGACACGGCGTGGGAGATCTTCGCGAAGTATTTCTCGCCGGCCGAGACCGGTATCAAGCAGGCCCTCGTGGACAAATACTGGAAAAAATAGACCGTGGCCATCAAGTTTCAATATAACAAGACTTCGCTGACGAATCTGGGGAAGCAGCTCAAGGTGCGCCAGAACGCCCTGCCGACCCTCAAGAACAAGGAATCGGCCCTGCGTTCGAGCGTCCAGACCGCCAAGGCGGAATCCGAACGGCTCGCAGACGAGCTCGAGGCGTCCCTGAAGCGCTACGATTACCTCGCGGCGCTCTGGAACGAGTTCGAGCCCGACCTGATCTGCATCCGGGACGTGGACCTTCGCACCGTCAAGGTGGCGGGCGTGAAGGTGCCCCAGCTGGATGCGGTATATTATGAGCTCCAGCCGTTCAACGCCTTCGTCAAGCCTGCCTGGTACGCCGACGGCGTGGCCATCCTGAAAGAACTCTCGCGGCTCGGCATCGAGTCCGAGGTGTTCGAGCAGCGGCGGCAGATCCTGGAATTCAACCGGAAGAAGACCACCCAGAAGGTGAATCTCTACGAGAAAGTCCAGATCCCCGGCTACAAGGAGGCCATCCGCAAGATCAAGCGATACATGGAGGACGAGGAGAACCTCTCCAAGGCATCCTCCAAGATTGTCAAGACGCGTCACGCCGAAGAAGAAGAAGAGGAGGAAAGCCTATGATCGCCCCGATGACACAATACTCCTTCATCCTTCTGCACGGGGACAAGGAGAAGTTCCTTTCCGAACTCCAGCAGCTCGGCGTCGTGGACATCACGCGTTCATCCAAGCCGATAGACAGTTTCTCGCAGTCCCTGCTCGACAACATCGAGACGCTGCGCCGCGACATCGAATGCACGCTCGCGGGCAGCGACGACACGACGAAGGAACTCTCCGCCAAGAAGAACGACCTGCTCAAGGAGATCGCCGATGCGGAGCCTTGGGGAGACTACGACCGGGAGCGCCTGGCGGCTTTCCACCCCCACTTTTACAGCGTGGCGGCGAAGAAGTTCGACCCGTCCTGGGCCGAGCAGTACGCCCTCCAGACCGTCGACGAGCGGGACGGGACCATCCGTTTCGTCATCCTCGGCGACACGTCCGGATTCCCGCTCAAGGAAGTTTCCGCCCCGCAGCGCACGCCGGCTGAACTGGCTCCCGAACTGGAGAGGCTGGAGGACCAGATCGCCGTGCACCAGGAAGTCCTCGAGGCGCGCAAGGCGGACATCCCCAAGATGGAGCGGCACATCCGCAACAACCAGGCGGACCTCGACCGCTACCTGGCCTCCCAGGCCGCCGTTCCCGCTGCGGAAGACACCATCGACACCCTCGTCGGCTTCGCGCCGACCGAGTGCGACGAGGCCGTGACGGCGTACCTCGAGCAGGCGGGCGTGTTCTATCTGAAAGATAAAGCAAAGGTTGAGGAGAACCCGCCCATCCAGTTCAAGAACAATAAGTTCGTCAAGATGTTCGAGGTCCTCACCGACATGTACGGCCGCCCGGCCTACGACGGATTCGACCCGACTCCCTTCATCGCCGTCTTCTTCCTGTTGTTCTTCGCCCTGTGCATGGGCGACGCCGGCTACGGCCTCGTGCTGATCATCGCCGGCCTGCTGCTCAGGAAGGTGAAGAGTTTCCGCGACCTGGCTCCGCTCGTCACCACGCTCGGTGTGGCGACGGTCGTCGTGGGCTTCTTCCTGCATACCTTCTTCTCGATCGACATCGCCCAGTGGAAGTGCTTCCAGGGCATCCGCGGGATTTTCCTGCCGGACGAGATCGCCGGGTATGCGGGCGGCATGGTCCTGTCGCTGATCGTGGGCGTCGTGCACCTCTGCCTCGCCATGGTCGTCAAGGCCATCAACGCGGTGCGGGTGAACGGCTTCGCGGCTTCGCTCGGAACGCTGGGCTGGACGCTGCTGATCGTCGGCGGCGTGATCGTCGGCGGCATCGCCCTCACCGGGGTGATGAGCGCCGAGGTCACCAAATGGGTGATCATCGCGCTCGGCGTGGTCTCGGCCATCGGCATCTTCCCGCTCAACAACCCCAAGCGGAACAAGCTCGCCAACGTCGGGCTCGGTTTCTGGGACACCTACCAGATGGTGACCGGCCTGCTCGGCGACGTGCTCAGCTACCTGCGTCTGTACGCCCTCGGCCTCGCCGGCGCGATGCTAGGCATGGCGTTCAACGACATGGGCAAGATGGTCCTCGGCGACGGTTCCAATCCCGTCTTGTGGATTTTCTTCATCCTCCTGGTGCTCATCGGCCACACGCTCAACATCGCGATGTGCGCCCTCGGCGCTTTCGTCCACCCGCTCCGTCTCAACTTCCTGGAGTTTTTCAAGAATTCCGGTTACGAGGCCAGCGGCCGTAAATTCAATCCCCTTGTAAATAACGAATAAACAAATAATAATCAATTCATTATGGAACAAATTCTCGGTTATCTCGGATTGGGTCTCGTGCTGGCGCTCGCCGGTATCGGCTCCTCCATCGGAACTACGACGGCCGGCAACGCGGCCGAAGGTGCACTGAAGCGCAAGCCGGAGGCTTCCGGTAGCTACATGGTGCTTTCCGCTCTCCCCGCCACGCAGGGTATCTACGGCTTCGTCGCCTTCTTCATCCTGCTCGGCAAGTTCACTTCGGGCACGGTCACCGGAGCGCTCTGCTTCGGCATCGGTGCTTCCGTGGGCGCCGCCTGTCTGCTCTCCGCCATCCGGCAGGGCCAGGTCTGCGCGAACGGTATCGTGGGCGTATCGCAGGGGCACAACGTCTTTACGAACACGCTGATCTACGCCGCTCTGCCTGAGTTCTACGCGATCCTCGGCCTCGTCGGCGCCATCATGGCGCACTAAGCCATACCGCCGCAAAAGCAGGGGGCCTTCAGGATGTCTGAAGGCCCCCTGCTTTTTACCGGCTCTCCGGCAGCCCCGGCTAGACCCCGGCGCAGGTCAGGGGCAGGACGGCGGCGTCGAAGGGAGGGACTTCCGCGGCGGCGCCGGCGGGAACGGGCGGACAGGCAGCGCGGAGTTCCGGCGGCAGAACCAGCCGGACGGAAGCCGGCGCATCGGAGAAATTGCAGACGACCAGCCAGGCTTCCTTCGCATCGAAGCGCACGAAGGCGAAATGCCGCTCCGGATCGAACCCCGGGGCGTTTTCATTGCAATAGGTCAGGTCCCAGGTCCCCCCTTCGGAGAAAGCCGGACGTTTCGCGAACGCAGACAGGCTGCGGTAACGGGCCAGGATGGCGTTCTCCCCGGCATCCAGCCGCCCCTGCGCATGCAACTGCCGCCAGAGGTCGCGCAGTTCCGGCGGATCGCTCCAGTTGAAGATGGAAGTGCGTCCGTCCGCGCCATCGACGCCGTCCTCCCCCACTTCCTGGCCGAAATACAGCATGAAGGAAGCCGTGTTGAACAGCATCGAGCAGGCCAGCGCGGCATAGCCTTTCGCGGCACTGCCCAGGAATTCCGGCGAAGCGAGCCGCTGCTCGTCGTGGTTCTCCAGGAAATTCAGCATCCGGGGCTGCATGTCGCCCAGCCACTGCCAGTTCCAGGTGATGCCGCGGGCGGAAGCACCGCTGCAGCACACGGCGCGCAGGGTATCGTACAGGCCTGACTTGTCATAGAGCAGGTCGAATCCCACGTCCTCCAGATAAGCGCGGTAATTCTCCTTGCCGTACACCTCCGCCACGAACAGCAGGTCCGGAAAATCGGCCTTTACGGCCGAAATCAAGGCCTTCAAAGCTTCGGGCGGTACCAGTTCCACCATGTCGCAACGGAAGCCGTCAACGCCGCGGGAAGCCCAGAAACGGAGGATTTCCAGCATCTCCGCACGCGTCCGGGGCGAAGACCAGTCATTCTTGCGGGTATCCGTCCAATCCCCGTCGCACCAGTCGAAGAAACGGATGGCCCCCCGGTAGTCGGGAGCCACGTGATTGGGGATGTAGTCGATCAGCACGCCGAATCCGGCCGCGTGGGTGCGGGCGACCAGCGCGTCGAACTCCTGCATCCGGCGGTCGGGATCGTCAGCCAGATAGGGATTGACGTCGCGCCAGTCGCTGATCGCATAGGGAGAGCCGGGATTCCCCTTCACGAAATCCCGCCCGGTCGCGTGCCGGGGCACGCCGGTATACCAGACATAATCGACGCCCAGCGAACGCAGGTGCCGGAACGTGGGCTCGTCCCAGTCGGAAAAGCGGCCGTTGCCCCACAGCCTGGGCAGTGCCTGATAGATGATACGTTTCGCCATATCAGAAAGGATAGCCGACGCCGAAGTGCAACGCGGCGCCGCCGGGAGAGAACCAGCCCTTCGGGCCCAGCCAGCGGGCGCCTTCGGCCCGGGCCGGGTCGTGGACCTTGAAACCGGCGTCCAGACGGAGCAGGATGAAATCGAGGTTGACGCGCAGGCCGATGCCCCAGTCGCCTGCCAGGCTGCCCGGAAGGTTCAGCTTGCCCAGTCCGTCGCCGTTCAGCGTCCAGACGTTGCCCACCTCGGCGAAGATCGCCCACTCCAGCTTCCAGAAGGACGGGAAACGGTATTCGACATCCGCCTCCAGCTTGAAGTCGCCGGTCTGGCTCGGGAGCACGAAGTACTCGCTCATCGGCTCGAAGCCGGGCCCCAGGGTACGGGCCTGCCAGCCGCGCATGCTGTTGGCGCCGCCGCAGTAGAACTGCTTTTCAAACGGAAGCGCCGTAGAGTTGCCGTAGGCCCAGCCGGCGCCGGCGTCCAGGTGCAGGGCGAGGGCATTGTTGTCGTTCCAGCCGAAGCGGAACACCTTCCCCAGCGACAGCTCCGCGCGGACATACTGCTTGTACGGCACCCCGAAGAGCAGGTGCTGCTTCAGGCCTTCCGGATTGACGGGAAGGACGCCGTTCAGCAGCGAGACGGCGTTTCCGGAGACGTCCAGGTTGAGCCGTCCGTAATGATAGGCGGTCTTCGGCACCACGGATGCGTCGGTGGTGTGGTAGAGCATCAGGCCGACGCCCGCGTCGATGTGCGACTCGAAGGTATCCCACAGATAAGGATATTCGCGCAGGAGCTTGTTGAACTCCTCGCTCATCGTGTACAGTTTCACCAGGTTGAACTGGATCGGATAGACCTGGAAATACCAGTCGCGGCGCAACTGCCCGGTGTAGCCGAAACTCATCGAGGCGAGGCTCCGGCGGTACTCCGGACGGTTCTGGTAATTGAACGACGAGCGGATCTCGGTGCGCGGGACGTTTTCGCCGCGCATCCGGTACACGGGATAGCCCACCAGGCGCGGGAAACTCAGGCTGGCGGAGACGCCGAACTCCGAGGAATGCGCCCGTGCGCCGGGCATCATCTGCCAGTTGCCCGAGAAACCGAGGTTGAGCCATTCGCCGCCGTGGAAGAGGTTCTTGTGATAGAAGCTCAGCTGCGGCGAGAAACCGATCAGGCCGGAAGAGTTGGTAGAAGCCTCCACGTTCGCCTTGAATCCCAGCAGGTCGGTCCCGCTGAGCCGGATGTCGCAGTCCACGACCGCGCTGTCCGACGGGCTCATCTCGATGCTCACGTTGTTGAAGAGCTTGAGCGCAGACAGCCGGGCGTAGGTCGTGTTGATCATCCGTTCGCTGTACGGGGCGCCCGGACGGATCGTATTGAATTCACGAAGCAGCGACTCGCGGAACGGGATGTCCGCCGGATGGGAGATGTTCACCTTGCCGATGCGGTACCTGGCGAGAGGCGTGTCCGTGGGGACGGCGCCGCGCGCATAATTCCGGATGCGGTAGTAGAGCGTCGTGCGCTCCGTCAGGGTGTCCGCCTCGAAGAAGTAGTTGTTCTTGCTGAAGTCGTAATACCCGCGGTCGCGGAAGAAGGAAGCGCCGCGGGCCGTCTCCGCTTCCAGGTCCTTCTCGGCGAGATGGTAGCCGGGCTTGATGGAGATGTTGACGCTGTCGGCCCGGAAATCCCGCGCGAATTCTCCGCCAGGAACCTCATAGACGATGGTGTCGATCGGGATGCGCTCCCCCAGTTCGATGATGTACTTGACCGTGGCTTCCCGGCCGCGGTATTCCACCTCGGAGTCCACTTTCGCCCGGTAATAGCCCAGGTACTCCAGGTGTCCGGCGATGTTGGAACGGGAGCTCTCTACCAGGGTGGAGTCGAAGACGACGGGCTTCTCGCCGAGATTCTCCCAGAAGGCGTTGATACCCTCCCCGCTGCCGTTGGACCAGTTGTAGATGCTCAGGAAAGGGTTCCAGCCGAAGATGAGGTTGGAGTTCGGCTGCTGGCGTACGTATTGGGTAACTTCCTTGGGGGAAATCTTCTCCTTGCCCTTGAACGTCACCTTGTTGGCGGTCAGACGGTACGCGCCCTCCGGCAGCAGTTTTGTAGTACTGCATGAGATAACTGCAAATAACGATATGACCAGCAGCGCAATGCGTTTCATCTTCTACGGAATTCAGACAAGGTTACGGCCGTCGCGGCGGCCACATTGAGCGATTCGGCGCCGGAGCGGCCGAAAGACGGGATCAGCAGGCGGGCGTCCACTTCCGCGGCCACGGCGGGACGGATACCGGCGGCCTCGTTGCCCATCACGACCAGGCCGTCCGCGCGCAATTCCTCGGCATAAAGGTTCCGGCCGTCCAGGAAAGTGCCGTACACCGGCCGCCCGGCCGCCCGGAAACGGCGGCACAGCGCCACCAGGTCGCAGCTGACGAAGCGGATGCGGAACAGGGAACCCATCGAAGACTGGATCACCTTGGGATTGAACAGGTCCACGCAGTCTTCCGACGCGAACACCGTCTCCACGCCGAACCAGTCGGCGATCCGCACGATCGTGCCCAGGTTGCCGGGGTCCCGGATACCGTCCAGGGCCAGGCACAAACCGTCTTCGGGGGCCGCCGGCGCCGTCCCGGGCCGCTCGACGACCGCCAGCATGGGCGAGGGTGTGGAGAGCTGGCTGATGCGCGCCATCGCGGCTTCGCCGATCTCTTCCCGGCGCCAGACTTTCACGACGCGGAAAGCGGAATCCAGCGCCTCCTGCACCATCTTCTCCCCTTCCACGACGAACAGGCCGTATTCGTCGCGGAATTTCTTTTCGCGCAACGAACGGATCTGCTTGATTTCTGCCTGGGTGATCATACAACTTACAAATATAAGAAACTCCCGGCAAAGAAAAAACCGGATTTCCTCCAAGAAGAAATCCGGTTCCGTAGGATTCGATTAAACTATTCGCCGAGATCCTCCACCACGGGAGAGTCGGGCGCGTTGCGCATCACGGAAGCGATGCCCTGCTTCATCGTGCGCTCGGAGGCATACATCTGGCTGGAGCCGATGACCTGGCCGTTGCTGGCCTTCAGGTTGAAGAACGGTTTGCCGTTCTTGGCGACCTTGATTTCATAGCGCTCCTCGGCGGGGCCGTTCTTGCGGACGGACTCGATGCCGTTGAGGCAGGCAGCCTTGGTGGTGTAGCCTTCGCTGGTGAGGATGACCTGGCCGTTGGTGGCCTTCAGGTTGAACTGGAACTCGCCGTTCTTGCGGAGAGTAACAACAAATTTACCCATTGCTTTATTGTTTTAAGTGTTGATGAATAGTCGTCTTCGCAAAGATAGTAAAATTCTTTTCCGTTGCACCCCATTTCTATAAAAAAATGGGCTTTAGGGCATTAACAAAAATGTTACATATATAAACATAATTGTTTTATACACTATAGTTCAACTATTTATGCGATTATTCAGAATTATCCTCAAAAAGCAGGAAAATAGCCTCTTTTTTTGTAAATTCGCAGCAATAACAAAAACTTATATGGACAATTATCAGATTCGACGCGAGCTTTACGACGCAAAATCCCTCTACGATCAGTTCGATCCGGCCGACGAAAGCAGCTACTCCCGCTGCTACGACAGCCACGTTTACAACGACTATATCGCCAGCGGAAAACACAGCCGCGACCTGGCGGTCACCCTCCCCCGCGCGCTGCACGACCACTCCATCAGCGACGCCCTCCACCGCTTCCTCAAACTGTACGATCCCTTCAACGTGGTCGGCGTGATGGGCGGTCACGCGATGAAACGTTCCGACGAATCCTACCGCAACGTCGCCTTCATCAGCAAGCAGCTCACCGAGCACGGCAAGCTGATGGTTTCGGGCGGCGGCCCCGGGGCGATGGAGGCGACGCACTTCGGCGCCTGGATGGCTGGCCGTTCCGAGGCCGAGTTCGACGAGGCGCTGGAGACGATCCGCGTGGCCGACACCTTCCGCGACGCGGGCTGGCTCTCCTCCTCCTTCCGGGTGATGGAGCGTTTCCCGCAGACGCACTTCCGGAGCCTCGGCATCCCGACCTGGTTCTACGGTCACGAGCCTTCCACGCCGTTCGCCACCCAGATTGCGAAGTACTACGACAACAGCATCCGCGAGGACACCATCCTCACCGTGGCCGTGGGCGGCATCATTTTCACGCCGGGTTCCGCCGGAACCATGCAGGAAATCTTCCAGGAGGCCGCGCAGGACCACTACAAGACCTGCGAGGTGTCCAGCCCGATGGCCTTCATGGGCGTGGACTTCTTCACCAAGGACATTCCGGTCTATCCTTTCCTCGAAGACATGATGGCGCGCGGCAAATACCACGACCTGCTGCTCTCGATTTCCGACGAACCGGACGACATCATCAAGAATATCCTCGCTTTTTCGCGGGAAAACGCCAAGGAAATTACCAGATAATACATTTTCAATAAAATGAAAATCAATTCAATAGGTGTCCTTACCTCAGGTGGTGATGCACCTGGAATGAACGCCGCGATCCGGGCCGTTACGCGCGCTGCCATCTACGAGGGCTGGCGGGTGTTCGGCATCTACCGCGGCTGGGAAGGCCTGATCATGGGCGACATCAAGGAATTCAACAGCGCCAGCGTCAGCAACACGATCCAGCGGGGCGGCACCATCCTCAAGACCGCCCGCAGCGACGAGTTCCGCACCCCGGAAGGCCGCGCCAAGGCTTACGAGAACGTCAAGAAATTCGGCATCGACGCGCTCGTGGTCATCGGCGGCAACGGCTCCCTCGCCGGCGCGCAGGCCCTCGCCAGCGAATTCGACGTCCCGGTGATCGGCCTGCCCGGCACCATCGACAACGACCTCTACGGCACGGATTCCACGATCGGCTACGACACCGCCCTCAACACCATCATGGAGTGCGTGGACAAGATCCGCGACACCGCCAACAGCCACGACCGCATCTTTTTCGTGGAGGTGATGGGGCGTGACGCCGGCTTCCTCACGCAGAACAGCGCCATTGCCGCCGGGGCGGAGGCCGCCATCATCCCGGAGGACCAGACGGACATCGACCAGCTGGCCACCTTCATCGGCCGCGGCATCCGCAAGAGCAAGAACAGCAGCATCGTGCTCGTATCCGAGAAGGACGGCGGCGCGATGCACTATGCCGAACGCGTCCGGCAGGAGTATCCGGAATACAACGTGAAAGTGTCGATCCTGGGCCATCTCCAACGCGGCGGCTCCCCCACCGCCTACGACCGCATCCTGGCGAGCCGCCTGGGCGTCGCCTCGATCGAGGCGCTCAAGGAAGGCCAGCGCAACGTGATGGTGGGCATCAAGAACGACCAAATCGTTTACGTACCCATCTCCCGCGCCATCAAGATGGACAAGCCCATCGACAAGGAGCTCATCAGCGTGCTAAGCATATTGTCTATTTGACAATCACTTACGCGCTATTATCTGCACCATTGATACAATAAGAACCGGCAGGCTGGCAGCCCGCCGGTTCTATTCTTTGTACGCCGGTCCGGCGCTTATCTCACCACCTGCGTGAACTCAGGCGCCTGGCCGTCAGGGGCGATCACGTACACCTTGAAGGGTGCAGCCGGTGCGGCAGGTGCCCCTTCGCGCGGCAGGTCGGCTGCCGTGAACAGGTATTCCGTTCCGCCGGGAACGGTGCGGGAAGCCACTTCCACCGCCTTGGCGTGGATCATCGGGTAGTTGCCCACCGCCGTGTCGAAGATGGCGGATTCCGCTTCGGACACCGGATGTGCGGCCGGGAAATCCTCCAGCGCTTCCACCTCTCCGGCGATGAAGCCGCCCGCCTTCAGGAAACGGTCCACTTCGGCGGGCACCGCAGCGGCACGCGCGGCACGGACGCCGTAACCGGGCAGCACCTCGGCACCGGGCTCCTTCGCCTGGATGGCCTTCGCGCTGGCATCCAGCCCGCCGCTGCCGAAGGTGCAGAACGGGACCAGCTTCTTGCCGCTGAAGTCCACTTCGTCCAGCAGGGTGCCGATCGGGTTGGCGTAGGTGCCAAACCAGACGGGATAGCCCAGGAAGATGACGTCATATTTGCTGACATCCGCCTTGAGGGGCTGGATCGCCGGCATCGAGCCGCCGTTCATCTCCTGCATCCCGCGGGAGATGGTCTCCTGATAACTGCCGTCGTACGCCTGCACGGGGAGGATTTCCTCGATGTCGGCGCCCAGGCGGGCCTGCAGTTCTTCGGCCACGGCCTTGGTCGTACCGGTCTGGGAATAATAGAGTACAAGCACCTTCGGGGCCTTATTCTGCCCGCAGGCGACGGCGAACGCCAATACGGCGGCCGCCAGGAGAATTCGTTTCAGCGTTTTCATATCCATTTCTTTTTCAGCCGCAAAATTAAGCATTTTTCCTTCATCCTGTACCACCTCAATCTGGCTCTGTTTTTGCAACGACTGCCCCGGACCAACAACCCTGTTTACGATGAAGAAAATGGCTTTTCTCGCATTCCTGGCGGCCGGATCCCTTTCCGCCCAGCCCATCACCCTGACTCCGGAGCAGAAGGCCCTGGCCGCTGCCGGCAACGATTTCTCCTTCCGTTTCCTCCAACAGGTCGAACAGGCCGGCAAAGGCGACTGGTTCGTCTCCCCTGCAAGCCTGCAGTTCCTGCTAGGCGTGATCCTGAACGGCGCCCAGGCCGCGACGGCCGACGAAATCGCCGCCACGCTCGGCATCCAGGCTGACCGGCTGGATGCGCTGAACGACTATAATCGTCTGCTGCTCAAGCGTTTCCCGAAACTCGACCCGGACACGAAACTGCGCATCGGGAACGCCGTGTTCGTAAACCAGGAGTTTCCCATCCGGAAGGATTTCCAGCAACTGACCGAAACCTACTATGATGCCGAGGTCAAAAACCTGGACTTCCGGAACGGCAACGCCGCCCTGCGCGCCATCAACGGCTGGTGCAGCAAACAGACGGAGGGCCTGATTCCCGCGGTCCTGGAGAAAGTCGAGCCCTCCATGTTCGCCTACCTGCTCAACGCCCTGTATTTCAAGGGCAGCTGGGAGCATCAGTTCTCCAAATCAAGCACACGGGAACGGACCTTCCGCACGGCCTCCGGAGAAGAGGAACAGGTCCTGATGATGCAGCAGGAACGGAAGTTCGCCTATGGTGAGGACGCGCTTTTCCGCTGCCTCCGCCTCCCCTACGGCAACGGTTCCTACGCGATGTATCTGCTGCTGCCGCAGGAAGGCCGTACGGTCGCCGAAGTGCTCGCTTCGCTCGACGCCGCCTCTTGGGAGACGGTGAGCGGGCAGATGTACGCCAGTTCGAAGGTCAACCTGTGGCTGCCCAAGTTTGAAACCCGCTTCCACATCCAGCTGAACGACATCCTCTGCAAGCTGGGAATGCCCGGGGCATTCAAGGAAGGGGCCGATTTCAAGAAGATGTCGGCGCTGGCGACCTGCCTGGACTTCGTGCAGCAGGACGCCGTGATCAAGGTCGACGAGAAGGGCTCGGAAGCCGCCGCCGTCACCTCGGCCGGCGTAATCGGCGCCACCGCCGTCGCGCCGATGCGCGTCATCCAGTTCCACTGCGACCGTCCGTTCATCTACCTGATCACCGAAGCGGCCACGGGATCCATCCTCTTTGCCGGGGAATTCACGGGAGAATGACACGTCCGGCCCATGCCTGCTGAAAAACATCCTTTCCAGCCCTTCCTGCCCCAGGGTGCGCGCATCCTTTTCCTGGGCAGTTTCCCGCCGCAGCCCCGGCGCTGGTGCATGCCGTTCTACTACCCCAACTGGATCAACGACTTCTGGCGCATCCTGGGGCTCCTCCGCTTCGGCGACCGGAACCACTTCTGCATCCCCGCGGAGAAACGCTTCGACGAGGCGGCCATCCGCGCTTTCTGCGAGCACGAGGGCCTGGCCTTCTACGACACCGCCTGCGAAGTGCGTCGCCTGAAAGACAACGCCTCCGACGCCTTCCTGGAAGTGGTCACGCCCACCGACGTGCCGGCCCTGCTGGAACGGATTCCGGACTGCCGCACGCTGGTCACGACCGGCCAGAAGGCCACCGAGGTCATCGCAGGCACGTTCGGATGCGAAATCCCACCGGTCGGCGGATGGACCCTGCTTCACGCCGGCTCCCGTACCGTCCGCTTCTGGCGCATGCCCTCCACTTCTCGCGCCTATCCGCTCCCGCTGGAGAAAAAGGCGGAAGCCTACCGGCGGTTGTTCGTACCCGCGGAACTGGTGCTCTGGGACCTGGACGGCACGCTGATCGATACGCTGGAGGACCTGGGATCCGCCGTGAACCACGCCCTGGCGCTGCGCGGACTCCCCCTGCACGCCACGCCCGAATACCGCCGGATGGTGGGGCACGGCGTCCGCAACCTGGTGCGGCAGGCGCTGCCTTCCGCCCTGCAGGACGACGACGCCGCCGTCGATGCCGCCCTGGCGGATTTCAAGAGTTATTACTCCGCCCACATCGACCTGCACTCCCGCCCTTATCCGGGCATGCCGGAACTGCTGTCCGAACTGCAGGAGCGCGGCGTGAAGATGGCTGTCGTCTCCAACAAGTTCCAGGAGGGCACCGAACGCCTGATCCGGAAATTCTTCCCCGACATCGTTTTTTCAGCCATCCTGGGCAACCGGCCCGGGGTTCCGCTCAAGCCTTCCCCGGAAATCGTCCGGGAAGCACTGGAAAAGGCCGGAACGGGCCCCGTGGACGCCGTCCTGGTGGGAGACTCCCCCACCGACATGCATACGGCCGGAAACGGCGGCATTCGCGCCATCGCCGTCAGCTGGGGCTACCGCAGCCGGGAAGACCTGGCAGGAAACATCATCGCGGAAAGCGTGGAAGGACTCCGGCGGCTCTTACTTCCCTGAGTCCCCCGCCAGCCGGTTCACCAGCGCGGCGGCGACCACGTTGCCGGACACGTTCAGCAGGGTGGCCGGGATGTCGATCAAGGTGCTGATGACCATCAGGACGGCCGCCATCTCCGGGGGATAGCCGAAAACGGAACAGATCAGCAGTTCGCCGGTCATCCCGCCCGTGGGCACGGCGCCCATCACCGTCCCGACCAGGATTCCGACGCCCACCACGAGGGGGAAAGCGCCCCAGGACGGGGCTCCGGCGCCGAAAACGGTCAGCAGGAACACGACCTTCACCACGCCGCCGATCACCGATCCGTCCTTGTGAATGTTCGTCCCGAGCGGGATGACGCTGTCCGCGACCAGCGGCCGGACCCCCATTCCCGCGGCGGCTTCCATCCCGAGGGGGATGCACACGGCGCTGGACGAGGTGGCCAGGGCGGTCAGCGCGGGCGGGACCATCCCCTTCCAGTAGCGTCCCAGCAGGCTCTTCCCGCCTGATGCCAGGATCCAGGCGGAATCGACCCCGAAGAAAACCAGTATCGCCGCCACCAGGTAGATGAGCACGGCGTCGGCATATCCTCCGAGGACCGCCCCGCCGAGGCTGCCCACCGTCCAGGCGAAATAGCAGCCGATGCCAACGGGCGCGGCCAGCATCACCCAGCGCATCAGCTTGACGGTGAAGGCCGTAGCCGAATCCAGGAACGCCGCGGCCTTGCGCCCCTTTTCGCGGAACAGGGCGACGATGATGCCCACCGCCATGGAAACGGCGATGAGCGGCAGCAGCGACGCCGCGATGGCCCCTTTCAGGGATAGGGCGCCTCCGCCTCCCTCCGCCGGCTGCATGTCGGAGAGGAACGCCGCGGGATCGGCGGCCGGAAAGGGATTCCAGAGCAGGAAGAGGACGAAGGCCACGGCGCCGGCGACGGCCGACAGCAGCAGGAAGGTCCCGAGCGTCGTTCCGAGCAGTTTCCACGCGATGCCGCTGCGGCAGACCTTGCAGGTGGCCGATGCCATGCTGAAGGCCACCAGGGGCACGATCAGCACGAACACCACGTCCAGGAACAGTTCGCCGACGGGACGGACCACGGCGGTCCCCCGCCCCCAGACGATCCCGCACACGGCCCCGGCGGCCACCCCCGCGAGCAGGGCGAGGGTAAAGCCGTAATTCTTGATGAAAGTCCCCTGCATTGGAATACAAATATAGGGAATTCAAAAAAAATGTTTACCTTTGCATCCGCTTTCGGGGTATTAGCTCAGTTGGTAGAGCGATAGGTTCGCAATCTATAGGTCAGGGGTTCGAATCCCCTATGCTCCACAGAAATCCCTCTCAGACAGTTCTGAGGGGGATTATTCGTTTCCCGTCACTTTCCACCGGACCCGCCAGCGGCCGTCCGCGAAGTCGTGGCTCAGGATCCTGAAGCTGCCGATTTCAGCCGTGTTCTTCACGTGGGCCCCGATGCAGGCACAGGCGTCGTAGTCACCGACGTGCACGATCCGGAGCGTCTCAGAGGCGTCATCCGGGAGTTTGCCCAGGTCCACGATGGCGGCCGCCTCGTCGCGCGTCATAAACTCGACGGTGACGTCCAGGTGGCGGCCGATCACTTCGTTCACCGCCGCCTCGATCCGGGCCACCTGCTCCTCCGTCGGGCAGGCGTCCAGGAGGTAGTCGCACTTCGACTTCTTCCGTTCAATGTGGGCATTGCGCGAACGCGGGCAGCCGAACAGACGGACCATCGTCCCGTTCAGGATATGCTCCGCCGTATGCATCGGCGGATACTCTTCCTTGTTGTGTGCGTTGAGAATAGGTTCTTCCATCGTTCAATCCGTCTTACCGGCTTCAAAGATAGCAGGAATCTTCTTTGATTCTCCGGACAACTTGTTATATTTGCATATCGGCAAGTTACCGAACCAATTATTGCTAACCGAACCAATCCGTAAAAAAATGAAAAAGATCCTCTTTTCCGTCATGCTGCTGGCGGCGTTGTCCGCATCCGCCCAGCAGAGAAACAACATCGCGCCGTCGTTCACCGGAGCCGTGGAAGATTTCAAGCCGAACGTCACCAACCAGCTGGGACGCCAGTATCCCATGGTCAACTCCCAGGGCGCCGTCCGCGCACAGCTCCGCGCGCCGCAGGCGAATGCGGTCCGGCTGGACATCGGCGGCGTGAAATACGAGATGGTCAAGGACGAGCAGGGCGTGTGGACCGGCACCTCCAATCCCCAGGACGTAGGTTTCCACTACTATCAGCTCGAGGTGGACGGAGCTTCGGTTCCCGATCCCGGGACCGTCTATTTCTTCGGCGCCGGCCGTTGGGGCAGCGGCATCGAGATCCCTTCCGACGACATGGATTTCTGGCAGGTCAAGAACGTGCCCCAGGGCTCGATCGTAGAGAAATACTACTGGTCGAAAGCCACCGGGAGCATGCGCCACTGCTACATCTACCTGCCGGCCGAGTATGACAAGAACCCCAGGAAGAAGTATCCGGTCCTGTACCTCCAGCACGGAAACGCCGAGAACGAGCAGGGCTGGTCGGCCCAGGGCCACACCGGCCAGATCCTGGACAACCTGATCGCCGCCAGCAAGGCCGTCCCGTTCATCGTGGTCATGGACTACGGCCAGGGCCAGAACATCCATCTGGTGGGCCAGTATGCTGAAATGCTGCCCAAGCCCCAGCCGGGCCAGCGCGCCAATAACGACGGCTTCCAGGTGGTCCTGCTGACCGACATCATCCCGATGGTGGAGAAAGAATACCGCGTGATCGCCGACGCCAGGCACCGGGCGATGGCCGGCCTGTCGATGGGCGGCGGCCAGACCCGCAGGATCACCCTGGCCAACCCCACCATGTTCGCGTACGTGGGCATGTTCAGCGGCGGCACGATGAGCCCCGAAGACATCCAGGGCGCGGCGGGCTTCCAGAAGACCAACAAGCTCGTCTTCATGAGCTGCGGAAGCAAGGAGAATCCCCGGGTCATGGAAGCGGCCGAGAACCTCAGGGGCATCGGCATGAACGCCGTGGGCTATGTCTCGGAGGGTACGGCGCACGAATGGCACACCTGGCGCCGCAGCCTCTACCAGTTCGCGCAACTCCTGTTCAAATAGGATTTGTCATTGACACGAAAAAGCCCGGTGAAGTTTTTCACCGGGCTTTTTCTCAATCTGCGAAGACCATCTCGTCGAACAGCCATCCGGCGTGTCCGATCTCCTCCACGACGAAGAGCAGGTACCTGATATCCAGCGAGATGTTGCGGCAGTAGTCCGGGTCGAAGACCAGGTCGCTCATCGTCCCCTCCCACACGCGGTCGAAGTTGATTCCGATGAGGTTGCCGTCGGCATTGATGACCGGGCTTCCCGAATTGCCGCCGGAAGTATGGTTCGTGGCCAGGAAGCACACCGGCTGGGCGTCGTGTCCGCCCTCGGCGTAGATGTCGCGCAGGACCTGCGGGATGTCGTAGTCGAAGATGTCCGGGTTGTCCTTCTCGATGATGCCCTTGAGCGTGGACACGGGCGAATAGTACACGGCGTCGGAAGGGCTGTAGCCCGCCACGTGGCCGTAGGCGACGCGCAGCGTCAGGTTGGCATCCGGATAGAACTGCCGGTCGCGGTCGAACTCCATCTGCGCCCGCATATAATCGCGGTACGACAGCCGGAGGTCGCGCTCCACCTCCGTGATAACAGGTTGCAAATCACTGCGATACCACTCATAGAACGCGTTGTACATCTCCCAGGCGGGGTCGGCCTCCACGGCGGGCAGATCGGCGGCGGTCAGGGCGGCCACGCGCGCCCGGTCCGTGAAGAGAGAACGGGAGAAGAGATCGTCCCGCCAGGCCTCCGCGCTCCCGTAGGCGGAGAGTTTCTCCCGGAACCACGCCGGCTTGAACGCAGGCTGCATGTTCTTGTCGAAGGCTTCCGTCATCGCCACGAAGATCTCCTCGTCGATGGGCTGGTAGTAATCCTTGAAGAACGACTCCGCCAGCGGAGCGACGGGCTTCTTGTCGGCGAGGGCCGTCCGGACGTTGTTCGCGAATTGCAGCAGTTCGATGGTGCGCACCGTCTCGGTATAGTACTCGTAGGCGCGATAATACGGGTTCCGGCGGGCGTAGAGAGCCTCCAGGCGGTTCAGCACACCCTCGTAGGCGGTCCCCGCCGCCCAGGCACGGAAACGCCGCTCGAAGTCCTGCTTGTCGGCCACGGTGCCCAGGCGAGCGATGCCTTTCGCCTCGCCCTGCCATTTCTTCCAGGCATTGGAGACATTGGCATTCTTGGCGGAATACTGGATGCGCACCGCCTGGTCCTGCGACATGTATTTCTTCTGGATATCGAGCCGCTTGGTGCGCAGGGCGATCTTCTCCGGATCGGACACCTCACCCACGTAACGCACCTCGTCCGAAGTCACATACTCCTTGGTGCTGCCCGGGCAGCCGTACACGAAGGTGAAGTCCCCCTCCTTCACGCCGGCACGCGAAACCGTGAAGAAACGCTTCGGCGTATAGGGGACGTTATCTTCCGAATAATCAGCCGGTTCGTTGTTCTTATCCGCATAAATCCTGAAGATAGAGAAATCCCCCGTATGACGCGGCCACATCCAGTTGTCGGTATCGCCGCCGAACTTGCCGATGGAGGAAGGCGGGGCGCCCACCAGGCGCACGTCGCGGTACACCTTATAGACGAAAAGGAAATATTGGTTCGCGTAGTAGAGCGCCTCCACGCGGGCGCGGATGCCGCGGCCGGGATCGGCGACCTGCTTCACGATTGCGTCGGAGTTCGCCTTCACCACGGAATCGCGCTGCGCCTCACTCATCGAGGGCTTGTACCCCCGCAGGACGGGCGTCGTGACGTCTTCCATCCGCTCCAGGAAACTTACGGTCAGTCCCGGATTGGGCAGTTCCTCGCTGCGGGAAGCCGCCCAGAAGCCGTCCTTGAGGTAATCGTGCTCCACGCTGCTGTGCTGCTGGATCTGGCCGTAGCCGCAATGGTGGTTCGTGAAGAGCAAGCCGTTCCGCGAGACGACCTCGCCCGTACAGCCCGAGCCGAAGAGTACGACGGCGTCCTTGAGCGATGCCTGGTTGACGCTGTACACATCCTCGGCCGTCAGGCGGAAGCCGTGGGCGCGCATGTCATCGATGCGCTGCGCGATCAGCGACGGCAGCCACATCCCTTCCTCGGCACGCAGCGGCGGCAACAGCGCGGCCAATGCGAGCAGGGACAGTATCATTCCTTTTTTCATACAGTTTTATTTAAAATCTTGCCGTAGTGGCAGTTGAGCACTTCGGCACAGTCGCCGTGCCAGTTGTGCATCCCGTTCCCGAGACAGTCGCGCCAGACCTTGCAGCCGGCACAGCGGCCCCGCCGCGTCCAGCTGCGGTCGCGGAAGGGCTGGAAACGTTTCTCCCACACTTCGTACAGGCTGTCCTCATAGATATTGCCCTGGCTGAAAGCGTCCCGGTCGATGTTGGGGCAGGCGCAGATGTGCCCGTCGATCAGCACCGAGGCGATGTTGACGCCCGCGTGGCAGAAATACGGCACGTCGCGGACCTGGTTCTCGTAGCGGCCCAGATATCCCTCGCAGGAAAAGGTCACCTTCATCTTCCCGCCTTCCCGGCGTTTCCGGACGATGAACTCCATCAGCGCGGTGAACTCCGCGTCCGAGAGATGCATCTCGGGATCCTCCGCAGCGCGGCCGATGGGGATGATGGTAAAGATGCGCCACTGCTTCACGCCCAGGGCCTCCAGGCGGTCGTGAAGCGCATCCAACTCCTGGAAGTTCCGTTTGTTCACGCAGGTCACCACGTCGAAGGCCAGGCGCGGCTCGGCGGCCGCCAGGGCGATGGCGCGCTCCGCCCGGGCATAACTCCCGGCGCGTCCGCGCATCCAGTCGTGCGCTTCTTCCAAACCGTCCAGGCTGATGGTCAGCGCGCCCAGGCCGGCCGCCATCAGTTTCCGGTGCATCGCCTCGTCATAGAACCAGCCGTTGGAGACGATGCTCCAGCCTACGCCGCGGCCGCGCAGGGCCTTGCCGATGTCGGCGATGTCCGGGCGCAGCAGGGGTTCTCCCCCCGTCAGGATCACGGTAAAAGGATGGGCGCGCTCCGCCGCGGGAATGGTGTCGAACGCCCGCAGGAAGTCCTCCAGGGGCATATCCACGTCACGGCTCGCCGCAAAACAATCACTGCCGCAATGGCGGCAGTGAAGGTTGCAGCGGGTCGTGCACTCCCAGAACAGGTAGTTGAGTTCGTGCACCGCCGTCTCGTTGGCGCGGAAGGCGCGGTGGAGCAGCCGGCCGATCATTCGGCGATTTCCTCCACCCCTTCCTGAAGGAGTTCTCCGCTCTGAGCGGCATCCTGCAGGGCCTCGTCGACGACTTCCGTTTCGGGAGCCGCCAGGTAGTCCTCCTCCGGTGCCGTCATCGGCGTGCCGTAGCAGGCCTGGAAAACGAACAGCGCCGTCGTGAGCGAAAGGCCTTTCAGGCCACGATGGATCCACTTTCTCATATCGCGAAAAGATATTTTCTGCAAGATAAGAAAAAAAAATTACCTTTGCGCACAATGGGACAGAATCCTGACATCCGCGATCTTTTCCGCATCCTCTACAGGCCGCTCTGCGTCTATGCGCTGCATTACCTGAAGGATGCGGACGCCGTGGAGGACGTGGTCCAGGAGGCCTTTACCGCCTGGTGGCAGAAAGGGGCCGGTACGGACAATGCCAAGGCCTACCTTTATGCCATCGTCCGCAACCGCTGCATCGACATCCTGCGGCGCCAGGGCCGGCAGCCGGAGCAACTCCTGCCCGAAGATGCCGCCGGCGTCATCAGCGACGAAGAGGCCGTGGACCGTTCCGCATTGGAAGCCAGGCTCTGGGAAGCGGTGGACCGGCTGCCGGCCCGGCGCCGGGAACTGCTGCTGATGAGCAAACGGGACGGCCTGACCTACGAACAGATCGCCGACGCCACGGGCCTGTCCGTCAATACGGTACGCAACCAGATCAGCCGCGCGCTACAAAGCCTGCGGGACGGCGCCGCCGGCATCCTGGATTACATCCTGCTCCTCCCCTGCCTCCCGCTGGCATAAAGCGAAAGCGTCCCGCGTATTTTTTCTTTCGGGCGGATGGTACTTTTTCCCGACCATTGCGTCATAGGGGCAGAAACGATTCCGAAATGAAAGAAATCCAAGAAGATATCTTGCGCTTTGTCGCGCAACATTGGAAAGCCGGACGCTTCGACCCGGAACGGGCCTGGCGGCAAATCCGTCAAAAGGGCGGCACTCCCGTCCGCCGGCCCGGCAGCCAGGTTTTCCGCCCTGTCTGGGGCTATGCCCTCGCAAGCGCCTTCGCCGTGCTGGTCCTGGGCCTGTTCCTATTCCGTCCGGCGCCCCAGGCCGTCATTCCTGCCGCAGCGGGCGTCCAGGCCGTGGTCCTGCCCGACGGATCCCGGGCCACCCTCGCCCCCGGCGCTACGCTCAGTTTCCGCCGCCACGGCTTCGGCCGCCGCGACCGGGCCGTCGCCCAGACAGGAAAGGTATATTATTCGGTAGAACGCAACGAATCGCTCCCCTTTGAGATCACGGCCTCGGAAGGCTTCGTGCGCGTGCTCGGCACCCGCTTCCAGATTGAAACGGACGACACAGGCACGGCCGTAGACGTCGTGGACGGCCGCGTGCTCTTCGCCGCCGCCCCCTCCGGAGCCCGGAAAAGCGTCCGCGAGGAGGACGGCGTGATCCTGACCCGCGGGATGCATGCCGAACTCGCCCCGGGGGCCACGGTCCCGGGCCTGTCGGAGGCGGAGAGCGCCAATCCCGCCGCCTGGGCCACCCACGTTTTCCGTTATGAAAACACCCCGCTGGAAGAGGTCCTGCGCGAACTCTCCAGCCATTTCGGGCACGCCCTCCGCACGGATGCCCGCGACCGCCGCCTGACAGGCGAATTCGAAGGCGAAGAGCTCGGCGAAATCGTATCCCTGATCGAGTCCGCACTCGACATCCATATTGTAATCGACTGACTATGAAAAGATTCATCTGCTTTCTGTTGTTTCTGTTTCTCCTCCTTCCGGCCACGGCGCAGGACAAACTGTCCTCCCGGATGGAGCAGTTGCACACGCAATACAAGATCAATTTCCTTTACGACGCTTCCCTGCGGGGCGTCCTCGATGCCCCCCGACAACTGCCGGAACTGTCCGCCACGCTGCCCCTGGAAGATGCCCTCCGACAGACTTTCGAGGGCAGCGGCATCTCCTGGCAGTTGCGCGGCCGCAACGTCGTGCTGAAAGCCGCCCCGGCGCAGCCGGCCACCCCGCGCGGACGCCGCGTCACCCTCAGCGGCTACATCACCGACGCCACTTCGGGCGAACCCCTGATCGGGGCCGGCATCCTGACCGGAACGGTCGGCACCGTCACCAACGAATTCGGTTTCTACTCCCTCCCGCTGCCAGCCGGAAGTTATCATTTCAGGATTTCGCATCTGGGTTTCAGCCAGCAGGATATCACACTTGACCTGCAGCGGGACTCCACCCTCAGCTTCGCCCTGGCCGGAAACGCCGAACTCGCAGCCGCCCGCATCGTCTCCCGCAAGGACGCAGGCCTGCAGTCCGTCTATCCCGGCTCTGTCGAGATGCCCCTGGTCAAGATCCTTTCGACGCCCACCCTGCTGGGCGAGCCGGACGTCCTCAAGGGCCTGCAGCAGTTGCCCGGCATCCAGTCCGGGATGCAGGGTTTCACCGGGCTGCATGTGCGCGGCGGCGGCGCCGAGGAGAACCTCGTGATGCTCGACGGCATCCCCCTGTACGGGATCGACCACATGCTGGGGCTCTTCTCCGTCTTCCAGCCGGACGCCATCAAGGACGTGACGCTCTACAAGGGTGCCTTCCCCGCCCGCTACGGCGGCCGCATCTCCAGCGTCGTGGACGTGCGGACCAACGAAGGCAACCTCCGGCAGACCGAGGGTTCCTTCACCGTCGGCACCACCAGCGAGCGCTTCCACATCGAAGGCCCCATCGTCCGGGACCGGCTCAGCTATTCTATCAGCGCGCGTGCGCTGCACTCCCTGCTGGTCAGCCCGATCCTGGCGCTGGCACTCAAGAACCAGGACGAAAAGGTCAACTTTTTCTATTATGACCTGAATGCCAAGCTCAACTGGATCCTCTCCGACAAAGACCGGATGCACCTGATGCTGTACCACGGTAACGACCACCTCTTCATGGACGGCCGCTACGAGAGCCGCTTCACGGCCGGAGACGTTTCCAGTTTCCGCGAGGACCATTCCGTCCTGCGTGCCAACTGGGGCAACACGGTCGCCGCCCTGCGCTGGAACCACCTGTTCGGCAGCCGCCTGCACGCCAGCACGACCGCCGCTTTCAACCGCTACGGGACGGGATTCCGTTTCGATGACGACGAATACCATTCGGGAATGACGCAGCCGCTGGCCTTCGCCCTGCGATACGCCTCCGGCATCCGCGACTGGAGCCTGCGGACCGACTTCGACTGGACCCCTTCTCCGGAGCACCTGGTCCGTTTCGGCGCCGGCTGGACCCACCACCTCTACCGCCCGGCCGTCATGGATGTCACGCAACCGGACGAAAGGAGCGGTCAGCAGACCTACCGCCTGGTGGACAACGACGACTACCCGGGAACGGAGAGTTTCGTGTACGCCGAAGACAATTTCAAGGTCTCGGAGCACCTTTCCGTCAATCCCGGACTCCATCTCGCATGGTTCCGTACCCAGGGGCGGGACTATCTCTCGCTGCAGCCCCGCCTCTCGCTCCGCTATGCCCCGGGCGGGGGCTGGGCCGTCAAGGCCGCCTATGCCCGCATGGGCCAGTACGTCCACCAGCTGACCGCCTCCACCCTGACCCTGCCCCTGGACCTGTGGTGCCCGGTCACGGCAGACATCCCGCCCGTGACCTCAGACCAGTACAGCCTCGGCGCCTACTGGGACGGTCTGCCGGGCTGGGAGTTCTCCGTCGAGGGATACCTAAAGCGGATGGACAACCTGCTCGCCTACCGCGACGGTTCGCTGCTCATCCTCAACAACAACCGCTGGGAAGAGCAGGTCTCCGTCGGGGAGGGCCGCGCCCGCGGCATCGAATTCCAGGTGGCCCGGACCCGCGGCAAGACGACCGGATCCCTCGCCTACACGCTTGCCCGGAGCACTCGCCGTTTCCCGGACGGCAGCATCAACCTGGGACAGGAGTTCCCGGACAAATATGACCGCCGGCACACCGTCAATCTCTTCGCCAGCCACCGCTTCTCGGAGAAATGGGACCTCACGGCAGACTGGTATTTCGCCACCGGCGGCGCCGCCTCGCTCCCCCTGCGCCAGACAGAGATCCCTTACTACGCGAGATCCGGAAAAGACAGCTACAGGTGGCATTCCGAGACGGTCTCCGTCGACTATACCGCAGGCCGCAACAACTTCCGGCTCCCGCCCACCCACCGGCTCAACCTGGGTCTCCGCCTGCACCGCCGCACCCGCCGCGGCAACGAAGCCCTCTGGACCTTCACGCTATACAACGCCTACAATTCGAAGACGCCCGACCTGGTCATGCTCTGGACGGACTTCAGCCAGGACGATCGTGGACGGCAATACCTCCGCGCCATCACCTACCTGCCCATCCTGCCGGCCGTCAGTTACACCTGCCAATTCTGAAACGATGAAAACAAGGATCCTACCCATATTCCTCCTCCTGACGGCCCTGACGGCCCTGACCGCCTGCGACCGCGAACTGCCCTTCCCGGCCTCGGAAGGCGAACTGATCGTCCTGAACGCCCTGCTTTCGACGGACGAGCCGGAGCACACCGTCTATCTCTCCGTATCCTCCCCCGAATCGGGCAACCGGCCCCTCACCGATGCACAGGTCCTCTGTACGGTCGGAGACGGCCCGGCCATCCGGGCGCAGGAGATTCCGGCAAGCGAATCATACAGCAGCCGGAAATCCGCCCAATACAGCTTCGAGGCGCAGATCCGCCCGGGCGACCGGGTGCGGATCGATGTGGAGGGGGCTGGGATGCGTGCCGTGGCGCAGACCGTCGCGCCGCAAGCCCCCCTGCCCGCCACCGCGGACACCCTGACCCGCGACGGACGGATGCATTTCACCCTGCATGTCCAGGGACGTCCGGACCAGGCGGATTACTGGCAGCTGCGGCTCTCTCTCCGGAAACAATACCGGATTGATTATTACTGGCGGGACCGGAACCCGTATCCGGAAGACGAGCATTTCGAATTCACGCCCGGCATGTACATCAACACGAGTGAAAGTGAGTCCGAGCAGGAACTGCCCCTCGATCCGGGCGAAGATCCCATCCTCAACGACGGCTATACGCCGCAGGACGTGATCGACCGCTATTACAACACCAACGCGGGCTTCCTCTTCGAATTCTCCCCGGTCAACAAAACGCGGATCTTCTCCGACCGCCGCTTCGCCGGCGACAGAGCCGACGTGCAGTTTTCAACGGACTCCACGCCGCTTCTCAACTCCGAATACGGACAGGCCATGGACTGGATGATACGTTACCACTACCATTGCACCCGCACGCTCACCGTCCGCCTGCTGGCCCTGGACGAGGGTGCCTATGCCTATCTGGACGCCATCAACCGGGAGAAATCCCGGAACGGCTTCAACTACCTCCTGGTCGAGCCGGTCATCTTCCCGACCAATGTGGAAGGAGGCCTGGGCTTCCTGTCCGTCGCCTCTGCGACCCGGCTGGACCTGGAGCTCCCGGAGATCGACATCGAAGACTGGTAGCGGGCCGCTATTGACAATCAGCGATCGCTTAGAGCGCGGGGATGGCCTGCTTCGGGGCGAGCACGTCATGCACCGGCCCGTTGATTTTACAGTACTTCATTAACATCTTTAATCGCCTGCGCGCACTCTTCTACGACTGTATCCAGCGTAGCACCGAACCTGGTAGCCAGAATAGTTCTGGCCTCCTCCAGGCTGACGGATTTGACCCCTGCAGGCGGCGGATTGCCCAAGCCCTCGAGGATGCGGATCTTGGCCATCAGGCTCGTGTAGTCCAGTTTGGCGCCCTTGGCGGCCGCCGCCTCGATGCGGGGCACCAGGATGCGGTTGAACTGCTTGACATTCTGCCGGACGCCCTCTTCGATCAACGCTTCACCGTAGCCCAGCACGTGCAGGGCCTCTTCCTTGTAGCCGTACTTGAGCAGCTGTTCGGCCGTCTCGTGCGCCTTCATGCCCTGCTGCATCCATTCCTGGCACTTGTGGACATAGGTCTGCGCGATGCGGTCCGGATCGACGAGTTTCTCCGTCTGGCGGGTCTTGTCGATGATGCGGGTCAGGTCGTCGCCATAGGACTCGAGGCCGTATTTGCCGTTCACAACGGCCTGGTCGGCCTTGAGGAGCGTCTTCATGCGCTCGAGCCGGTCCGCCGGGATGAACTTGTACTGCATCTCGTTGAAGGCCTCGGAATAAGCATCCTCCATCAGCTGCTCGCTCAGGTCGGTCCACTTCCCGCCCGCTTTGCTGCGGATCTGGTAAGTCACGTCGCGGTCTGCGCCGATCCTCTTGCCCAGGCGTAGCAGTTCACCGTCGTTGCCCGTTGCACCGTTGAACACCTGGAGCTCGTACTTGTTCATGTCAACGCCACTGGCCTTGAGCTTTTCGGTCAGCCGCTTGAGTACTTTGGGATCGAGTTCGTTGTACATCTGCTGCATCTGGGCGTTGAAGTTGGCCCGGAGCAGGTCGGAAGGGGAATTGCGCAGGAGATTCTGCGCGGTCTTATTGCCCTGAAGGGCCAGCGTGGCGCGGCGCATCTCCTCCTGCGTGGCCGTAGGATTGTTCATCACGCGCTTGAACTCGTCGAGAATCTTCTGCGCGTCCTCCCGGGCCACCTTGGCGGCCTCCTGCCGGAGCTTGGACTTCGAGCCGGACATCAGCGTATCGGCATTCTTGCGGACGCCGTCGATGGCGTCGTCGGCCAAATCCTTCGCTCCCTTGAGGGTGTCCTTTACCTTTCGGCCGGCTTTGCCGATTTTGTCGGCCGACGGACCGCTGCTGAAGGGCGGGCGCTCGGCGAGCGTGGCGTTAATCTTGGAGTTGTGCACGGCCTTCTGGGTACTGGCTCCGATCTGCTTGGTTCTGGAACTCAGCTGCCTGAGCTTGTCCGCCCGGGCCGCCCGCCACTGCTTGATCTTGCTGAATCCTTTGCCGACCCCGGCAAAGAGCAGTTCCATCGCGATGATCTTCACACTGACCTGCGCAAAGCCGCCCCATACGCTGTCACCGCCATTGTCCACGTATTCCTTCATCTCCGCCAGGGCGCTGAGGGGCGTCAGCACGATCTCGGACGCGCCGCCGGTCACGATGCCCAGACCGATGCGGCAGATGATGACCGGAATGGAGCGGTCCATCGCCGCGATGGTGGCCATAACGGCGTCGAAGTCCTCGTCTCCCGGCGAGACACCCTGCTTAACGGCAAAATAGGTCCCGATCTCCCCGCTCGCATACTGCTTGAATATCTTCATGATATTCTCGTAGTCCCGGTCGTCGAAGCCGAAGACCTTGTCGTGGCCCTCGAGCATCACGGTCAGTTTGTAGAAAAGCGGACGCAGCTCCGCAAAGCGGGTGTCCATCACGATCTTCCGGCGCAGGTCGGTCAGCTGCTCCTCGCGTCTGAGGTCTTCCTTGTCGTAACGGGCGTAGGCCCGCATCACGTCACCTCCGGGCGGGACCTCCACCTCACGGTAGGGCTGGGAGTTCACCGGAACGCGCAGTTCCTGCTTAAACTCCTGACCGTGCCAGGTCATCGTGACCGTGACCTTGGCGAAACTGCGGTTGGGCGGGACGAGGAAGCCGCCGGTGGGCACGATGACACCGTAGAAGGAGCCGTCGGGCATCCCGCCGCGGAACTGGTAGCGGAACTTCAGCAGTTCGCAGGGCGAAGGGACGTTCTTCCCCTCGAAATCCCGGAAGAAGAAATGCTCGTACTGCACGAAATCGCCGAGCGTGGGCACGTAGTCCCCCTGCTTCTCCGTAAAGAGCATACTGCCTTCGAAATCGTCTTCGAAGGTGAATACCGGGTCTTTGTCCGGAAAGACGGGACCGATCCTGCCTTCGTTCTGAGGATCGCTGTCATCCACGACGATCAGCTGCATGTCCACCCGGCTCTCGGCGGGCTTGAGCCGCCGCTTGTTGCCGATGGGCGGCAGGATGTCGTGGTTGGGTGTGCTCTCCAGTTCGACGAGGAAGCCCTTGAGGGCGCGCAGCTCCACCCGCATGCCCAGGTGGATGCGGTTGATCTTGAAACTCTCCGCCACCTCCGGGCGATCTCCGCCGGGCTTCACCCGGATGGTGCAGGTATAGCTTTCCAGCGTACCGGGCAGCTCCGTTGCCTCGCCGTGTTCGGTGAGATTGATACGGAAAACGTCCGGATCGTCGTTGCTCTGCTCGAGTTCGGCCGAGAAGTGCTGATACCCCCGGTCATCCATAGTCACCTCCAACCCATCCGGATTCGTGGCGGCGCCCCAGAGGCGGAATTCCATGAAGAGGGTCTTGCCCTGCCCGGCGGCGAAGCTGATCTCCGGCTCCACGAGGATGGCGGGGGCATCGATCACCTGAAAGACAATCGTATTCAGGAACCGTCCCTGCGGGGATACGAAATTGAAGGTCACAGCCGCATCTTCAGGAACTTCATTCGCAAGAGTAGGCGCCACAGCGACCATCGCATAGGAATAATTGCCGTCAAACCCGGGTCTTGAAAGGCTGACATTTCGCGACGGAGAAATCCTGATCTGTTTAGAAAGGTCGGGCCGCTGCACGACGATTCCGTCAGCCGTGGTTTCTTCAATCCGCGCTCCCACCTTCACGGGAGGATCTCCATAAACAAGCGAGTTTCCTACCTCCTTCCAGACAATCATCCTGAAGGTGCTGTGAGGTTCATCTTCTTCTATTTCGTCGTTGTTTTCGTCGTTGTTTTCGTCGTTGTTTTCGTCGTTGTTTTTGCTGTTCTTGTTTTTCTTCTTCCTGGTGGCTATACCGGTACCGATAAGCGTAATGCCTGCAAGGGGAAGAATGTATCTCCAGGGGATCTCCGTACCATCATCTTCCCCCACCTCATCGGACGCATCCTGTGTTACTGCTGTAACGTCACTGTCGAAGATATAGAATTTCGCATAGTTGCAGTCCCCGGTGACCACCCCGTCCGGCCGGATACAGTTTCCGACACATACCACATATAGTCCGTCGTAGGACTTATCGAATGGTATCTGAATGGATGCTGAAACGGATGCCGCCTCAGTGCTTCCGCCGTTATCGACCCGTTTGATAACCGCCTTGTCCAACAGCCACTTGCCTTTCACGACAGGAATGGCCTGAATGGTCAGGCGATTGGTATGGGGATAATAAGAAGTGGGCGGTGTATTATTTGTTGCCGATATCTTGACTGCCCTGCCCCTGACGGGAGAAGCTGAGTAGATATGCATGCCCGGGGTCATGTTTGGATTGTAAACAAACGCTTTCTCCCCGTCCTCATAATGTCCCAGTTCTCCCTGCATTTCCCTGTTTTTGACAAAGATTTCATCCGCTGCAGGATCAGACATTCTCCCGGGGAACAGGACAAAGCTGTTGTCATCCTCGAGACTGGTATTACGGTCCCATTTGAGCGTCAGATAATAGGTCCCTACGCCCGAAACGGAATATTGCAGAGTGCTTGAGCCCTTGATGTTCCGGGAAACACAACCCTCGATTGTCTCTCCCCATAAAACAAACGGGCAGAGCAATAAGGACAGGATCGCGAAACTGATACCGGCACGCTTCATATGGCAATAGCTGCTATATCAACTTCTGGATTGGCTCCTTCGGGGCCAGCACGTCGTGCACCGGCCAGGACTTCGCCTCGGCGAGGGTGAACGGGACGGTCTGGCGCAGGTCGCGGGAGCTGGCGCCGAAGGCGACGGCATACTCGCCGGCGGCGGCCTCCCAGGCGGAGGTTCCTTCGTTGAAGGAAGCCAGGCCGTAGGCGTCCACCTTCACGGTCACCACCTCGCTCTCGCCAGGCTGCAGTTCGCGCGTCTTGGCGTAGGCCTTGAGTTCGCGCACCGGCTTGTCCAGGCCGCCCGCAGGGGCGCTCACGTACAGCTGCACGACCTCCTTGCCGGCCACCTTGCCGGTGTTGGTTACCTTCACGGAAGCCTCGAAACCGTCACCGGCCGCCTTCACGGCGGGCTCGGAGTAGTCGAACGAGGTGTAGCTCAGGCCGTAACCGAAGGGATAGGAAACCTTCAGGCCCTTCTTGTCGAACCAGCGGTAGCCCACGTAGATATCCTCGGCATAGACCGTGCGGTCCACGTCCTTCTGCCCGACGTCCTCGCGGCGGTTGATGAAATACACGCCCGTGTCGGCGTCGATCGGGAAGTTGGCGGAGGAGCCGGCGTCCATCAGGTTCACCGGGAAGGTCATCGGCAGGCGGCCGGAGGGGCTCTGCTTGCCGGTGAGGATGTCGGTCACGGAGTTGCCACCCTCCTGCCCCGCCTGCCAGGCCAGCAGCACGGCGTCGGGGATGTCCTTCCAGGAGGCGGTCTCGATGACGCCGCCGATATTGAGCACCACGACGACCTTCTTGCCGGCGCGGTGGAAGGCGGCGGTCACGTCCTTGAGGAGTTTGCGCTCCTTGTCGGACAGCGAGAAGTCGGCGCCGCTACGGTCGAAGAACTCGCCGGAGTTACGGCCGAAAGTAATGATAGCCAGGTCGTTGGCCTTGGCGGAAGCGGCCAGTTCCTTTGCGGAAGGAACGAGTTCGGAGGGACGCGGGACGGGATAGAACGCGGAGGTTCCGTCATCCGGCAGCGAGGCCTTGAAGGCCGCCTCTTCGTCGGCGATGTGCTTCAGATAGACGTCCTTCTTGCTCTCGTCCACGGTGAATCCGGCGTTCTTGAGGCCGTCCAGCAGGGACACGGTGTAGGCCCGGTTGACGTTGCCGGAGCCGGTGCCGCCCGGGATGAAGTCATAGGAAGTGCATCCGAACAGGGCCACCTTGCCCGTGCCCTTGAGCGGCAGGACGCCCTTGTTCTCCAGCAGGACCATGCCCTCGAGCGCGCTCTGGCGCGTCACGGCGGCGTGTCCGGTCAGGTCGGGTTCATTGCTGTAGGCATATCCCTTCGCCTTGGGGCTGCGGAGCACGAGTTCCAGGCAGCGGCGCACGCAGACGTCCAACTCGGCCTCGGTGAGCGAACCGTCTTTCAGCGCGTCCATGATCTGCTGGTACTGCAGGTCGGTACCCGGCTGGAGCATGTCGTTGCCGGCCGCGATCTGCGCCGCGCCGTCGTCACCGCCGAACCAGTCGGTCATCACGGTTCCCTTGTATCCCCACTCGTCGCGCAGGACGGTCGTGACCAGGTCGCGGCTCTGGGAGGTGTAGGTACCGTTGATCTTGTTGTAGGAGGTCATCACCGTCCAGGGCTCGGATTCCTTGACCGTGATCTCGAATCCCTTCAGGTAGATCTCGCGCTGGGCGCGGCGGCTGATCACGGCGTCGTTGCCGGTACGGTTAGTCTCCTGGTTGTTGTAGGCGAAGTGCTTGATGGAAGTGCCCACGTCATTCTTCTGGACGCCGCGCACGTAGGCCGCAGCCGTCTTGCCGGCCACCACGGGATCCTCCGAGTAATACTCGAAGTTGCGGCCGTTCAGCGGATGACGGTGGATGTTCAGGGCCGGGGCCAGGTACACGTCGGCACCGTACTCGTGCACCTCCTCGCCCATCGCGGTACCCACCTGCTCCACGAGTTCCTGATTCCAGGTAGAGGCGAGCAGGGTTCCGATCGGGAAGTGGGTACAGTAGTAGGTACGGTCCTCGCCCTCGCGGACAGGATCGATGCGGAGACCGGCGGGGCCGTCCGCCAGGACGATGGACGGAATGCCGAGGCGTTCGATGGGATAGGTCGTTCCGGCAGCGCCGGGAACGATCTTCTTGGTAGCGCCGATGGTGGCGGCGGCTCCTTCATCGCCAAAACCGGCCATGCCGGTACCGATCACGAAATGGACCTTCTCTTCGAGGGTCATCGCTCCGAGGACCTTGTCCAGGGAGGCCTTCCCCAACTGCGGTTCGCCGCCCTGACAGGCGGCGAACATGGCAGTGGAGGCGACAATAAACAGTGCCTTCTTCATATTTGATTGATTATTTGCGCGTTACCTTGATCTCCTTGAGCGGTTCGTCGAGTTTGAACAGGTCGTTCACCGGCCAGGACTGCGTCTTCTTGAGCTTGTAGTCCACCGTGGCGCGGATGTCCTCCACGCTGGCGCCGAACTGCAGGCGGTAGGTCCCGGCGGGGGCCTCCCAGGCGGAGTTCGCATCATTGAAGGAAGCGATGCCGTAGTTGTCCACCTTCATCGTGACGGTCTGGCTCTCGCCCGGCTTGAGTTCACGCGTCTTGGCAAAGGCCTTGAGTTCGCGGGCGGGCTTGTCCAGCCCTGCCTCGGGGGCGGTCACATAGAGTTCGACCACTTCCTTGCCGGCGACGGCACCCGTGTTGGTCACGGTGACGCTGGCTTCGAAACCGTTGGCGGTGGCCTTCACGACGGGCTTACTATAGGAGAAGCCGGTGTAGCTGAGGCCGAAGCCGAAAGGATAGGACACGCCCACGCCGGCGGTGCTGAAGTAGCGGTAACCCACGTAGATGCCTTCCTCATAGTTGGTGTAGTCCACGTCCTTGACCGGCTGCTGCGGGCCGCGGCCAAAGCCGAAACCGTTGTTCTGCGGACGGGTGTAGTTGTACGGGAAGTTGGCGGAGGACGGGTGGTCCATGAAGTTCACCGGGAAGGTCATCGGGAGCTTGCCGGAAGGGTTCACCTTGCCGGTCAGCACGTCGGCGACGGCGTTCGCACCTTCCTGGCCCGGGGACCACGGCAGGAGGATCGCATCGACCATGTTCTTCCAGGAGGCGGTCTCGATCACGCCGCCGATGTTCAGGACCACGACCACCTTCTTGCCCAGGGCATGGAAAGCGGTGCTCACGTCGCGGAGCAGCTCGCGCTCGACGTTGGTCAGTTCGAAGTCGTCGATCTGGCGGCGGTCGGCACCCTCGCCGGCGTTGCGGCCGAGGACGATGACGGCGACGTCGTTGGACTTCGCCTCGTTCTCGATGGCGTTCGCGGGGATGGCGATCTCGGCGAGCTTGCGGCGGCTGAACCAGTTGTTCGTCGCGCCGGCGAGCGCCTGCTGGGCCTTGTCATAGCCGATGAAGGCCTTGTAGTAGTCGGCAAGGTTCTTGTCCAGGGTAAAGCCCGCCCCGGCCATGGCGTCTTCCATATTCACGACATAGGCCTTGTTCACGTCACCGGAACCGGTGCCGCCCGCGACGAAGTCGATGGCGGAGATGCCGTACAGAGCCACCTTCTCATTGCCCTTCAGCGGCAGGGCGCCCTCGTTGCGCAGGAGGACCATGGACTCGCCGGCGGCCTCGCGGGCCACCTGGGCGTGTGCCTTCAGGTCGGGCTTGTTGGAGAAGCGGTAGTTCTTGAAGGACGGGGTCTTCACGATGTACTCGAGCATGCGGCGTACATTGCGGTCCACGTCCTTGATGTCCAAGCTGCCGTCCTTCACGCCCGCGACGATGCGGTCGATCTCGTTCTGGTTGCCCGGCTCCATCAGGTCGTTGCCGG